>CACXGW010000001.1 GCA_902767325.1 uncultured Ruminococcus sp.
AGGCTGACGCCTTGCAAGGACGACAACGAAGTATTGCGGAAAATAGACCGCAAAGGCTGTCCACTTTTTATTAGGTATTAGTATTAGACAAAAACTAAACAGAAAAATACCCTGAAGGCACATTTAAGCCTTCAGGGTATCACAGCCACCAAATTTTCCGTTAAGAACACCACGGAAACGGAGGCGCACTTTTTTAATTCGGAATTCGTAATTCGGAATGCGTAATTGATGTCGGGCAGACAGCGTTGCTTTTGCACAACGTTATCTGCCCGACCGTATTTATACTACTGCGGTCGGGAATGAAATGCTTCTGCTTAAACATTTCCATCTGCCCGACCGAAATTACGAATTGCGCATTACGAATTACGCATTGACTCAGAATTCAATCGACTGAAAGCTTTTGTCGAGTATCTCGTATGACTTTTTGAATTTTTCGAGTTCTTCATCCGTGAGATTGAGCTCTAAGATGCGGTTGGCGCCGCCGCTGTTTATTATACAGGGGTTGCCGATGAATACTTCTTTTCTCAGCCCGTATTCGCCGCGCAGGCGCACCGAGGTGGTGAACACTGTGTTCTCGTTGTGGAAGATCGCGCGCACGATGCGGCAGATCGCCATTCCGATTCCGTAATAGGTGCTGCCCTTCGCCTTGATTATCTGATATGCGGCGGTGCGGACCTCGTCGCTTATTTGGTCGAGGTCTTCCTGCTTGTAGCGCGGGTTGTCGTCGAGCATATCGCAGATCGGGTTCACCGCGACTATCGCCTGGCTCCACGGTACGAATTCGCTGTCGCCGTGCTCGCCGATGACATAGGCGTGCATATTGCGCGGATCAATCTCAAAATATTTGCCCAGAAGATAGCGCAGTCTCGCCGTGTCCAGCGTGGTTCCGGTGCCGATGACCTTGGCGGCGTTAAAGCCCGAAAGCTCGTACGTCACGCGCGTCATAATGTCGACCGGGTTCGTAGCCACAAGGAAAATTCCGTCAAAGCCCGAAGAAACGACCCTCGGCACGATGGACTCGAACACCCTGGTGTTGCGCTGCAAAAGCTCCAGCCGCGTTTCGCCGTCCTTTTGGTTCACTCCCGCGCAGATGACAACGATGTCCGCGTCGGAGCAGTCGTCATAGTCGCCGAAGTAGATCCTCATACTCGAGTTTGAAAACGCAAGACCGTGGTTAAGGTCCATAGCCTCGCCTCTGGCGCGCACCTCGTTGAGGTCGACAAGCACAAGCTCGTCGCAGACGCTCTGATTGAGCGCCGCGTAAGCAAAGCTCATACCGACCATACCCGTTCCGACAAGCACGACCTTTCTGTTTAATCCTGCCATAATATCACACCTTTCAAAGCATTTATTCTTTACCTTTATTGTAACAAATATTTGGGGGAGAGTAAAGGGGTTTTTTAGAGTTTAGAGTTAAGAGTTTAGAGTTGAGAGTTGAGAGTTGAGAGTTTAGAGTTGAGAGTTTAGAGTTGAGAGTTGAGAGTTTAGAGTTGAGAGTTTAGAGTTTAGAGTTAGTGCACAGTGCATAGTGTAGGGTCGCTTCGCTCCGATTTGTATTGGATTGTAAGGCAAACCTTTCCTATAACTCAATTCCGCATTCCGAATTCCGAATTCCGCATTAAATCTCTCCACGCTGCCGAGTGTTTCTTTTTGGGGCAAAAATAAGCTCCAAAGGTGTTTGGTTCCTTTGGAGAATTAAAGATTAAAAAATTGTAAAAACTTCGGCAAAACCCCTTGACAAAAATCCTTCGGAGGCGTAAAATAGTATAATGTACCATAATGGGGGTATGCGCCGATAAGGCGGATAATAATCGCAAAAAAACGTCTTTAACAGGGGAATATTATCATAAAATATCTCTTCTGTCAAGAGCTTTTTTGATGAAAATCTTTCCTGCTTTTTCAAGCGCCAAACCCTGTTTCGTCGAAAAAAATTAAGGAGTGATACGCCTATGGTTAATGTCAAACCCGTAAAGCTTGGCAACACCGAAAGAATGAGCTTCGGCAAGATCGATGAAGTCATCGATATGCCCAACCTCATTGAGGTGCAAAAGGAATCCTATCGCTGGTTCCTCGAGGAAGGACTCAAGGAAGTCTTTAAGGATGTGTCGGGAATAACCGACTATCAGGACAACCTTGTGCTCGACTTCATCGACTACACCCTCGATGTTGACCACCCCAACTACAGCGTGATCGAATGTAAGGTAAGGGACGCGACCTATTCCGCCGCGCTCCGCGTTACCGCGCGCCTTTTAAACAAATCTACGGGCGAAATCAAGGAAAGCAACGTCTTTATGGGCGACTTCCCGCTGATGACCCCCAGCGGCACCTTCGTTATCAACGGCGCCGAGCGCGTTATCGTATCTCAGCTGGTCCGTTCACCGGGCGTTTACTATAAAATGGATCACGACAAGACCGGTAAGGAGCTCTACACCACCACTGTCATCCCGAACCGCGGCGCATGGCTGGAGTATGAGACCGACGTCAACGACGTGTTCTATGTCCGCATCGATAAAAACCGCAAGCTGCCAGTCACTTCCTTTGTCCGCGCTCTGGGTATGGGAAGCGACGCCGAGATCCTCGACTTCTTCGGCGACGACGAAAGGATCAAGGCTACCATCGAAAAGGATCAGGCTCACAACATCGAGGAAGGTCTTATCGAGGTATACAAAAAGCTGCGCCCCTCGGAGCCTCCGACGGTCGACAGCGCCCAGCAGCACATCCACAACCTGTTTTTCGACCCCAACCGCTACGATATGTCGCGCGTCGGCAGATATAAATACAACAAAAAGCTCGGCATGGCAAACCGCCTTGAGGGCAGAGTCATCACCGAGCCCATCGCCAATCCCCGCACCGGCGAGGTCATGGCGCTCAGAGACGAGAAGATCAGCAAGGAAAAGGCTCTCGAGATCGAGAACGCCGGCGTAAAGGTCGCCTTCGTAAAGGGCGGTGACGACGCTGTTGTAAAGATCGTCTCCAACACTATGGTCGACATCTCCAAGTACGTCGACTTCGACGCAGAGGCTGAGTGCGGCATCCGCGAAAACGTCCGCTTTGAGCTTCTGTGCGACATCCTCGATTCCGCCGAGAACGAGGAGCAGCTTAAGGAAATGCTCCGCGAGCAATCAGACGAGCTCGTTCCCAACCACATCACGGTCGAGGACATCTTCGCCACCATCAACTACCTCAACTGCGTGGCTCACGGCGTGGGCAACACCGACGATATCGATAACCTCGGCAACAGACGTATCCGCTGCGTGGGCGAGCTGCTTCAGAACCAGTTCCGCATCGGCTTCTCCCGTCTGGAGCGCGTCGTCCGCGAAAGAATGACCACCCAGTCGCAGGATATGGAGAACCTCACTCCCAATTCGCTTATCAACATCCGTCCCGTAACGGCGGCTATCAAGGAGTTCTTCGGCTCCTCTCCGCTGTCGCAGTTCATGGATCAGACAAACCCGCTTGCCGAGCTTACTCACAAGCGCCGTTTGTCGGCTCTCGGTCCGGGCGGTCTGTCGCGTGACCGCGCGGGATTCGAAGTCCGCGACGTTCACTACACCCACTACGGACGTATGTGTCCTATCGAGACCCCCGAAGGTCCCAACATCGGACTTATCTCGTATCTCGCGTCCTTCGCGAAGATCAATAAATACGGCTTTGTGGAGGCTCCCTTCCGCAAGATCGACAAAGAGACCGGCGTCGTTACCGACGAGGTCGTATATATGACCGCCGACGTAGAGGACAACTACTATGTCGCGCAGGCGAACGAGCCGCTTGATGAAAACGGCAGATTCGTCAACAACCGCGTCGTAGGCCGTTACCGCGACGAGTTCGTCGAGCTTCCGGCTTCACGCTTCGACTATATGGACGTTTCGCCTAAGATGGTCGTTTCCGTCGCTACGGCGATGATCCCGTTCCTTGAAAACGACGACGCAAACCGTGCTCTGATGGGCGCGAACATGCAGCGTCAGGC
>CACXGW010000002.1 GCA_902767325.1 uncultured Ruminococcus sp.
CAAATTGAAAAGATTGGAAATTAGCATTTCGACTTCTCCGCTCGGCAATTTGAACATGAAAATACGTGCGCGAATATTGCCGTACATCCGTCTTTTTTATCCAGTACCGCGAAAAGCTCGTGTTCCTTTTCAGCTGTCATGGAGGTGGTGCTGCCGAAATACATGACGCTGTTCGAGGAGCTGTTTTGTTCCCATTTCGGCAAATCGCTGCCGTTTGGATTGCCTGCCGCGATGAAGTTCCTCCAGTAGCCGAGCATTTGCCAGCTCAGCTCTCTGTCGAGGCTGTCATAAAGCGCGGAGCTTTGCGGAATGTTGCCGTAACAATATACCAGCTCACCGCTGTGCCAGTCGCTCAGCCTGCCGTTCTTTTTGGCAAAAAGGTATTCATAGACAGGAATATTGTTTTCGGCGGCAAGACGGTTCAGGCAGTAGTGCGGATAATCGAAGAACACCGCGCCGTAGATCTCCGCCCAGTTTTTCTCCGCTTCCTCATCCGTTGAAGCCGGATAGATTGCGAGGATATCATCCGTCAAATCGCCGAAGTATTCGCGTATTTTCTGCTCATAATTGCTCATGTCCGTGCGGTCGAACATGATAAACGGTCCGCTTTCCTCGTCGTTGTAGCCGTGGAGGATCGCTTCTTCGTTATGCACGCCCTTCCGGTAGGATTCGTAGGGCGTCTCGCGCAGGACATAGCCGTCAATGGTGATATGGTGATGCGTGTACGCTTCCTCGACAAGCGCGTCGGCGCTCACATTGCGCAAATCGTCAACAGACTTACAGCCGTATTTGGTTTTTGTTTCTCTGCCCGCTTCCATCGCTTCGCCGAGCGTGCGGAAGGAATGGGGAGGAGTCACCGATGCCAGAGTGGAGCTTTCGAGGATCACGCGATTGAACAGTCCTTTTGCGAGAGGAGATGTGCACAATGCGCTGACGCTTGCCGCACCCGCCGATTCGCCGGAGAGGGTAACGTTGCCGGGATCGCCGCCGAAAGCGGAAATGTTGTCGCGTACCCATTCGAGCGCCTTGATCTGATCAAGCAAGCCGTAGCTGCCCGTCGTGCCGTGAGTCGATTCGCGCGTCAGTTCATCATCCGCGTAGTACCCGAAAACGCCGAGGCGGTAGCCCATGTTGACGACGATCACATCCTCCTTCGCGAGTCCTTCTCCGCTGTAATCCTCATACCAAGGCTGACCGGTCTGTAAAGAGCCGCCGTGTATATATACCATGACAGGCAGGTTCTTCGCGTCACCCGAAGGCTTCCAGACGTTCAGATAGAGGGAATCCTCGCTGACCGGCGGCATATAGTTATCGTCGAGCGAGAATTGATAATCGTGATATCCGATGATTTGCGCGAGCGAGTAATAGATCGGCAGATTGCGCGGCTGCATACTCATCGGCGCGAACCGGTCGGCAGTCAGCACGCCGTCCCACTTGTCGGGATCCTGCGGTTCCTTCCATCTCAAATCGCCGACAGGCGGCTTCGCGTAGGGGATACCGGCGTAGACCTCTACACTCTTGTCCTCGTTGTACACGCCCTGCACTTCACCCTGCGCCACGGTGACGATTTCCGTTTTATCCGGGTTTTTCACGCTGACAGCGGGGACGTTCCGCACAGGCGGCCATGTCAGAAACAGCACGCCCGAAAACAGCAGGAGCCAGCCGAACCACGCCGTGCCTTTGAGATACCATTTGTTATTCTTTTTGATGATCAGACGGTGTGCCGCATAGAATCCCGCAGCGACGACAGCTGCGAGAACAAAACCCCATACGGTGTTCTTGTTCAGCTCCAGAACCGCGAGCATGAAGAAAAACAACAGCGCCGAAATGATAACAAATATGACCTTTTTCACTTTCACAGTCTCCTCCGTTTCGCATTTCCCTTATGCTTTTATAATATCAGAAAAACGGTTCGTTGTCTATAAAAACGATCGCTTTCATTTTTGTCCTCTTTTTGTCCTGAGCGGTTGAAAATAATAGTGTCAGTCAAGAAGATAACCGATGACAAAACAAGGAGGAAGAAACCGATGTACGCTCATAACACTGCTGTCCCGAACCGC
>CACXGW010000003.1 GCA_902767325.1 uncultured Ruminococcus sp.
ACGGGACTTGAACCCGTACGTCAAAGACACACGCCCCTCAAACGTGCCTGTCTGCCTATTCCAGCACACTCGCATATATTCTGTTTTTCTCAACAGGTGCTATTATAGCATAACCGTTATTCCTTGTCAATAGATAAACAAAAAAATAATTGCGGGCTTTGTAATTGAAAAATAAAGCTTGTTTTTTGTGTCGATCCTTTGTTTTTGTGTGCACTTTGGGCAAGGCTTCCGTTTGTTGATGTGATGTGATGTATATTGCAAAATATTGCTGTTTCCTTGTCGATTGCAATTCTTTGTTGTTGTTTGTGTGATGTTTTGCCAAGAAAAGGGAAGGGGATCGGATATTTTTTGTTGACAAATTACAGAAATATGATATAATGATATGTGTATGTATGTATTACGGCGTTTTAGCACGTTTTTATAGATTCTCTTAAATACAGCATGGAGTAATGAATTTAACTATGAGTAAAAAGAATTCAAAAGAAAAGAACGCTAACAAAGGCGGTTTCAGCGCCGAGATGGAGATAAATATCCTTCCTTTGCTCGGCTATCTGGTCAAAAAAATATTCATCATCATATTGGTCGGTGTTATCACGGGAACGCTTGCGTTCTTTGCGACCAAGATCTTTGTGCACCCGACTTACCGCTGCAGCTTTACTGCGTACGTCAACAACAAGCAGTCTGCGGCGACGTCCGACCTGCTGACAAGCTCCGACGTTTCCGCTGCGAAGCAGTTGGTTTTGACTTATTCAAAAATAATCAAGAGCAACACTATTCTCTCCGCTGCTACCGAAGAGATGGATCTGGGCTATTCCGTAAAGCAGCTTAAGGGTATGGTTACCACCGAGATCCAGGATGAAACAGAGATTATCCAGGTTTATGTCGTTGCGAGAAGTCCCGAGGAGTCATATAAAATAGCTAACGCTATCGGAAAGGTTTCCCCGAAGATAATGGCCGATATAGTTGAGGGCAGCTCGATGAAGATCGTTGAGTATCCTCAGATCCCTGACCATATCTTCAAGCCCAGCTATGTAAAATACACATTGCTCGGTTTTGTTGCCGGAGCCGTTCTGACGATCCTGCTTCTGATAATCCAGTTCCTGCGCAATGACACGATCACAAACGAAGCCGATATTGAGGCGAGATTCTCGGTCCCGGTATTGGGCGTGATTCCCGACGTCTACAATCAGGGCGGAGGAAAATCGGGTTATTATTACGAATACTACTATGAAAAAAAGGACGACAAAAAGGACGACAAGGGAGATCAGAACAGTGAAAAAGCGTAAAACAATTTCCCAATTATTTGATAAATCAAAAATGCTGTTATCGGAAAATTCTTCCTTTGCTACCCGTGAGGCGTACAAGTCGTTGAGAACTAACGTTATGTTCTCGCTTCCCGGCTCGGACAGCAAATGCATCGGAGTCGTTTCCGCAAACAGAGGTGAAGGAAAAAGTACGGTCGCGATAAACCTCGGCATTTCCTTTGCGCAAAACAAAAAGAAGGTCATTATCGTCGACTGCGATATGCGCCTTCCCACCATCGCATCAAAAATCGGTATCAATCAAAAGCCGGGACTGAGCAATTATCTTGCAGGAAATGAGGATATTCAGGGCGAGATCATCCAGAGCGTTCCCGAATACGGGATCGACGTGCTGACCGCGGGCGACGTTCCTCCTGACCCGACCATGCTGCTGGGCTCTCAGCAGATGGACAGTCTTGTTACACTTTTAAAGGAGTATTACGACTACGTTATCCTTGACTTCCCTCCCGTTAATATAGTTACCGACGCGGTGATCCTGTCACACACTGTCGACGGCTATCTTATCGTAATCAGACATAATCTGACCGAGTTCAAAATGGTCAGGGAGACCTTCCGCCAGATGGATTTTTCCGACGCAAAGGTTTTGGGCGTCGTTTATAACGGAAAAGGCGGACACAGCAAGTATTACAGAAGAAATTATAAAAGCCACTATTATTATAACGAGTATTATAAAAAGTGATTTGCGTGTCGTTCTCTTTTTAGTGTGCTTTTCGGTTATTGTTTCTGACCGGTAAAAGTTTTTTCAAAATCTTTATTAGGAGGGGCAGATTTGGCGTTACGATTAATGTATATAACGAACAGCCCCGAAGTCTCTCTTATCGCGGAGAAAGCCGGCGTCGACAGGATTTATGTCGATCTGGAACACATCGGAAAGGCTGACCGTCAGGGCGGAATGAACACCGTTCAATCAAAACATACTATTGAGGACATAAAAAGCGTCCGCAGCGTCATTACAAAGAGCGATCTGCTTGTTCGCTGCAATTCTATCGCTAATCTGGAGCGTTACGGATATGACTTTGAAAAGGAGATCGAGGATATAATCTCCTGCCATCCGGAATATGTCATGCTTCCGTATTTTTATTCTGCCGGTGAGGTCGAGCGCTTCGTAAAGGCTGTTGACGGCCGCGCAAAAACCATAGCGCTTGTCGAGACTCCGCAGGCGGTTGAACACGTTGACGATATTATCGGTGTCGGCGGCATCGACGAGTATTATATCGGATTAAACGATCTGTCTATAGGTTACGGCAAGAAGTTTATGTTTGAGCCTCTTGCCGAGGGCATAATGGATATGCTTGCCGAAAAATTTAATGCCGTCGGTGTTCCGTTCGGTTTCGGCGGGATCGCTTCCATCGGCAAGGGTCTGCTCAGATCTGAGCATATTATTATGGAGCATTACCGTTTGGGCTCCGCTTCCGTTATTCTTTCCCGCAGCTTTTGCAATGTCAGTGAAACGAATCACATTTCAGATGTTGAAAACGTATTCGATAAGGGAATAGACGAGATCCGCGAATACGAAAAGTATTGCGAAAACCATCCCGAAAAATGGGAGGAAAACAAAACGGAAACAGCTAAGCTTATACGTCGTATCGTTGACGAGGCTTAATCAATTGATTTTGGAGAATCTGTTGAATGGATAAAGCTCAAATCTTACAACTCACTGAAAAAAGTGATTATTTAAAATCAAAGATTTTTTGCCGCGGGTTCCTGATTACAGATCGCGATATCGATGTTGAAAGTTACCCTTTTTACGGGAATTGGCATAAGACCGAAGTTGGAAACTACACGGTCATGACTCACCCTTTGCAAACGCTTTTTCTTAAAAGCGGCGGGGGAGTGACCGTCGGACTTATCGGTCACGCGTACAACATTATCACCGGTGATATAAGCGAGGATAAGATCGTTGAGGAGCTCCTTAAAAGAACCTCCGAAAAAGACAGCTTTTTTTCATCGGTCAACGAGCTTACCGGCGTGTTTTGTATTTTTGTCTTATTTCCGGACAAGCTTATCCTTTTAAACGACGCGGTTTCCCTGCAAACGGTGTTTTTTACCGAAAACGCGCAGAGCTTTTACGCCGCTTCACACACTAACCTTATAAGCGATCTGGCGGGCTTTAAGGAAGACGATTATATTACACGCCTGAAGAAATGCCGGACGTTTTCGTATTTCGGGAATCAGCTTCCCGGAAACCTTACAAGCTTCAGAGAAGTGAAGCGCATGATCCCGAATCATTACTTGAAGGTAGACGGACAAACCGAGCTTATCAGGTTTTATTATCCGCACACCGAGGATCTGGATTTTAAAACGATCGTTTCCTGTACATGCGAGTTTTTGAAAAAAACCATGCGCCTCATCTCCGAAAAGTGGGATCGCCCCGCGATTTCTCTGACCGGCGGATGCGACAGCAAAACGACTCTTGCGGGCGCGAACGAGCTCTACGATAAGTTTTTGTATTTCAGCTATGATTCCCAGCCGAACGAGGTTCCGGACGCCGAGGCTGCCGTTAAGATCTGCAAAGAACTCGGCCTGCCGCACATTTTCTATCACATCCCGTACTCTGACGACGAGTTTGAAAATATAGATGACATCCGCAAGATATTGATTTGGAACGGCGGAGACGTGCGCGACAACAATCCGAACGACGTTCGCAAGCGCGCGTTCCTTGATAAACAGTCGGATTTTGACGTAGAGGTCAAATCCTGGGCGTCTGAGATTTCGAGAGCGCGATATTCCAAAAGATATATGGGAAAGCGTTCCTTCGGAAAAAAGCCGACTCCCAGAAAATGCACTACATTTTATAAATATCTGACAAACAGAAAAATCGTGAACGAGACCGACAAGGTTTTCCGCGATTATATAGATAAGTATTTCCTCCCGGACAGCAAGCGTCCGATCGCGTGGCAGGATCAGTTGTATTGGGAATGGCACTGGCCTTCAAGAGACGGTGTTACGCTGGTCTGCGAGCATATGTTCTCCGATCTGATCACTATTCCGTATAATAACCGTATCATTCTCACAACGCTTCTGAGCGCGTCCTTTGAGGACAGATATAAGGATTCGGTATATACTGCCGTAAGAAATGAACTCGACAGCCGCATAGACGCGGCGAGCGGCGACATCGTCGACGTTAACCACACCAAAGCGAGAGCGCTCAAAGAGCGTGCTTATTACAGATTAAATGTTTTGCTGCCGTATTGATCCGTAATGCCGGTATTAAACTGAAAGGATTTGTTGCAATGAAGATACTATTGGTGGCAACTGTACAAAGTCATATTTGTCAGTTCCATCGCGCGCTCGTAGAAATGCTGCGCGAGTCAGATCCTACAGTTGAGATACATGTCGCCGCGCGCGATAACCTGGCTGAGAAAAACGGTATGAAGCTCGATTTTGCCGACAGGGTGTTTGATGTTCCTTTTCAGCGTTCGCCGCTTAACAAGAGCAACACCGCCGCTTACCGTCAGCTAAAGGAGATCATCAACAGCGGAAATTACGACATCATTCACTGCAACACACCCGTAGGAGGCATACTCTCCCGCAAGGCGGCGAAAAAAGCCCGTAAAAACGGAACAAAGGTTTTTTACACGGCTCACGGCTTCCATTTTTACCGCGGAGCTTCCCGAAAAAACTGGATGCTCTACTATCCTATCGAAAAGCATTTTTCAAAAAAGACCGACGTTCTTATAACAATAAACGAGGAAGATTACCTTTTTGCCAAGAAAAAATTCCGCTGCAGGGTCGAAAGGATCCACGGCGTCGGTGTTGACAGCAAGCGTTACAGTCCTGCAAGCCCGGAGGAAAAGGCTGCTCTCAAACAAAAGCTCGGAATAAACGGCACGGCGATTTTGTGCGTCGGCGAGCTTTTACCGAATAAAAACCAGGCTATGGCGGTACGCGCTATGCCGTATGTTATAAAAAAGATACCGGACGTTATGCTGCTTTTGGCGGGCAACGGAAGTGAAAAGGATAATCTTGAAGCTCTTATCGACGAACTCGATATGAGGGAGCACGTCAAGCTTTTGGGCTACTGCCTGAATCTTGAAGAGTATCAAAAAATGTGCTCGCTCAGCATTTCTTGTAGTATACGCGAGGGTCTCGGTCTCAATCTCATCGAGGGGATGCTGTCGTGCAATCCCGTTGTTGCTACAAAAAACCGCGGTCATAACGAGCTCGTAAAGGACGGCGTGAACGGGTATCTGGTCGACTTCGGAGACCATGAAGCAATGGCGGACAGGATCACCGAGGTGTTGTCAGATAACGAGAAATACCTTTCGTTCAGTCGTGAGGGTTATAAGATCGCGGTCGGATATAGCTTTGACAGGGTAAAAAAAGAACTAAAGGATATATATTATGGGAAATGACTCAAACAACCGACAGCCTTTGGTTTCAATCATTATTCCCGTTTATAACGTAAAAGACTATCTTGAAGAGTGTCTTGAAAGCGTTGCCAATCAAACATACGGCAATACAGAGGTTTTGCTAATCGACGACGGATCGACCGACGGAAGCGGGGATATTTGTGAAAAATTCGCTGCCGGACGTTCAAACTTTCAAGTTAAGCATTTTGAAAACTCAGGTTTATCCGCTTCAAGAAACAGAGGTCTGAAGCTCGCCTCAGGCGAATTTGTGATTTTTTTAGACAGCGATGACTGGATCGACGAGGATACCTGCGAGATCGCCGTTAAAGCGGCTGTTGAGCACGGCGTCGACGTTGTTATCTGGTCGTATGTCAGGGAATATGATAATCACAGTCTGAAGCGCAAGGTCCTTCCGGACGAGCCCGCTTTGTATAAGGACGAAAAGTTCCATGAGCTGTATCTTCAGGTGATCGGTCCCCGCGGCGAGCAGACAGGACATCCCGAGAATCTTGACTCGCTGTCCTCATCCTGCAACAAGCTGTATAAGAAGGCTATCGCGGAATCCGTATCGTTTGTCGATACTAAGATCATCGGCACGGAAGACCTTCTGTTCAATATTCTGTATTTTCAGAAAGCCAAAAGCGCGTTTTATATCGACAGATATTTTCTGCATTACCGCAAAGTCAGCAGAAAGTCATTGACAAAGACATTTCGCGATGATTTTTTAAGCAAAAGATTGAATCTTTTTGAAAGAATAAAAGCGATCACAGACAAATCGGAAGATGAAAGAGAGTCCGAATGCTTCCGCAACCGCGTCGCTCTTGATCTGCTAGGAAATGTTCTGATCGAGCTGATCTCAGGTTTCAGCTTTTCTCAAAAGAGAGAAGAGTTGAAAAAAAACATCTTGCATAATCCGCTGTATGAAAAGGCTTTGGCTGATTTGGATCTGTCTTATATGCCGTTTCACTGGAAGGTTTTCTATTTCTTCGGCAAGCGTAAAAACGCGACGATGCTTTTGCTGATGGGTAAAGCTGTCCGCAGGATAAAGAAAAGAGTTTGAGTTTGGAGTTATTATATGACGTCTGATATGCCGCTTGTTTCCATAATCATTCCCGTTTATAACGGCGCAAACTACATGGAGGAAGCTATTGACAGCGCTCTTTCGCAATCATACCCGAATATTGAAGTGCTTGTTATAAACGACGGATCCACCGACGACGGAGCGACCGCCCGGACTGCCCGAAAATACGGCGACAGGATAAAATACTATGAAAAGCCGAACGGCGGAGTATCATCTGCGCTTAACCTCGGCATCAGAGAAATGAATGGCAGTTATTTTTCATGGTTATCTCACGATGACGTTTATGAAAAAACAAAGGTCGAAAAGCAGATCGCCCTTATTAAAGCCAACGGCGGTGATGAAGATATTATCCCGTATTGTTCGTCCGACTGTATCAACGAACGCTCGGAAGTTTTTCCGCATTCGTTATCGCAAAAGCCCGACAAGCTGTATTCGAGCCGGGAAGCTCTTATGCTGGTCATAAAAAACACCGCGGCAGGCTGTTCCTTCCTTATCCCGAAAAAGGTGTTTGATAAGGTCGGGATGTTTGACGAAAAGCTTCGTTACTGTCAGGATATAGTAATGTGGTGGAATATATTCCTGAATGGTTTTTCCATGATCATGAGCAGCGACCTCGGCGTTCATTACCGCATCCACAAGCAGCAGGTCACACAGACCATGCCTGAGCTCCACCGTGTTGAAGCGAATAAGATCGCCGAAAGCATCGTTCCGATGTTTGCTGAGAAAAGCGACAAAGAATTTAACTTTTTATACTATTACGCAAAGGGAGAAGCTGTTCACGCAAACAAGACTATTTTGCGGATGTGTTTTTCGGAAGCTGAAAAAACACGCTTGTTCAGCTTTAGTCAGAAGCTTTCGTTAAAACTTATTTGCTTTTACGGTTATTTGCGGCCGTTTATCCGCAAGGTTTATTACAGATTGTTCAGAAGAGTCAAAACCTCGTAAAAGGAGAATTATAGCACTGTTATGATGTGGCCGTATTATGTGATGGTCGGTACCCCGGCGCTTGTAGCGCTTTTAGGAAATCACCTAAAAAACAGAGAACTGAAAAACCGTCTTATTATTGCTTCATTCTTTTTGATCTGGCTGCTGATTTTGTGCTTTCGAAGCGAAAAAGTCGGAATCGATACGATAAATTATCACCGTATGTTTATCGAAGCGTCGCATATGTCATTCGGAAGGATTTTCAACATTGCAAGTAGCGGCGAATCCGACGTTGCATTTTATTTCATATCAAAAGTTATTTCTTTCTTCACGATGGATTACCGCGTGGCAATGGTCATATTCTCGGTTTTATCACTAGGTCCGATCGCGACATTGTATATCTTGAACGCTAAGCAGAACGCGTATCTTTCTGTTGTGCTTTTTCTTTCACTGGGATTGTTTTCGATCTATTTTTCGGCGCTTCGTCAGGTTCTGGCTATGACTTTTGCGGTCCCCGCGTATTACTTCACGAAAAACCGAAAGCTTGTTTTATTCCTGCTGATGGCGTTTTTAGCGTTTTTATTCCATCATTCCGCTATAGTTTTGCTTTTGATGTACCCTGTATATTATTTTGATCTGAGAATTAACAGCAGTCTGTTGATAATCATTCCGATAATAATCATTGTATATGTTTTTAGAGTTCCGATTTTTTCATGGTTAAAGGCTTTCTTAAGTGATTATCAATCGGGCACGATCAGGGAAACAGGCGCTATTATGGTATTCCTTTTGCTTGTCGGACTGCTTGTGCTCAGTTATATCATTCCCGACAACTCCCTGCTTGACAAGGATACGCTGGGGATGAGAAACCTGTTGCTTCTGGCAACGATATTGCAGGTTTTCGCGGGAATCAACTCGCTCGCGATGAGGATGAATTACTATTACCTTTTGTTCATCCCTCTGCTGATACCCCGAATTCTTAACAGCGCGTCCGAAAAGAACAGGTACGTTGCTAATGTTATATATGTTGTGATGCTGGGCTTTTTTACCTTCTGGTATATCTTCCGCGCGTATACGGCGGGCGATACCCTTCATGTGTATCCGTTTTTCCCCGCGTGGGCGTTATAAAGTCGGAGAGATAAGATGGTTGTTGTTCAGATCAACGCTACCTGCGAAGCGGGAAGCACAGGCAAGATATGTGCCTCGGTCAGCGATTTGCTGACAAAAAACAATGTTGAGAATCACATTCTCTTCAACAGCGGAGCATCCGCTCATAAATGCGGCATCCGCTACGGCACCGATACTCAGAAAAAAGCCGCGGCTTTTGCCTCCAGGCTCTTCGGGAACTGGGGTTTTGAGGGAGCCGGCGCTACAAAACAGCTTATTAAATACCTTGAAAAGCTTGATCCGGATGTTATTCATCTTCACAATCTGCACAGCCACGCCTGTGATCTGGAATTGCTTTTCGATTGGATAAAAAAACGTAAAATCAAGGTGTTCTGGACTTTTCACGACTGCTGGGCGTTTACAGGCTATTGTATGTATTATGACGCCTCCGGCTGTGAAAAGTGGAAAGAAGGGTGCGGAGGTTGTCCGCAAAGAAAAACCTTCAGCTGGCTTTTTGACAAAAGCGAAAAGCTGCTGAAAAAAAAGAAAGCCCTTTTCGATGATTTGGACCTGACGATCATCACTCCTTCTGATTGGCTTGCTACTCAGGTCAGGATGTCGTTTTTGAGCGCATATCCGTTAAAGGTCATACATAACGGGATCGATCTTTCCGTGTTTTCTCCGTTTGAATCGGACTTCAGAAAAAAATATGACGTAGGGGACAGATTCCTCGTTCTCGGCGTTGCCATGATATGGGAGAAAAGAAAAGGGATCGACACGTTTATTGAGCTTGCCCGGAGACTGGGCGATAAATACAGGATCGTTCTGGTGGGCGGAAAAGCTTCGGAAGATGATCTGCCCGAAAACATTATTTGCATCCGGCGCACAAAGGATCAAAAGGAGCTTGCCGGGATTTATTCCGCCGCGGATGTTTTTGTCAATCCGACGCGTGAGGATAACTTTCCGACAACTAATCTTGAAGCCCTTGCCTGCGGAACTCCGGTTCTGACATTCGACACCGGCGGAAGTCCCGAGGCGCTCGACGATTCCTGCGGCAAGGTTGTTCCGAAGGACGATACCGACGCTCTTGAAAAAGAGATAATACGGATCTGCGAATCAAAGCCGTACAGGGGAGAGTCTTGTGTCGAGCGGGCAAAGCAGTTCGATCAGAACATCAAGTTCGCCGAATACATAGACCTGTACAGGGAAGAAAAAAGAATATGATGCCGTGAACGGCGTTAATATAAAAAAAGAAAAGGAGAAAAAGAAATGCAAAAACACAAAACTCTCACAAGAGTCATTGCAGTGGTACTCTCGCTTATGCTTATCGCGACTATAGCTCCCATCGCAGCTATGGCAGAAGTTCAGACGACCGAGTACAGCCTGACAGTTGCGTCAAAAACCAAAACCGCTTTGGCACCAGGCGTAACAGAGACATCTGTTGTTTCTTATGACAGAAACGGCAAGCGTGTTCAGTACTTTGTAGTTGACTGCGACGTCAACAACGGTACGACAGAAGTCAAGGCTAACTACCATGACAATGACAACACAGGCGTCTGGGGTAAGGCGACTGTAGTAGAACAGGCTAACGCAGCTAAGGCAAAGAGAGGCTACAACGTAGTCGCTTCTACAAATGCTTCCTACTACAACGTTTCCACCGGTCAGCCTACCGGCGCGTTCGTAATGGAAGGCGTTAACATCAACGGCACAGCAACCGGTAACTCCTGCCAGTTCTTTGCTCAGCTCGACGACGGTTCTTATGTAATCGGCGACAAGAACGAGTTCGGCAACTATGCTGACCACGTTGTTGAGGCTGTCGGCGGACACCTGATGCTCGTTAAAAACGGCGCAGTTGTATCCGGTCTCGACGCTTCCTCCAAGTATCCCCGTTCGACCGTAGGTCTGAAGGCAGACGGCAGCGTTGTTCTTATGCTCGCTGACGGTAACAACCAGCCCTACTCCATCGGTCTGACCTATGCAGAGCAGGCTCAGCTGATGCTCGAGCTCGGCTGCGTAGACGCTATCGAGCTTGATGGCGGCGGATCCGCTACCTATGCTGCAAAACCCGAAGGCTCCGATGAGATCGAAGTCCGCAACGTTTGCTGCGACGGTACTGTCCGTTCCGTATCCAACACCCTGATGGTCATCTCCACTGCTGTTGCAGACGGTACTTTTGACCACGCTAACCTTTCCACCGAGTATGCTTACAGTGCTCCCAACGCTGCTGTTGAGATCGAAGCTGTAGGCGCTGACGCTGCAGGCGGAAACGCTGAGATCCCCGCAGATGTAACATGGTCGCTTTCCGATAACAGCTTCGGCACGATCACTGACGGCGTGTTCACATCCAACGGCACCCTCGGCACAGTAACCGCTAACATGAACTATGACGGCGAGGTCGTTGGTTCTATCGACCTGACTGTTGTTAATCCCACAAGCTTTGCGTTCTCAGCAAGCGAAAAGACTGTTCCTTACGGCAAGACCGCAGACTTCTCGATCACCGCTATGTACAGCGGCGCTGAGATGTTTGCTCCCGCAAGCTCCTATAACTTTGCTGTGACCGCGGGTTCAATGGACGGCTTTACCTATGCCGCTCCCACCGATGAATCAGTTAAATCCGGCACAGTAACAGCTACTTATAAGTATGACGCTACTCTTCCCTCCGCTACTGTAACCGTTACATACGGCAAGGGCTCTGAAGTTCTCTTCGACTTCGAGGACGGCGACGTTTCCAATTGGCTCGACTGGAGAGGAATGGAACAAGCTATCGCCAACGGCACATACACCGGCGGCTACACAATGCCTTATCAGGGCGTTGAGAAGGACTACTGGTCCGATGCAAGCAACAACGTTGCTGCAGGTATCAAGGAAGGCACCTTCCTCGCTACCCGTGAAAACGGCGGTAAGGTCCACTCCGGTAACTACGCTCTCGGTTATACCTTCGACTATACCCAGGGCGCTTCCTTCCAGAACTGGATGTACGGCTATCTGTATTACACCGGCGACACCAAGGTGTTCCGCGACACAGCTAACGGCATCACCGGCACACGTCTCGGCATGTGGATGTACATCCCCGAAGAGGCTGTAGGCTCCTGCTCAAGACTTTCTTATACATATAAGACTTCTACCGGAGCCATCAGCACCGCGTATCTGTATTTCACATACCAGTATGTAAAGAAGGGCTTCTCCAAGCTGACAAGCGACAAGATCCCCGAAGCAGGCTGGGCATATGTATACTGCGACCTCGACGATATTTCCTCTACTTATGTAACTACTTCTTATTATAAGAACGAAGACGGCTCTCTGACCCGTGATGTGGCTTCCAACTACGCTCCCGCGTTCATCCAGTGGATCGTTTCTTCCTCCGCTAAGGGCGCTGAGAACGTAACATTCTACATCGACGACATTACCCTCGACTACAGTGACGTTGTTGACGACCGCGACGCTCCCGTTATCTCCAACCCGCTGGCACTCGACGACCTCGGTTCCTATGCTCTCGACGGCAGCGAAGTTAACACCAACGTTCTTAGCTTTACCGCTGACGCTGCAGAGGACACCGTTCACAATCCCGGCAATGCTACCGGTATCGATGCTTCTTCCGCAAAGGTTTATGTTGACGGACACGCTGTTGCAGCTAAATACTCCGCCGGCAAGATCACAACCGGTTACTTCACTCTGCCCAACGGCATTCATGACATCTCCTTTGAGATCGCCGACAAGCAGGGCAATGTTACAAAGATGACCAAGCAGGTCACAGTTGCTTCCGACGCTACCTATCCCGTAGTTTCACTTGAAGGACAGGCTGTAGGAAACGGCAAGGTCAAGATGGGCGGACAGTATAACCTTAATGTTAACACCGACCAGGCTGACAAGATCAGCAAAGTCACCACAACTATCTGGCTGAACTCCGCTTCCGAGTGGGCTCTTGATCACGCTACCGTAGCTGACGGCTTCAGCTATGAATACACCATCGATGAGATCGCCTGCAAGGCGACCGTTACCATCACCAACGACGGTTCCGAACTCACCGGCGCTCAGACACTGCTTTCCATCCCCGTATATGCATGGGCTTGGGACGGCTCCGCAGGCATCGACGCTCACACCCAGTGGACCTCCGGTGTTCCCCACGGCGACGGCGCAACCTGCCCGGCTGTTACTATCAGCTACAAGGCATTCCTCGGCGATGTAGAGTATGTTGACGGCGAAGTCAATACTCCCGCTAACTATGTTCCCGGATTCTCCAACATCCGTCAGGACGTTGTAACAGAACTCGACAGCGGTATCGCTAACCTCAAGAACACCATCGGCGAGTGGCATTACCACGACGCAGTTCCCGTTGAGGATCAGGCTCCTACCTGCACAAAGCCCGGCTTCACAGGCAGAACAAAGTGCTCCGATCCCGATTGTAACTCTATCATTGACTGGGGTACCGAAGTTCCCGCTACAGGTCACAGCTATGATTTCATCGACGGCAGCTACAAGTGCTCTGAATGCGGCGAAGCAATGAACGGTTACTTCGAAGTTGACGGCAACTGGTATTATTCCGTAGCCGGCGAGCTCAAGACCGGATGGGTCCAGATCGGCGACGACTGGTATTACTTTGATAAGGAAACATACGCAGGCCTCAACGGCACCGTTAAGGCTAACACTGTTGTTTCCACCGCTAAGAAGTTCTACTTCGACTTCGAAAACGGCAAACTGACAGACGGCGTTTGGGTTTCCTATGACGAAGGCTGGAGATATTACTATGGTCCTTCTTACTATCGCGGACGTCAGGGCGGCATCAATGTTGCCAGAATCCAGGTAATCGACGGCGATACCTATGCGTTTGACGCCAAGGGTATCCGCTACGAAGGCATCAGCGTATTCGGCACATCCCAGTGGGTACAGCCCGAATGCTGGGTAATGGGCGACGACGGTAAGTTTATCGAGAAGTACACAGGTCTCCGCGACGAGAACGGCACAATCCGTTACTATGATGACGGTATCAGACAGAAGGGTGCTGTTCAGGTCGGCGATGACATCTACTATTTCGGTGCTCAGTCTTACGCTACCCTCGCTGACGGCAAATATTACATTTCCGAAGAGCTTACGAACGGCTTGTTCGACGCAGGCTCCTACTTCATTCGTGACGGCAAGGTCTTCCAGACCGGTCTTATCGAGATCAACGGCAAGCTCTATTACTTAGAAAACTACCAGAAGAAGGCAGGCGCTGTTCAGGTTGGCGACGATGTTTACTACTTCGGCGCAAAGACCTTCAATCCTCTTGAGGATGGCTCCTATTATATCTCCGCTGCTCTGATGAACGACGTTGATCTGCCCGCAGGCACCTATGCTATCAAGGACGGCATCATCGTTAAGGAAGGCCTCGTTGTCAACGGCAACAAGACCTACTACTACAAGGATTACGCGAAGATGGCAGGCGCTGTTCAGGTTGGCGACGACATTTATTACTTCGGCGCTAACACCAAGACCTTCCTCGCTGACGGTACTTATTACATCTCTGCTGCTCTGATGAACGATGTTGATCTGCCCGCAGGCAACTATACCATCCAGGACGGCAAGATCGTAGTCAAGAACGGTATCTATGAAGAAAACGGCAAGGTTTACTTCTATCGGAACAACAAGAAGGTCAAGGGCTGCGTAGAGGTTGGCGGTGATTACTACTACTTCAGCGCTAAGTACTATGCGCTTGAGGACGGCAGATATTACATCTCCGAGAGCTATATGAACGGTCTCCTCCCCGCAGGCACATACAATATCAAGGATTATAAGATCGTACTCGATAACTGATTCTTATTGATTCTGCAATACACCTCACCCCGAAAGGGGTGGGGTTACTGCATATTATCAAAGCCTCCGCGCGGCATGCAGTGGGCAACGGATATTTCCGGCTGATTTGATAAACGGATCATATGACCGTAATTATTGCGGAAAAAAATAAAAAATGAAGGGAAGTTGACGAAATGAAAAAACTTGGTTTGAAATCCATTGGTATTATTTTAACGATCCTGATCGTGTTAAGCTCCTTTGGCACTGCTACGGTCGGAGTAAATGCTGCCGGCAGCGGAATTGCTTCATTTGGCGTCGGCTCTCCCGAAAGTGAAACCGGATCCGACCTCGGCGTTATCAACTGGTTCTATTCATCAAAAGATAAAAACTACTATGTTTTCGCTCCCGAAACATACGACAAATCTGCCGTCAAGGTATGGTTTACCGCGTCCGATCCGGTTATGTGCGGAGCGACCGAGCTGGTAAACGGCTCGGTGACGGATGTGTTCACAAGCGGTGAATGCACTCTCACCTGCGGCTCGCAGTCATATCACGTTATTATGCTCGACGGCGGCGATGTTGCGTCTGTCAATATCAACACCCAATCGGGAACACTCGATAACGTTCACGCGGACAAAGAATACAAAGAGCCCGGAACGATCTCGATTTGCGATTATGACGGCACCGTTCAGTACAACGGCGACCTTGACTATATCAAGGGTCGCGGCAATTCCACTTGGAACGGCTCCAAAAAGCCCTATAACATCAAGCTCAATAAAAAAGCCGATCTGTTTGGTATGGGCAAGGCAAAGAAATGGTGCCTTCTGGCTAACGCCGGCGACGGCACTTTGATGCGCAATCTCCTTGCTTACCGCTTTGCAAAGACCATCGGCGTTGACGTTACCTCCGATGTTATCCCCGTTAACCTTTATATCAACAACAACTATATGGGCGCCTATGTTCTGACCGAAAAGGTCGAGATCGGTGAAAACCGCGTCGATATAAACGATCTTGAAAGCAAGACCGAAAAGGTCAACGAGGCCGATCTTGAAACATACCCGCTGGCGGGCGATCAGAACACGACCGCGGCAAACACATATCAGTATGTCGATATCCCGAACAACCCCGATGACATCACCGGCGGCTATCTGCTTGAACTTGAGAAGATCTATCGCTATCCTCCCGAAAATTCAGGCTTTATCACCGCAAGACAGCAGGCTGTTGTTATGAAGAGCCCGGAAAACGCAACGCAGGCTCAGGTCGAGTATATGCGCGGCTATTATCAGGATTATGAGGACGCTGTATACTCTCAGTCGGGATATAACTCCAAGGGCAAATACTACACCGAATACATCGATTCGGAATCCATAGCCAGAATGTACATTGCCGAAGAATTCGGCGGCAACTTTGACGGCTGCAGCTCCAGCTTCTATCTGTATAAGGATATAGACGGCAAGATCATGGCGGGTCCCGCGTGGGATTTTGACTTGTCGTTTGCTCAGACGAGCGGAATCAACGGTCTGATCAACACGACCTGCTCCACCGACAAGCCCAACAGCCTTTATATCCAGAACTGTTTCATAAACTATGATAATACATCATATAATTCTTTCCTGGCTCAGCTGTTCTCTCATAACGATTTCCAGGAAGTCGTTCAGAACGTGTGGAACACTGTTGTAAAGTCCATCTACGAAGATTTTTACGCGAGCATCGACACAACGGCTCAGAAGCTTCATTCGACCGTGATCATGAACGCGATCCGCTGGAACACATACGGCACGACCAACGCGGATTCTATAATCAGCGGCTATAACAACAAGCTCAAAGTAGTCAAGGATTATATCCCGCAGCGTTATACGTTCCTTACAAAAGCGTATAGGGATGATACATACTTTGTAAAATATGACATCGGTCAGTACGGAAAAGACCTTGTCCACGACACCATCATCTATACCGCCGGCGGAACCTGTACCGTTAAGAATCTTCCCAAGTCCGACGACGACCATTGCTGTGAGGGCTGGTACCTTAACTGTGATCACACAGGCGATCCCGTAAAGCCCGGCTCAAAGATAACCATCAGCGGCAACACAAAGCTTTTCGCTAAGTGGAACGACCATGTATGGACTCAGAGCCAGGAGAACGCTGACTGGGATTGCTGTGAGATCTGCGGCAGATACCGCGCCAATGATCAGCTCCTTGAGGGCTGGATCGGAGACCGCTTCTTCTCAAACGGTGTTATGTACCGTTACGGTCATAAGATCAACGGGTATTATTATGATTTCGGAGCTGACGGCATTTACACCGGAGTTAAGGCTAACGGTTTGTTAAAGCTCGGCGACGGTGGATATGTTTATGCTCAGGACGGCGTTGCTCAGGCGGCAGGTCTTGTCGAGTCAAACGGCGACTACTATTATTTCGGACTTAACACCTTTGCTCTTGCAGAAGGAACATATAGCCTTTCCTCGGATAAGATGAACGGACTGCTTCCCGCAGGAAGCTATTTGTTCAAGGATTATAAAATAGTCTTTAAGTACGGCATCTATAAGGAAGGCAGCGAGTATTACTATTACGAGAACAACAAAAAGGTCGCCAAGGGTCTTGTT
This sequence comes from uncultured Ruminococcus sp., assembly GCA_902767325.1. Taxonomy (GTDB): domain Bacteria; phylum Bacillota; class Clostridia; order Oscillospirales; family Acutalibacteraceae; genus Ruminococcoides. The sequence goes on from CACXGW010000003.1 coordinate 17,156, forward strand.
CAGGACGAAGACGGAAACTATATGTATTTCGGCAAGACTAACAAGGCTTTCAAGGATGGCACATACGACCTTCCGAGCGATAAGATGAACGGTCTGCTTCCCGCCGGCAAATACCTCTTTGAGAACTATCACATCAAGCTCAAAAACGGTATTTACAAGGAAGGCAGCGACTATTATTTCTACGAGAACAACAAGAAGGTAGCAAAGGGTCTTGTTCGGGACGAAAACGGAAACTATATGTTCTTCAGCAAGACTTACAAGGCTTTCAAGGAGGGCACATACGACCTTCCGACCGATAAGATGAACGGCTTGCTTCCCGCGGGCAAATATCTCTTTGAGAACTATTATCTCAAGATCAAGAACGGCATCTATGTAGAAGGCGGCAAATCTTATTACTACAGGGATAACAAGAAGGTCAAAGGCGCTGTCCAGATCGGCGAGGATATTTATTACTTCGGAGCCAACTATTACGCGCTTGCCGACGGTTCCTATTACATCTCCGCCCAGCTTCTTAACGGCCTGCTTCCTGCCGGAACCTACAAGATTGAAAACGGCATCATTCTGAAAACCGGTCTGGTTTACCGCAGCGGTAAGTATTACTACTACGAAAACTACAAAAAGAAGGCAGGCGCGGTTCAGGTAGATGATGAGATACTCTATTTCGGCGCAAGCACTTATACTTTCCTTGCCGACGGATATTATTATATCTCCGCTGAGCTTATGAACGGCCTTCTGCCAAAAGGCAACTACAAGATCGAAAACGGCAGGATCCTTAAAACGGGACTTGTTATCGCTAACGGCAAGACCTATTATTACGAGAATTACGCTAAAAAAGCAGGTGCGGTAAAGGTCGGCGACGATATTTATTACTTCGGAGCTAACTCTCTTACAACTCTTGCTGACGGCACATATTATATCACTCAAGAACTGATGAACGGCGTTCTCCCTGCAGGAAACTACCTTATTAGAGATGGAAAAATCATAATAAAGAACGGTATGTATGAAGAAGACGGAAACCTTTATTACTATGAGAATAACAAAAAGGTCAAAAAGGGACTCGTTCTCGGCGATGACGGTTACTACTATTACTTCAGCATGAACTATAAGGCGCTTAAGGACGGCAGATATACTCTTCCTGCCGAAATGATGAACGGCTTGCTCCCGGCAGGCAAATACACCTTTGAAGGTTATAAAATCGTTTTGTGATATATCATTCGGATTTATTACAACTACACTAAGAAACTGAGAATAGCGGTTTTGTAAGTTTTATGCTGTAAAATCTTTATAGAAGATCATCTTTGTTAAACGGCTTTACATACTATGAATATGTATTAATAACAAATCGGTTGATTAGTTCGGAGTGACTTTAAATTGACAGATGTTCTGTTGATATGTGCTCCGAACTATTCGACTGCAAGGGCGGTTAGTTCTGAGGGTCGGCATTATTATGACGGAAGATATATAAACCGACGATGTAACGGAGTTTATATGAGGAGATTAAACGCAGATGAAGTAAAAGAAATCCAAATCGGGATACTTGACGTGGTTGCTTCATTTTGTGAGAAAAATCAAATTAAATATTGGCTGAATTCGGGTACACTGCTCGGAGCGGTCAGGCATGAGGGCTACATCCCGTGGGATGATGATATCGACATCGGTATGCTTAGAGAAGAATACGAAAGGTTTATGAAAACATTCAATAAATCAAACTCAAGGTACCGCTTTTTATGCTTTGAAGACGATGATAATTATGAATATCCGTACGGCAAGGTCATCGATTCCGAAACAGTACTTTATGAACCCGATAAAAACGGAAAGAAGCTGTCGGTGAATATCGACGTCTTTGTAGTCGACGCAGCGCCGGATGACGATGAAACGGCTAAAAAAATGTTTGATCGCCGTGACAGGCTCAGATTCAGGGAATCCTTTTCCAGAAGCAAACGGGTGCTGCCGGGTGAGTCGTTCCCCAGGAAAGCCGTTAAGTGTTTTTTTCACTTTTTGTATTGCCGCACGCCTGCAAAAAAGTATATAAAGAAAATGATTGATAATTCAAAGCAGTTCTATAAGCAGGACAAAAAGCGTGTGGGAGATTTTACCGGGTACGCCAGGATAGTTACCGATAAAACGGTTTTTGACAGCTTTATAGATGTTTTGTTTGAAGGGAAAGAATACAAAGCGCCGATTGGTTATGATGAATGGCTGACCGGGATTTACGGTGATTATATGCAGCTTCCGCCCGAGGAAAAGCGTGTTACTCATCACAAATATGAGGCTTATTTATTGGATTGATCCCAAAAGTTTTCGGAATGCCGATAACGGAAGGTTGTAAGTTATGCGTTTGGTATATATAAGTAATTATTTTAATCATCATCAAAAAACGCTGTCTGATGAATTCGATCGATTTTGCGAATCGTTTTGTTTTGTGGAAACAAATAAGGTTTCCGATGAAAGAAAAAAATTAGGCTATTCCGAAATGAGCGCGCCGTATGTGTGCCGCGACAAAGATTTGAAACAGGATGTTCTGGATAATGCCGACATAATAGTAATCGGCGCAGCACCACTTGATTTGATCAAGGATGTAAAAAAAGAAAAACCTGTTTTGTATTATTCGGAACGTCCTTTTAAAAAGGAAAAAAGCATTTTGGAGAGGTTTTACTGGAGTTTATTTTGGCGCAAACGCAACTTCGGGATAAAAAAGCTGTATATGCTTTGCGCCAGCGCCTATACAGCGGCTGATTATTCAGAATTCGGTTTATATAAAAACAAAATGTATAAATGGGGATACTTTCCGGCGACAATGAAGTATGATTTGTCGGAATTGTTTTCCGAAAAAAAGCCGGCGGATATTCTTTGGTGCGGACGTTTTCTCGATTGGAAGCATCCCGACGACGCTGTTGAGGTCGCAAAAAAGCTGAAGGCGGACGGCGTCAGCTTCAGGCTGACGTTTATCGGAACCGGAGAAATGGAGCAGGAGCTTCACAGTATGGTCGACGAATATGATCTCGGTGACTGTGTTAGGTTTTTGGGTTCAAAAACACCGGAACAGGTTCGCTCATATATGGAAAAATCGGGTATATTCTTGATGACCTCCGACAGACAGGAAGGCTGGGGGGCAGTGCTTAACGAGGCGATGAACTCAGGATGCGCGGTCGTTGCTTCTCATTTAGCAGGTTCAACACCTTATCTTGTTAAAAACAAGAAAAACGGATTGGTATATTTTAGTGAAGATACAAATGATCTATACAATAAAGTGAAGTATTTGCTAAACGATCCCGGCGAACAGGAGCGTTTTGGAAGAGAAGCATATAAAACTATATTCGAAGAATGGAACGCCGAGGTTGCCGCAAAAAGGTTTTTGACTTTGGCAGACGCTATCTTTAAGGGCGATAGGTATCCGGATTTATATTCCGAGGGACCCTGCAGCAAAGCAGAGTTTTTCGGTGAGAATTGGTTTAAGGAAGAGTAGTCTTGTGATAAGAAAAAGAAGCGTAGGAATTACAATTTCGTACATCAATATGGTTGTCAATATGATAACCGGATTGGTACTGTCATCATTTTTGCTGAGAACGCTTGGCGATACCGAATACGGTTTGTATCAAACGATAGCGTCGTTTTCCACCTATTTGGTGTTGCTTGAGTTCGGAACCGGAACTGTAATGACGAGGAATGTTTCGGTTTGTTTGAACAATACCGAACCTGAAAAACGTCAGGAGCAGGTTAACCGAAATTATTCCACTATTTGGATTATTTCACTTGTGCTTTCAGTTGTGATTATCGCAGTATCGTTTGTTTTCTATCTTAACCTCGGCAATATTTATGCTAATTCCATGAATGCATCTCAGATCAAATACGGAAAAAATATCTTTTTATTTTTGATCGTTTATATAATCGTCAATTATCTTACTCAGAACATTAATGGATTGCTGTTGGCGGAGGAAGAATATACTTTCGCAAATATCGTTACATTGTTTAAAATTTTGATTCGGGTTACTTTGCTATTGGCTCTTATCAGCTTGTTTAGATATTCGATTATTATTGCTATGGTAGATATGTCGTTAGGCATAATCGCGTTTATTGTTTCTTTGGTTTACAGTAAAAAAAGATATCATGTCAAGATATCTCCGAAGTTTTTTGACAAAAGTATTTTTGTTTCATCGATCCCCATGTGTATCGCACTGTTATTACAGGTGCTCGTAAATCAGGCAAACAGTAATGTTGACAAGTTTGTTTTAGGGGTTATGATGAGCGTGGAAAGCGTCGCGCTTTATTCGGTCGTGCAGTATATCTTCACGATGTTTTCGTCTATCGCGACCATTCCTGTTTCCATGTTTTTGCCTGAGGTCTCAAAAAATATGGCGAAGAATATGGAGCGCGAGGACTTTACGGACACGCTTATCAGTCCGTGCCGCCTGACTGTAATGATCTGCGGAAGCATATTGTGCGGATTTTTCGCAATCGGAAAGCAGTTTGTTTCGCTTTTATACGGTGCGGGAAAAACCGACGCGTGGTTATATGCCATGATAATTTTGGTGCCGATGTTTTTGAATATGACAAACGCTGTTTGCATCAATGTTCTTGATATTGCAAACAAGCGCTTGGTGCGTTCGCTAGCGCTGACGGGTACCACAATAGCCAACATAGCTTTGACTGTGTTGTTTATTGGTTGGTGGGGGATAATCGGAGCTGTTATCGCTACGGCTATTACGCTCATAATAGGCAACGTATTTTTCATAAATCTTTATTATATCAAAAAATTCGATATCAAGATATTCCATCTTTTTAAAGAGGCGTACAAGGGTCTCCTTCCGTTTCAGATGATCGCCGGTGCGGCTGCGTTTTTTGTCGCCATGCTTATCCCGAACACTTTTGTTTCGTTTTTGACAGGAGGCGTGATCTACGTTGTGATCAGCGTTCCGCTTATTGTTTTATTCGGGCTTAACAGCGCTGAAAAAAGCCGCATGAAGAAAATCCTTCGGAGGTTGCATCTTAAGAAATGAATGTCTATGTTGTAACGCACTGCGTCTGGAGCAGCTACGGTTCGATGCTTCAGGCTATGGGTCTGAAAAAAGCAATATCCTCCCTCGGGTTTGAGACCGTTCTTTTGTATGACAGAAAGCCAAAGGAATACCGTTTCCGCGTTCCGAGGTCAAAAAAGGATCTGGTGTATTTTCCCGTAAAACTTATCAATCATCGCAAGATCCTTTCAATGCGCGAAAAAGGGCTTAACTTTATCTCCGGAAATCTGGATGTTCTGTATTTTTCGGATTATGATGATATGTGCCGGAACTATCCTCACGGCGGAGCGTATATCGCAGGAAGCGATCAGATCTGGCTGCCCGGTATGGACAACCCATCGTTTTTCCTTGATTTTGTAAAGGGAAAAGATGAAAAAAAGGCTTCTTACGCGGCAAGCCTCGGTGTCAGCGAGATCCCGCCCGATAAAGAGGAAAAGTTCAAGAGGTATCTTGCCGGGTTTGATTCGATCTCTGTCAGAGAACATCAAAACAAGGCTCAGTTGGAAAAGCTGACCGGAAAACAGGTCAGTGTGAATATAGACCCCACTTTTTTGGTTGACGCCGGGGAATGGAGAAAGCTTGAAAAGGAATACCCGGTCAAGGGGCGTTATATTCTTGTTTATACGATTTATTGGAACAGCTCCATCAACGAAAAGCTGCGGATGTTAAAACAACAGACGGGTTTGCCGGTTTACGCCGTCAAGCCGTCTCCCTCGAGATTGTATTCGACAAAAACGATTTACGGTGCAGGTCCCGAAGAGTTTTTGTGGCTTATAGATCACGCCGAATACGTTGTGACCTCGTCATTTCACGGCGCGGCGTTCGCGTCGATCTTCAACAAAAAGGTCAGCGTGGTGATAAATCCCAAAGCTCCGTCACGCCTGACGGAACTTGCGGACAGGCTTGAGCTTCCCGTTATTGACATAGATAAGCTTGACAGCGCGCCGCCTATAGATTATAATACCGTAAACAAAAACATTGAGCAGGCGCGCGCGGAAGGTATGGATTATCTGAAAAAGGTATTGTTATGAATATATCACAGTTCGAAAAATGCGCCGATTGCGGTATGTGCGAAAACATTTGCCCGAAAAACGCGATTTCGGTAAAGGAAGACGGGTTTTATTACCGGCCTGTCGTTGATGATTCGCTTTGCGTTGACTGCGGACTATGCGCCGGGCGTTGCCCGGTCAACCGCGAGGCTGAAGAAAATGAGCTGATAGCCGCGTATTACGCGGTGAACCGTGACAAAGAAACGGTTTGGAAGTCGTCATCCGGCGGAGTTTTTTCCGCTTTGGCTGACATCGTGCTAAAAGAAAACGGCGTCGTTTTCGGCGCGGGATTTTCGTCCGACAGCCGAAAGGTCGTGTTCCTGTCGACCGATGAAACCGATCTTGATTCGCTGAGACGAAGCAAATACGTCGAAAGCCTGACGGGAAAATCGTTCAGGCAGATCGAAACTCAGCTCAGGCAAGGAAGAAGGGCGCTCTTCTGCGGCACTCCGTGTCAGGCGGCAGGACTTCGGGAATATCTCGGTAAAGCGTATGATAACCTTATCATCTGCGATTTTTTGTGCGGCGGTCTGCCGTCGCACCGGATGTATGAGGACTATCTGTCCGATCTGGAAAACCGTTTTCACTCAAAAGTCAAGTCGGTCAATTTTCGTCCAAAGACGTTCGGATGGAAGGAATATGCTATAAAAGTGACCTTTGACAACGGAAAGGAATATCTGAAACAGGCGTCGCTCGATCCGTATTTTTCTTCTTTTTTGCATCGTCGTTTGTCGATACGCGATCTGTGCGCCGAGTGTCCCTTCACAAAAAGTCATCGTTCGGACATTACCCTGGCTGATTTTTGGAGATATAAAAGCATTACCGGACAAGATAATGACGAAGGCATTTCGATGATCCTTGTAAATACGAAAAACGGTCTGGACGCTGTCGAAAATCTGAAAAACTCCGTCAGCCTTGATCCGCTGTCAAATGATCAGGTCGCTTATGTTTATAAACCTCACGGTCTTTCAAAAGGCTATTTTGAAAAACGGAAGGCGTTTTTGGATGAGTGCAGGCTAAACGGTATAGTGTCGGCAGGGGAAAAATACTGCGTCACAAAAGGAAGCGATGCTGTGAAGGCGTATCTAAGAGGCATTTCAAGGAAACGCTCCGCGAAAAAGCTGAAAAAGTAAATTCAAATATATGAAAGGATAGAATTATGGATAATCAAACAAATACAGAAAGTAAGGGTTTGTCAAAAAAGAAAAAGATCATAATCATCGCTGCGGCAGCGGTGATAGCAGCGGCTGCTTTGGTTACTGTTCTTCTTGTTGTGAACAACAGCTCGGGCAACGACAAGCAGGGATCGTCCGCTAAAACGGAATCGTCCGCTAAGACGGAATCGGGAAGCGGTGACGACGCTTCAAAGACCGAAGCTACCGAAACTGTTGAGCCTACAACAGAGGCTTTAAAGACATTTTCGACCTCTCTGGGATTCATCAAGATTGAGTATCCCGAACGCTGGAAGGATAAGGTAAAAATCGAAGGAGTGTCGGATCACAAGGCGTCCGACAAGTTCACGGTCGGTTTTTCAAAGGATAAAAATAAGATATTCGATTTGATTTTCAACGGTACCGACGGCGATTATATCGGAACGATCCAGGGTCTGGACGCCGAAACAAAGCTTAACCTGAAAACGTATAAGCTGTCCGACGGCGACGACGATCTGTATGCGATGCAGGAGGACGTCAACGTCATAATCAATGATCTGGATGAGAAATACGGTCTTTCCGCCGAATCCGCCAAGGATACACAGAGCGATGAGACATTTGAGATCAAGACAGATGTCGTTTCGCTTTATTATCCGAAAAAATGGGAAAGCAAAGCCGAAATCAAAAAAGACGGCAATACGGTTCATTTTATTAACGACGGAAAAAAGGTTTTCGATATAGTTTTCGGCGACAGCAAGGGAAGCGTTATCGGAAGTTATAAAGGAACCGATATATCTATCGTTGAATATGAAGCAGATTCCGATCAGGCTCTTGAAATGAAAGAGGATATAAATGTGATACTTTCAAAATTAAGAGAGGAGTCGGGCTTCTCGGAAAAGTAAACCTATATCCAAAAAGGAAGAAACTGATTTATGAGTATAAAAGTACCGTATGAAGTCAAGCGTAATGTTTTGCTTAATCCCGGTCCCGCCACAACGACGGATACCGTAAAATTTGCTCAGATAGTACCGGATATATGTCCGCGTGAGCAGGAGTTCGGAAGCTTGATGAAAGGTCTTCGCGAGGATCTGGTAAAAATCGTTCACGGAGATCTGAAAAAATACACCTCTGTTTTGTTTTGCGGCTCCGGCACAGTGAATATCGACGTTTGTCTGAATTCACTGCTGCCTGCCGACAAGAAGATACTGGTCGTCAACAACGGTTCCTACAGCGCTCGCGCCGTTGAGGTTTGCGAGTATTACGGTCTGCCGCATATCGATCTGCGGTTCCCCGCAGATCAAAGACCTGATTTGCAGATTGTTGAAAAAACGCTTCGGGAAAATCCTGACATCGCTCTTGTGCATACAACCCACAACGAAACCGGGTCGGGCATTCTCAATCCTATCGGCGAGATAGGAGCGTTAGCCCATAAATACAACGCGGTGTTCACCGTTGATACAACGAGCACCTACGCTATGCGCCCGATCGATATTGAAAAGGAAAACATCGATTTTTGTATGGCGTCGGCGCAAAAGGGGCTGATGGCGTTCACGGGGCTGAGCTTTGTGGTCGGCAGGACAAGCATTATCGAGGAGAGTGCGAATTATCCGAAACGCTCGTATTACTGCAATCTGTTTTTGCAATACGACTATTTTGAGCGCACCGGCGAAATGCACTTTACTCCTCCGGTCCAGACCATTTACGCAACTATTCAGGCTATAAAGGAATATTGGGCTGAGGGCGAGCAGGCAAAATGGGAGAGACATACGCGGGTTTTCAACGCTATCCACGAGGGGCTTGACGAGATCGGCTTCAGGGACATCATCAAGCGCGAGGAACAGGCGGGGCTTGTCGTTTCGGTTATGTATCCCGACGATCCCGCGTGGGATTTTGAAAAGGTACACGATTATTGCTACCAACGCGGCTTTACGATATATCCGGGAAAAATCAGCACGCTCAACACCTTCAGGCTCTGCGCTTTGGGCGCGATCGACGAAGAAGATATAAGAGCTTTCTATGTCGTTTTCAAGGACGCGCTCAAACATCTGAACGTGGCTGTTCCGGTACAATATAATGAATAACACGGGTGAAAAAATGTCAACGATATATTTGTGCTTGTGTTCCGACGTGATCCACGGAGGACACATAGCTATGATCAATGAAGCAAAAAAATACGGCGACGTCATTGTCGGCGCCCTCAGCGATGAGGAGATAATCAAATACAATTATTTTCCTACGGTCAGCCTGGAAAACAGGATCAGCCTTTATCAGTCGATCAGCGGAGTGAGTAAGGTAGTCGTTCAGCGCAGTCTGATGTATGACGATATAATCCCTTCGTTAAAGCCTGATTATGTTCTGCATTCCGACAGCTGGCGAAACGGCGTAGAGTTCACTGTCAGAGCTCACGTTAAGGAATTGCTTTCGGCTTACGGCGGAGAACTGATCGAGATCTCCGAGCCTAAAAGTGATGAGGCAAAGCAGTTCAAGCGTATACATCGCGAGCGGCTGGCAATGCCGGAATTCCGCAGGAAACGTCTGCGCGAGTTGATAAAGCTTTGTCCGATCGTAAAAATAATCGAAGCTCACAGCGGTCTTACCGGTCTTATAGCCGAAAAAACGGTAGTTGAAAGCAACGGTACGCTAGAGCAGTTTGACGCGATGTGGATCTCTTCGCTGTGCGACAGTATAGATAAAGGCAAGCCCGATATCGAGCTTGTCGATATGTCGTCGCGTCTTCGCACGATAGATGATATTATGGACGTTACTTCCAAGCCGATCATTCTCGATGGTGACACGGGCGGATTGACCGAGCATTTCGTTTATAATGTCAGGACCCTTGAAAGAATGGGCGTTTCCGCCGTTATCATTGAGGATAAAACAGGTCTTAAAAAGAATTCGCTTTTCGGCGTAGACGTCGTTCAGACCCAGGATTCCATCGAAGACTTCAGCGCGAAGATCACCGCGGGCAAGAAAGCTCAGTTGACCGATGATTTTATGATCATCGCCCGGATCGAAAGCCTGATTCTTGAGCAGGGAATAGATGACGCTCTGACAAGAGCAAGGGCTTATGTCAAAGCGGGCGCGGACGGAATAATGATCCACAGCCGCACCGAAACTCCGAATGAGATCTTTGATTTCTGCGATCTGTTCAGAAAAGAGGACCAGACGACTCCGTTGGTGGTTGTACCGACCAGCTTTAATTATGTCACCGAGGAGGAGCTTAAATCTCACGGCGTGAATATCGTAATTTATGCAAATCAATTGATGAGGGCGGCTTTTCCCGCCATGACAAAAACGGCTGAAACGATTTTGAAACATCACCGCTCTTTGGAAGCGGATGAAATGCTTATGCCGTTTAAGGATATTATTACTCTGATCGATGAACTTTAACGGGAGAAATCAATGAGAGTTGAAGCATTACTCGATATTATCGGCGCGGATTTTTATACGGGCGTACCTGACAGCCAACTGAAGCCGCTGTGCGATTATTTGATGAATACATACGGTATAGACAGCCGTCATCATATCATTGCCGCCAACGAAGGAAACTGCACTTCTCTTGCGGCAGGCTATCACCTTGCTTCGGGAAAGGTGCCGGTCGTATATCTGCAAAACAGCGGCGAGGGCAACATCATCAATCCCGTTGCGTCGCTGCTCAATGATAAGGTGTATGCCATCCCTGTGGTATTTGTCATAGGATGGCGCGGCGAGCCCGGAGTTCACGACGAACCGCAGCACATATATCAGGGTGAGGTCACGCTGAGACTTTTGGATGATATGGACATCAGCTCCTTTGTTATCGGCAAAGATACCTCTGTTGATGAAGTAAAAAGCGCTATGTCGTCTTTTAGCGGGTTGCTCGCGTCGGGAAAAAGCGTTGCCTTTGTAATAAGAAAGGGCGCGCTTGAATACGGCGAAAGCGTTGCTTATGAAAACGTTCACTCTATGACGCGTGAGGAAATCATCCGCAGGATCGTACAGTTCAGCGGGGATGACCCGATTATTTCCACCACCGGCAAGGCAAGCCGCGAGCTGTTTGAAATTCGCGAGCAAAACGGTCAGGATCACTGCCGTGATTTTCTTACTGTCGGCTCGATGGGGCACAGCTCCTCGATCGCTCTCGGTGTTGCGCTAAACAAGCCCGATAGAAAGGTTTGGTGTATCGACGGCGACGGAGCTGTTCTGATGCACATGGGAGCGATGGCGGTAATCGGCGCCAACGCGCCCGAAAATCTTGTTCATATCGTGATCAACAACGGCTCGCATGAAACCGTCGGAGGAATGCCGACGGTAGCGGAAAGCATCGACCTGATCGGGATCGCCGCTGCGTGCGGATATAAAAACGCGATAAGTGTCAGTGATCCATCAAATTTAGACGCCGCATTAAAAAATGCTAAGGAAACAGGCGGGCTGACCATGATCGAGGTCAAATGCGCGATCGGCGCCCGAGCCGATTTGGGCAGACCTACGGTTCCGTCCGTTGAAAACAAAAAAAGCTTTATGAGTTATCTTGAAGATAAATAGCAAAACATAAACAGCCGCTGCGGAGTGTTTCCGCGGCGGCTGATTTTCGGTCTGGGTTATTCTTTTTCTTTTTTCATTTTGCTTACGACTTTTATTTCGTTTTTAATTGATTTACTGTCTGAAAAAACGCTGTATATCGGACGGTAGATATAAAACCAAGGGTGAAGGAGCTTGTGCCGGTATAAAACCGGATGTTTCTTTTTATACAATCCGATATCCGGGAATAATCGCTTTTTGAAATAATGAATACGGCGGAAGGATTTTTTTTCGCCTGAATAACGTTTGTATTTATTCCGGATAAACGCCTCCGCTGTTCCGAAGGTTCCCGACCCCGATATTTTCTTCAGAAGAGCCAGTTCTTCCTCTGTAAGTGAGGAAAAAGAAAACGGAGCGTCTGTCGCAAACAGCTTTTCCGATAAGTTTTCAAGCTCTTTTGCAAACTCGTAAATTTCCAGTTCTTTCAGAGTGCGGTCAAGGTATTCCTTGTCCGTCTTTATTTTTTTGCGGTATAAATAAATATCGCTCAGCGTTCTCAGCCCCGTACCGGACTCAAGATTATGTTTGTATGCGTGAGCCAAAAGATAGATATAGTTGTCTTCATTGCCGAATGACAGCTCACACTCTGAACTATGGCGCAGATTGTCAAACCGTTTTTGAAAATACTCATTAAAAAGCCTGAATTCTTTTCTGTCGGGAAACAGACGGTGGTGGATCTCAAAGTTGTACATCGGTTCCTTATGGAAAATATAATGTACGGTGATGGAAACCGGAATGAATTCGTACCCGAAGGCGCTCATTATCGGTTCAAGCTTGTCCAATACGTCGCTGCCAACAAGAATGTCGTTGTCGGCGAACTCCCTGGAACCGTATACGGGATAAAGTCGGTTGAGTACGACAGCCTTGAGGGGGATAAAGCTTATTTGGTTATCCTCAAAGGCGCTGAAAATCATCTTTCGCTCATCGTCATACAGCAGAGTTCTGCGGTAATTCTTATAAAAAATTTCCTTCCATTTCAGCCATTGGCTGCGGTCGAGCTTTATGTCTGATTTTAACAGAACGGGAGCGACCGTGGCGGAAATTGAATGAGAGCCTGTAAACCTGTAAAGCTTGTCCAAATCGATGGGTTCATCGATCAGAGGCACTTTTCCGTTTACGGCTGACGCGAAAATCCGGAGATACTGTTCCAATTCTTTCACATAATCGCCCTCCATATGGTTGAGTCGTCGGATGTATAAATATATTCTATCATTCTATTGCGTTTTTTTCAATATCGTTTCGGTAGATAATTGTGTTTTCAAAGGCGTGGAAACACTCGGACGCGTGTGTTGATGTCCGACGGAAATTGCATAGATATATGCAATTTTTCCCGTTATTTCGCTATATAGGGAGGGGTTTATATCTCTCTTCCGCGTTCACCTCCCCAAGAACGCGATATTTCGAAATACAGGAGGAAAAATGAGTTTTAAAAAACCGGTTTATTATGAATACGACATCGACAAGATGGAGAATCTTGATTTGATCTCTGTCGGTCATGTCGACAACATCAACAACAGCGCTGTTGAGCTGCGCCTTATGCAAAACGGCAAACAGGTCGACGTTACGGGCGCAACGGTAACGGCAAGGGTCGTTACGCGCAAGACCCATATCCTGATAAACGACAATGTGTCGTGTACGGTAAACGAAAGCGGGAATATTATAGTTCCGTTTGACAGGCCGTCGGTCGTTTGCGGCGGCGGTGATCTGCGGGTCGAAGTTAATATCACCGACAGCGACAGCGAGCTCACTCTTCAGTTTCCGCTGTGGGTGAGAGTGAACCCGTCGATTCTCGATGACGCCGAGCTTGCGCCCGAATCGCTCGGAACGATCCCCGAGCTGATGGAGGAGGTTGCACAAAGGCTTGAAGCTCTGGATCAGTTCGCATCCCTCGACGATGTATCGGAAATCATCGACGATATACTGTCCGCAGGCGTAAGCGAAGCTCCGCGGCTTACCGTTGAGTTGTATCAGGGAAGCTACTGGCTGACATATTATGATTCGGAGAACGGAAACGCTCACCGCACCGTCAACCTTTCACAATTCTTTTTATCATCTCATCAGGACATCACCGGCAAGGTCGATAAAACAGCGACCATAGCCGGAGTGGACTTGCAGGATAATATTTCTGCCGTAGAGCTTAGGACAGCTCTGTCCGTGCCTGCAAAGACCTCCGACCTGACAAACGACAGCGGTTTTCTGCCGATAGTTGACGCCGACAGCGTCAGCAGCTGCACGGAAAACGGAGTTATTTACCGTTTGCAAAGCAGCGGAGTATACAGCTATGTGTTCAATATTATTATCGAACAGAGCAGCTGGATCCAATACAAGATCGATGTCGACGGTACGGTTTCCGCGAGGACAAGGCTTTATTCCCACGGCGCATGGGACGCGTTCGGCGATTTTGTCTGTTATGAAGATACCTTTTATAAAACGACGGCGATCACCAATCTGAATAATACATCAACAGAGAATTATCCGTCGGTCAAGGCTGTTGTGGATTACATTGCAGCTCAGGGGTTTTTGACGAGTCACCAGGATATTTCTGGCAAAGCGAACACGTCGGATGTTTATCTTAGATCTCAGTTATCGACAAAGACCCTCTCCGTTACCGACGGAAACACAACCACAAACTACAGCGTATTGGTGGTGAATAACCCATGAGCGTGAAGAAGATCCAATTTGACGGAAATACCCTGATCGACCTTACGCAGGACACCGTTGTTGCCTCAAAACTTCACAGCGGCTATACCGCTCACGACGCTAACGGCGACGTCATTACAGGCAGCTACAGCCCGCCCTCCGGCAGTATGAACATCACGCAAAACGGTACCTATGACGTAACAAACAAAGCAAGCGCTGTAGTCAACATCCCGTCGGTCTCGGTGACAAATCTTGTGCCGGGTTCTATCGAAAGCGACGGCACGCCTTATAACGGCGGATTGGGATATAAGACGGGGTATACGCTATCTGCTTCTGCGGGCAATCCCTCAACCGAAAATGCCCGTTCCGCATACGCCGTTACGGGCTTTATCCCCGTTGCCCGCTATGATGTTATAAGAGTGGTAAACATTGGGCATCCAACAAACCCCGATCAATACCCTTACGGAATATGGGTATTTGATAGCAGCTTTAATCTTGTTAATGCGTGGCAGATAAGCAACGCAGTGTCGTATATGTCAAGCAACATCCTCGGAATAACGCTCAACGGCAGAAGCGGCACGTCGTCAAACTCGGTCGCGTATCTGCGCGTCGTGTTTGACGCTTCTCAGGCAGGAAATCTGATCGTTACGAAAAACGAGAAAATCTCTCCGCTTGAAGTATAAAACTCTTTTTACGGGAGGTCGGCTTTTAGCCGGCCTCTTTTCCTTATCAGAATACGGCAAATAAAATGATGACTAAAGCAGATTTTTGTGATATAATGGATTTGATATGATAAAAAGACCGGTGGACAAAATGCACGAAACTGCTTTTTCAAAACTGAAAAGAAAAACCGCGGAAATCGTTTTTCCGAGCCGGTGTCCGTTTTGCAAAGCCGTGATCTCCGGCGATAAGCTTATTTGCGATACCTGCACTAAAGCTCTGCCGCAAATCGCATACTTCCGATTTGCAGCCGGAGGAATTCCGTGCTCCGCTGCATTGCCGTATTTCGAAGAGTATGCCGGGGCGATGAAGCGCTATAAATTCGGAAAAAAGTCCGACTATGCCCGGGCGTTCGCGTTTTTGACCGTAAGAGCGGCTCGGCTGAAGTTCGGAGATCAACATTTCGACGCCGTCGCCTGTGTCCCGATGAGCGAAAGGGCAAAGCGCAAACGGCATTTTGAGCACGCCGAAATCCTCGCGAAGAAATGTGCCGAGCTGCTTGATCTTCCGTATATCGAGGCGCTTGAAAAGCACAAGGAAAACAAATCTCAGCATACTCTCAGGCGCAGCGAGCGTGAAAGGAACGTAAAAGGCGTCTACCGCATTACGGATAAATCGTTGTGCCGCGGCAAGAGCATTTTGCTGATCGATGATATAATCACGACCGGAAACACGCTGGGCGAATGTGTGCGCGTTTTGAAGCGCGGCGGCTGCAAATGTGTGCGCTGCGCTGTGACCTGTACCACGATCGTTTAGAGCGTCGGATCAATAAATTCAAAAAAACACTTTTATATCTTCACGATTTGTGATATACTAACCGAGGAAGAATACATCTATTCGGAGATGATAATATGAGTCAGATAAAACGAACAAGGCTTTCCGACGGAGTTTATTTCAGCGACGTCCGTGACAGCCGTTTCAAAACAATGAAAATAAGCGCGAACATTATCGTTCCGCTCAGCGAAAAAACAGCATCGGCAAACGCGGTTTTATGCGGTGTTCTGTCACGCTCGTGCAAGGCTTATCCCGACTTTACCGCGCTCAGCAAAAAGCTCAGCTCGCTTTACGGCGCGGAGCTCAGCGCCAATATCCGCAAGATCGGCGACAATCAGGTGCTCAGCCTTTCGGTTTCGGGGCTTGATGATCGCTATGCCCTCGGAGGAGAAAGCATAGCGCGCGAGCTGTCGGTCCTGCTGTGCGGCGTTATATTCAAGCCGAATTTGCAGGGCGAGGCTTTTGTTTCATCCGAAGTTGAGCAGGAGCAGCGTCAGCTTCTTGATGTGATAGATTCCGAATTCAACGACAAGCGCATATACGCGGTAGGTCAGATGGTACGCAATATGTGTGCCGATGAAGTTTTCGGAATGAAGCGCTACGGCACGGCGGAAAAAATTAAGGAAGTCACGCCCGTTTCTTTGTACGAAACATGGCAGAACCTTCTTAAAACTGCCGTTTTTGAAATAATGTATATCGGCGACAGCTCGCCCGAAAAAGCCGCAAACGTATTCGGTGAGGCATTTTCATCCGTTGACCGCGCGCCCGAGACCGCTCAGACTCAGGTCGTCCTTTCGGCAGGTGAAGTGAAACGCGTCGTTGAAGAAATGGACGTCGCGCAGTCAAAGCTCGTTATGGGCTTCCGCGCGGGAACAGCTCTGCCCGACAGCGATGCGTACGCTTCAATGCTTATGTGCGCGATACTCGGCGGCACCGCAAACTCAAAGCTTTTCTGCAATGTCCGCGAAAAGCAGAGCCTGTGTTATTACTGCTCGTCTCAGTACGACAGAAACAAGGGCATTATGATCATCGACAGCGGCGTCGAGGGCAAAAATGTCGAAAAGCTCGAAGCCGGTATCATGAAGGAGATCGAGGATATGAAAAACGGCGTGATCTCCGACTTTGAGATCAGCGCGACAAAACTTGCGCTCGTCAATTACTTCCAGTCCTCGAACGACACCGTCAGCGGCATCGAAAGCTGGTACTGCTCGCAGCTGACCGGCAGCGGCTATCTGAGTATTGAGGAAATGTCAAAGATGATCCAATCGGTAACAAAAGAACAGATCGTCGCCGCGGCCGAAAAGCTCACGCTCGACACTGTGTATCTTTTGAAGAACAAATAGGGGGGGATATGATGAACGAAACGGCGATAAAAGAAATAAAGTCCGACCGCGCGGGCGACAGCTATTTTAAAATAGCGCACAGCTCGGGTCTGACGATCTATGTATACCCCAAGGAAGGCTACCGCTCCGCTTACGCTATAATCGGCGCTAAATACGGCAGCGTGAACACCTGCTTCTCGTCCGATAACGGCGAAAAGATCACGGTGCCCGACGGAATCGCTCACTATCTTGAGCACAAGCTGTTTGAAAGCGAGGAGGGCGACGCCTTCGCGCGTTACGCCAAAACGGGAGCCTCGGCAAACGCTTATACAAGCTTTGAAAAAACCTGTTATCTCTTTTCCTGCACCGACCGCTTTGACGAGAGCTTTGAGATTTTACTCGACTTTGTACAGGACCCGTATTTCACCGCTCAGACCGTTTTGAAGGAGCAGGGAATAATCGGTCAGGAAATCAAAATGTACGACGACAGTCCCGACTGGCGCGTGATGTTCAATATGCTTCAGGGAATGTATCACAACCATCCCGTCAAAATCGACATCGCGGGCACCGTGGAATCGATTGCCGAAATCACGGCTGAAAAGCTCTATGACTGCTACAACACGTTTTATAATCTGCACAATATGGTTCTGTGTGTGTCGGGCAACGTGACCGTTGAGCAGGTGCTTAAAACCTGCGACAGAATGCTCAAGCCGTCCGAAAAGCACGAGATACACAACTACTTCGAGGAAGAACCGTACGAGATCGTAAAGCCATATGTCGAGCAGAGCTTTCCGGTTTCGGTCCCGATCTTCGACTTCGGTTTCAAGGCGTGTGCCGATAAGCCGCTCGATGAAGCCGAGCTTGCTCAGACGGAGATCTTGCTTTCGGCTCTTGCTTCACCGACCTCGGCTTTATACCGTGAGCTGATGGACAACAACCTGATAAACAACACATTTTCTTATGAGCTGTTTGAAGGTCCCGGCTACTGCGGCGTTATTTTCGGCGGCGAAAGCCGCGCGCCCAAGCAGGCGGCTGAAACGATAAAGCGCTACATCTCAAGCGTCAAGCAAAACGGTATTGACGACGAGGATTTTGAGATCGCGAAAAAGGCAGTTTACGGCGACGCTATCTCTTCGCTCAATTCCGTAAGCAACATCGCGAATATGATGGCGGATTATCACTTCAACGGCAACGAGCTGTTTGCGTATATCGACGCTGTGGCTTCAGCTGAGAAGGCGGATGTTGAGCGCAGATTAGCCCGGTTGCTCGACGTGGACAACTGCACGCTGTCTGTAGTTAAACAAGCGGAGGGATAATATGGAAGTGTTTCATGTTCAGTTCCCGGGACTTGGCTGGGAATTTACGATAAGCAACGTAGCCTTTTACATCGGGACTTATCCCGTGTATTGGTACGGTCTTATAATCACGACGGGAATGCTGCTTGCTGTGCTCTACGCCTGGAAAACGGCTCCGCGCTATCAGGTCAACGCTTCAAAGCTTTTCAACTGCGTTTTCGTCGGACTCATCACGGGAATCATAGGCGCAAGGCTCTACTATTGCGCGTTCCAGTGGGAAACGTATATAAAGAACCCTATCTCGATTTTCTATATCCACGAAGGCGGACTTGCCATATACGGCGGCATCATCGGCGCACTTATAGGCGGACTTATCGTCGCTAAGATACAGAAGATAAAGTTTATGCCGATCCTCGACATAACAATGGTCGGTTTCCTGATAGGGCAGGGCATAGGCCGCTGGGGCAACTTTATGAACCAGGAAGCCTTCGGCTACGAAACCGACTTGCCGTGGAGAATGATAAGCGAGGGTACCCTCGCCGAATATCCCTCGGCAGTACATCCCTGCTTTCTCTACGAAAGCCTCTGGTGCCTGCTCGGCGTCGCGGTGCTCCACTTCTACGGAAAATACCGCCAGCGCTACGCGGGACAGATTTTCTATATGTACCTCGTATGGTACGGCTTTGAGCGAATGATCGTTGAAGGCCTGCGCTACGACAGCCTCTATCTCTGGAACACCGGGATACGTGTTTCACAGGCGCTGTCGGCGATCATTATGATCGTAGGAATCGTGATGCTCATTATCAATTTCAAAAAGGAGGAGCCCTTCTATGCAGATTATCGACGGAAAAAAGGTATCGGCACAGGTAAAGGAAAACGTAAAAAAGCTCACTGAGCAGCTTAAATCCGAGCACGGAGTCACCCCCGGCTTGGCGGTAGTCATCGTCGGCGACGACCCTGCTTCTCGCGTGTATGTCAACAATAAAAAGAAAGCCTGCGAGGCTGTGGGATTCATATCCGAGGAGTACGCTCTGCCGGCGTCCACCACTCAGGAGGAGCTGCTCGATCTGGTTCGCACTTTAAACGATAAAGAAAACATCAACGGCATCCTCGTTCAGCTTCCGCTTCCGAAGCATCTGGACGACAAGTCGGTAATAGACACCATCCGTCCCGACAAGGACGTCGACGCGTTCCACGCTGTCAATGTCGGCAAGATAATGCTCGGCGAGTATGATTTCCTGCCCTGCACTCCTGCGGGCGTTATGGAAATGCTGCACTCTTACGACATCCCGGTCGAGGGCAAAGAGTGCGTCGTTATCGGCAGAAGCAACATCGTCGGCAAGCCGATGGGTATGCTGCTGCTCCACGAAAACGGCACGGTCACCATCTGTCACAGCCGCACAAAGAACCTTTCCGAGGTTTGCCGCCGCGCTGATATTCTTGTTGCCGCCGTCGGCATCCCGAAGTTCGTCAAGGCGGATATGGTCAAACAGGGCGCTGTTGTTATCGACGTCGGTATGGACAGAGATGAAAACGGCAAGTTGTGCGGCGATGTGGACTTTGAAAACGTAAAGGATAAATGCTCCTACATAACGCCTGTTCCCGGCGGCGTCGGACCCATGACGATCGCGACTCTTATGAAGAATACCCTGAAAGCCTGCAAGCTTCAGAACGGGATAGATGGTTAGTATTAAAAAATAAGCCTCCACCGTCACTTGTTACGGGGGAGGTGGCACGGCACCGTGTGCCGTGACGGAGGGGGCGTCGTTGTTCAACTACCTTGTAAGATAGGACACGTAGACCCGTAGCCGGGCGGCAACCCTTTTGGCACTTCGCGCCATTTCCCCTGTCAGATAAATCACCTCAGCCGCCTGACGGCGACAGCTCCCCTAAAGCTAACGTGTCAGGGGAGCCTTGCTTTTCCTGCACATTTAACTTTTAATTTATAAGAATTCTCTTGACACAGCTTTTGCTTTGTGCTATAGTATATAAGCCGCATATTGCGGGTAGGGCATAATTGCGCCCAAAAGAGGTTTTACCCACCCGGCGATAGCGAGACCAAAGAAAAGGATTGAAACTATGTACGCAGTAATTCAGACAGGCGGCAAGCAGTACAAGGTGACCAACGACGAGGTTATCTTCATCGAAAAGCTTGACGCAGAGGCAAACGACACCGTTACCTTTGACGTTGTTGCCCTCGGAACAGACGACGGCATCAAGGTCGGCACTCCCTTTGTGGACGGCGCTAAGGTTACAGCCGAGGTTGTAAAGAACGGTAAGGGCAAGAAAATCAGAGTGGCCACTTACAAGCCCAAGAAGAATGAAAAAAGAGTTATGGGTCACAGACAGCCTTACACTCAGGTAAAGATCACTTCTATCGAGGCATAATGATTCAAGTAACATTTGCGGTAGAAAGCAAGATCATCACGGGCTTTGAAGTCAGCGGACATTCCGGTTCTTCGGAACAGGGCAGCGACATAGTATGCGCCGCCGTAAGCTCCGCGGCTTATATGACGGCAAACACCGTCACCGATGTGCTCGATCTTAATTGTTTTGTCACCGCAGACGACGGCTTAATGATTTTAAAGCTGTCAAAGGAAGAAGCAGAAAAGGCTCAGGATATTTTAAACGGCTTTTTGCTTCACATCAACGCTCTTTCAAAAGAGTACGCAGATTTTATTGATTTAAAAATTTCGGAGGTGTAAGGTATGCTTAAGATTAATATTCAGTTATTCGCTCATAAAAAAGGTATGGGTTCCACCAAGAACGGCCGTGACAGCGAGTCAAAACGCCTCGGCGTAAAGCGCGCTGACGGACAGAAGGTTCTTGCGGGCAACATCCTCGTAAAGCAGAGAGGAACTCACATTCATCCCGGCGCAAATGTCGGCAGAGGCTCCGACGACACTCTGTTTGCGAAAATTGACGGCGTTCTCCGCTTTGAGCGCGTCGGCAAGGACAGAAAGCGCGCAAGCGTTTATCCTGTTGAGCAATAATTTTTCCATTTCGCGTACTTTGGGGTATATTTGGTTTATCCCTTCGCGTTTCGCGGGAAATGATCATTGAATCGGAAGGGTGGGTAATTTGATTACTCACCCTTTTTTCATAAAGTTTAGGTGATTATATGTTTGTAGATAAAGCGAATATACGCATAAAAGCGGGCGACGGCGGCGACGGCGCGGTGGCTTTCCACCGCGAGAAATACGTCGCGGCGGGCGGTCCCGACGGCGGCGACGGCGGTAAGGGCGGCGACATTATTTTTAAAGCCGATTCCCATCTTTCAACGCTTGCCGATTTCCGCTACAAAAGAAAATACACGGCTCAGCGCGGTGAAAACGGCAGGGGCGGCAGGTGCAACGGCAAAAATGCCGAAAACCTTGTTATAAAAGTCCCGTTCGGCACCGTTATAAAAGAGGAGAGCAGCGGCAGGATATTAGCCGACATCTCCGACAACGAACCTCATGTCGTAGCTCGCGGCGGTAAGGGCGGCTGGGGAAATCCTCACTTCGCCACTCCCGTCCGTCAGGTCCCGCGTTTTGCTAAGCCCGGTCTTCCCGGTGAGGAATACGACATTGTTCTCGAGCTAAAATTGCTCGCGGACGTCGGCTTGGTGGGCTTTCCGAATGTCGGCAAAAGCACGCTCGTCAGCGTTGTTTCCCAGGCAAAGCCCGAGATCGCCAACTACCATTTCACAACTATCACTCCCGTTCTGGGCGTTGTGTCGATGGGCGAGGGCGAAAGCTTCGTTATGGCGGACATCCCCGGTCTCATCGAGGGCGCGTGGCAGGGCACGGGCTTGGGCCATCAGTTCCTGCGCCATGTTGAGCGCTGCCGAATGCTCGTGCATATCGTTGACGTTTCCGGCAGCGAGGGCAGAGACCCTATAGATGACTTTGAAACGATAAACGCCGAGCTTGAAAAGTTCAATCCCGAGCTTGCCGAGCGTCCGATGGTCGTCGCCGGCAACAAGTGCGATATGGCTACCGACGAGCAGATAGAAGAGTTCAAGCAGTATGTCAATTCCAAAGGCTATGACTTTTTCCCGATAATGGCGGCTATCCGCTACGACGTTGATCCGCTGCTGAAAAAGATACAGGAAATGCTGTCAAAGCTTCCGCCGATCGCGCGTTTTGAGCCGGAACCCGCGCCTGTGATGAAGGTCGAGGATTTCGACGATCACAGCGTCACGGTCAAGAACGTCAACGGTGTGTATGTTGTAGAAGCCGATTGGCTGCTTCAGGTCATGCGCGGAATCAATTTTGACGACTACGAAAGTCTCAATTACTTCCAGAAGGTCCTCACTAACGGCGGCGTTATCGAAGCGCTGCGCCAAAAGGGAGTAACCGACGGCGACACCGTGTCGATTTACGACATCGAATTTGATTTTACGGAGTAAAACAATGCATAACAGTACAGACGATTTCTCTCCGCTCACGCTGGCGTTTGTCGGCGACGGAGTATACGATTTGCTTGTACGGGAGTATCTTGTCCGTCAGGCGAACCGTCCCGTGGGCGAGCTGAATAAGACAAAGGTTGCTATGGTCAACTGCAAAAGCCAGGCGCAGTTCGCGTCAAAGCTGATGCCGAGCCTCACCGAAAAAGAGGTCGCGATATACAAGCGCGGCCGCAACGCCGCTCCGAAATCCACAGCAAAAAACGGAACGCTTGCAGAATATCACAGCGCCACGGGGCTGGAGTGCCTTTTCGGATACCTTTATCTTAACGGCGACCGCGACCGTATCAATGAGCTTTTTGATATGATTATTCAGTTATAATTCTAACAGGGAATTATATGAGGTGATGTTATGAAAAACAATCGGGTCGTTTTGGTGTCGGTTGCTATGATTTTTATAGCGGCTTTTATCGCCGTGCTCATCGTCAGCTGCAAAAACGGAGCGACCGAGAGCGCGCCCGCGACGCAGCAGGAAAATAAGCAGCAAAAGAAAGCCGACATATCCTCGGCGTTTTCCACTGTTTCCGACCCTATGCTGACCATGGGGGTTGAGGAAGTCTGCGTATTTCCGCAGCAGGACGGCGCGTCATATTCCTGCGACAGGACCGACGTCCTGACCGTTGACGCCGAATCGGGGTTGATGACCGCCAAAAAAGAGGGCTATGCTATCGTTACGGCAAAGTCCGGCAGCAGTACTGCCAAAACTTATGTCACCGTAAAAAAAGCTCCTTCAAAGCTCAAATTCCCCGTAAGCGCTCTTAATATGCAAAAAGGGGAGAAGGCGTCGCTTACCGCAATACCCGAAGCGGATGACGAGGGCTTTTCAAAGGCTGTACTCACATCAGGCGACGGTGATATAGTTTCCGTTTCCGACAGCGGCGAGATAACTGCCGTTAAAGAGGGCACCGCAACGATCAAAGCCGAGGTCTACAACGGACAAAGCGCTGAAATCGAGGTCACCGTACTCGACAACAGCGGCTTTACCGACAAAACCACAATCGCCGCCACAACGCTCAGAAAAGAAGCCGGTTGGAACTACCCGAGTATCGCGGATGTTCCCGAGGGCAGCAAGGTTCAGCAGTACGGCGAAAGCGATGACGGCAGATGGCTTCACGTCAAAAGCGGAAATAACTACGGCTGGATGTACAACAAGGCTTTTGAGGATACAAAGAATTATTCCGAATACACGCTTGAAACGCTGCCGGTTATGGCGGACGATCTGATTTTTGATATAGGCACCGATAAGCGCGACATCTTCGATTTTGTTTATAATATTGATTACGGCGTAAATAAGGACGACACCACCGAAAACCTCTGCGTCGATTATTTCAGGACCGTCAAGGGCTCATGCTATACCCACGGCGCCATGCTGTGCTATCTTTATAACCGCTGCGGATATGAAACGGTCAGAGTAGTAGGAATCAGCGCGCTCGACCACTCCAGCGAGCATTCCTGGTGCCTTAGCAAGACCGAAAACGGCTGGAAGCATGTTGACGCGCAGTATTTCTCCATCCGTGAAGCCGACGATCAATTCTTCATCGACGACTACTCTAAGTTCTTCAACTGGGATAAGGATAAAAATCCCGCTATGGAAGTTTCGGCGTCAAACTAAAAAACGATTAATATTTCAAAAAACTATTTGATAATCGCCGTCTTTGTGGTATAATGTATGGTAACATATTGTTTTGCCAGGAAAGACGGTGATTTTAATTGTATAAAAGAATTATAGCTTCTTTGCTTTCAGCTCTTATGCTCGCGGGAACCGCGTCGGCTCTGAGCGGCTGCGGCGAAGAAAAAACAAATAACGACAGCGGCAATAAAAGCGACAACGCCACTGCGGCAAACGTTGCCGAAGGAACCATCCTTCAGGTTTTCAGCTGGGATTTCAACACAATAAAAGAGTGTATGCCCGACATCGCGGCGGCTGGCTTTTCTGCCGTTCAGACCTCTCCGATAAACGAATGTCTTGAGGGTGAAGGCGGCGGAATGGAGCTTTACGGCGACGGAAAGTGGTACTATCACTATCAGCCCACCGATTTTAAGATCGGCAACTATCAGCTCGGAACCCGCGACGAGTTCAAGGCTATGTGCGACGAAGCGCACAGCTACGGCGTCAAGGTCATCGTCGACGTCATCGCCAACCACACCACGCCTCAGCTCGACAAGGTCTCTCAGGAGCTGATCGACGCGGGCGGCGGCAGCTTTGACACGCTGTTCCACAAGAATAACGAAAAGGACATCACAGACTACGACAACCGCCTGATGTGCACCACCGCTAAAATGGGCGGACTTCCCGATATAAACACCGAGAGACCTTCGTTCCAGGAATACTTCTTCAAGTTTATCAACGACAGCATCGACTGCGGCGCCGACGGTTTCCGCTACGATACCGCAAAGCACATCGGCCTGCCCGACGATCCCAAGGAGGACGACGGCTTTAAAAACGATTTCTGGGAAAAGGTCAAGACCGACACAAAGGATCACGACAGCAAGTTCATCTACGGCGAGGTTCTTCAGGGCGGCAACGATAAGATAGAGGAATACATCGAAGAGATCGGCAGAACCACCTCCAGCGTCTACGGCAGCAAGATCCGCTCCGCGCTGGTCAACAACGTGCTCGATACTTCAGCCGTAAAGGAGTACTGGCTCGGCGACGCTCCTCTGAATATGGTAACCTGGGTGGAATCCCACGATAATTACATCAACGACAGCACATGGCGCGAGCTTGATAACGATCAGGTCATTATGGGCTGGTCGATCATCGCCGCCAGAAAAGACGGCACTCCGCTGTTTTTCTCGCGTCCGTATGACGCCACCGAGGAGAACAACTGGGGAATGAACCGCATCGGCGTCCAGGGCGACGATATGTACAAGGACGCGCGCGTAACTGCTGTCAATTACTTCCGTGCCGCAATGGTCGGCGAGGACGAGGAGCTTGTAAATCCCGAGTTCGACTCCACCGCCCTGATAATCGAGAGAGGCAAAAAAGGCGCGGTCATTGTTAATTCCGAAAAGGAATTAAAACTCGGCTTTGAGATCAATCTGCCCGACGGCGAATACACCGACCGCGTTGACAATTCGACCGTATACACCGTCAAGGACGGCAAGCTAAGCTCGGATAAGCCCATCGCCGAAAACACAGTCGTGGTTCTTTATAACGACGGCTATACCGAAAGAACGCCTATGGCGAACGTCGGTGTTGCGAAAGACACTGTTTTCAAAACCGATAAGGACAGCCTGAGCGCTACGCTCACGCTTGAAAATGCCGACAAGGGCACATATTCCATCGACGGCGCCGATGCCAAGGAGTACAAGGACGGCGACAAGATCACTGTCAATAAGCCCGAAAACGGCGGCGTGGTCAAACTTGAGCTTCGCGCGGAAAACAGCGAAGGCAAAAAGACCTACGAGCGGATCGAATTCACCTTTGAAAACGCGTATAAGATTTCAAAGGGCACGAAGGTATACTTTGAAAAGCCTAACGACGAATGGGCTGACGACATCAACATTTACATCTATAACACAAAGGACGACGAAAACGATGACTGGCCCGGACAGCCCATGACAAAGGGCTCCGACGGCAAATACAGCTACACGTTTGATGAGGACTGGGAGACGCCGCTGATAATCTTCAACGACGGCGACAGCGCCGACAGCGTGCAGTATCCCGAAGGCAAAGGCTTGATCGTCGAGCCCGATAAAACATACACCGCAGAATAATTGGAGGAAAAAATGAGCGAATTAAAAGTAGAAAACAGCAAGGTGCCCGCAGAGGATATAACAAATCCCGCGCTGGTTGCGGCAATTGAAAAGATGCAGGAGGACGGCACCAAGGAAAACATCGACGCCATGATCACCCAGGTCGTCAAGGCAAAGTTCATTTTGCCTGCGAACGTCCGTCAGATACCCAACGCCCACACCAAAAACGGTCAGACCGTAATGGGCAACTCAACTCAGATACAGTTCCGTCTGCTTGAAAATAACCAGACAAAGGAAAAGTTCTTCGGAGCTTTCACCGATATGGACGAGATGAACAAGTGGAGCGGCGTAGCCGGCTCTCACAAGGTCGTAACGGACTTTGACAGCCTTGCGGGAATGGTCATGGACCCCAAGTCGAACACCGGCGGATTTGTTATCAACGCCTTCGGCAAAAGCGTCACCTTCCCCAAGCCGATGGTCATTTCCATCAAGCAGCAGTACGACTATATGCGCCGCAATAAAAACGTCATCGAAAACGGCGCTCAGGTAAAGGTCGGCGAGCCCAAGGAATACCCGATCGATCTTATGGCGGCTCTGATAAACCACCTTTCAACCGAGCCGCAGGTCAACGCCGCGTATCTGCGCCTTATCGAAAAGGACGGCAAAACCGGCTACTTCATCGTTGTTGATTTCCTCGGCGATATGAACACCACCTTTGAAGGCATTGCCGACGTCGCAAAGCCCTATATCGACGACGAAGAGGCGCTTACGCTTATGCCCTTCACAATGGACTTCGCGAAAAACGCGGTCAAGGACATCGAGCCGTTCTACAGAAAAGCCGAAGAAGAATAATTTATATGCTCCGGCGTGTTGTGTGCTTTTGCGCATGACACGTCGGATTATGCATTTAAGGGGTGCATTTTTATGAAAAAAAAGCTATTGGCAATCACATCTGTCTTCATTGCGGCTTGTATGATGTTTACCGCTTTGCCTGTCGCGGCTGCAAATACTAATGACAACGCGGAAAGCAGTGCGTCGGTCAACGACCAAATGGAGATCAAATCCACCAACTCGGTGGGCGCTATGGTTGCGGACGCGCTCGGCGAGGAAGAGGACAGGCAGGAAAACAACAACGGCGTTAACGTCATTTCCGTCGAGGTCGAGGGCAATGTCGTTACCGCCGAGATCGAGTCTACCCGTGACGCTACGCTTGTTGTGGGCATTTACTCCGAGGACGGCTCGGAAATGATTGCGTCCGGCACCGGTGAAGTAAGGCGCGACGATAAAACGGTACAGGTGTATATCCCCATCGACACTATGCCGCAGTATTTTTTCGTCAAGGCGTACATTATAGATACCAATACGCTCAAACCGCTCTGCACGGTCTACGACTGCCCGAACTACACTCAGGAAATGCAGGAGTTCTTGGCAAAAACCACCGAGGATTTTGAGCAGGACAGAGTGCTTAATCTCGATGACGACACAACGAATAATTTTGCGGTCTACAACGACAGCGTTACCCTGATAAACAAGGCGGAGCAGTCTCAAATGACAGTGACCGCCGACGACGCAAACCGCGTTTATGTGTTTGAAAATGCTGAAGAAAGCATTTTGTCATTGACGGCGGGACAGGTGTTTTCCTATCGCGACAACGACAACAACGTTGTTATCGTAAAGGTCAGCGCTGTTTCCGTTGACGGAACTACCGTTACGGTCACCGGCGATAAGCTCACACTCGCTGACGTGTTCGATTATGTCAAAATAGACGGCACCTCAGACCTTTCCACAGCCCAAATAGACCCCTCGACCATGGATGAGGATATGTGGTTCCCGGAGGACGAGACCGAAGATCCCAAAAATCCGGAATCGGTCGGCGCGGAGGCGGAAGGCTCTGTTACCGAAACAAGAGATTTTAAGTTCAAGCGTGAGAACAAAGCCGCCGGCACTGTCATCAGCGGATCGTTGGTGCTTTCGGCGACTGCGCACGCTAAGGTATACGTGACCCTTACGCAGCAGTATCTGGAGATCGGCATTGATTATAAAATGACCGGTACGCTGGATTTCACAATGGATAACGAATGGGAATTTGAAATGTTCACCATTCGCTTTACGCCTACCGATAACCCTATCGTCGGTGTGGCGGTTTACGTAACGCCTATCCTGGAGTTTGAGGCTCACGGCAGCTTGCATGCCGACGCCGAGCTGACCGGTTCTATGGGCTTCCGCGCTTCTATGCAAAGCGGCGTTTCGGATATCTCTCGCTCGCCCGAACTAAACATCAATCTTACCGCAGAGGTCAGGCTTTATATCGGGCTTCGCGTTATGCCCGAGGTGAGCGTCGAGCTGTTCCCCGAGGATCCCGAGGAGGAAGACCGCGTTGAGCTTGCGCGCGCGTCTGTGTGGGGCGAGTTTGGTATAGAGGCAGTCGTCAAGACCGATTTGCACTATTCAAATCACCCCGAGCAGAATCCCGACGCTATCCACGATTGCGGCTTGTGCTTGGCAGGCGAGCTGTTCGGCAAGCTTAAATCGGGCATATCGGTGATGTTCATGGCAGACGAAGATAAAAAGCTGAGCCACGACTTTAAAGAAAAATCCTTCAAAATCAAAGATTTTTATTATTCCGTGACGCACAACAGCTTTGGCTGGACGACCTGTCCT
Organism: uncultured Ruminococcus sp.; assembly: GCA_902767325.1. GTDB lineage: Bacteria > Bacillota > Clostridia > Oscillospirales > Acutalibacteraceae > Ruminococcoides. The sequence continues at coordinate 46,492 of CACXGW010000003.1, forward strand.
TATATAAAATACCGCGTCAGTGTTTCAGTTGTAGATCAGTACAACCGCCCTGTCAGCGGCGCTATGGTAAACGACAAGGGCTATACCGATGCATACGGCAAGCTTTCGTTCTATCTTTCAAACGGAAATTATCCGATCGTGGTCATCAAGGACGGCAAAACCTCTACGCAAATCGCAGAGGTAAAGGACAAGGCTATAGGCTTGTCGTATAAGCTCGACCTTGAAGGCAGCGGCTCAGGTTCGGGCAGCGGCGGCTCAAGCGTACCTGTCACAGGTGATGTTATCGCGGTAGACGCCGGCGGCGGTTTCAGCGGTGCTCTGACGCGCGACGGCACGCTTTATATGTGGGGCAGTAACGGCAGCGGTCAGCTCGGCGACGGTTCGACTGTCAACCGCGGTTATCCTATAAAGATCAACAGTGACCCATATCTTCCGAATCATTCTGTCAAGCAGTTCAGTCTCGGCGTAAGTCACAGCGCGGCGGTCACATTTGACGGCAGATTATATGTTTGGGGAAGCGGTAACACTCGTTATCCCAGAAAGATCATGGACAATGTAACAATGGTTGCCTGCGGTTGGGATCATACCGCCGCGATCACTACAGACGGCAGCTTGTATACATGGGGAGATAACGTTTACGGACAGCTGGGTAACGGCACTACGACCAATGTTGGCAATCCTACAAAAATAATGAGCAACGTGAAATATGTAGCTGCCGGCTGCAAAACCACCGGCGCTATTACCACAGACGGCAGCCTGTATATGTGGGGAGCCAATGCCAACGGTCAGGTTGGTAACGGCAGCAGCGGAAATAATGTGTTAAATCCTGTCAAGATCATGAGCAACGTTACCTGTGTTGCTATCGGTAATGAAGGCGCAGTGACTAACGGAATATATGGTACCCACTCTGCAGCGATCTCCACAGACGGAACGCTATATTGCTGGGGACTTAATAATTATGGAAGAGTTGGTGATGGTTCCAAAACAGATAGAACTGTTCCGGTGAGAATCGCAACCAATACGCGTTCGGTAGATTTGGGAGGTCGTCATTCCACCGCGGTGTCTAATGACAATGCCTTGTATACGTGGGGATATAACAATGAAGGTGAGCTCGGTATCGGTGGCAGAGCCGATAGGACTACACCCCAAAGGGTCGACGTAAATATCGCGCAGTCGGCTGCCGGTCACGTACACACGCTTGCGCTGACGACGGATGGCAGGGTGCTTGCTACCGGAAATAACAATTTCGGCCAGCTCGGTTGCTATATAGGCACAAGCTCTGCAATCTATAGTTTTAAAGAAGTCGAAATGTGGGATCATACTCCAAAGCTCTCTTCCGTCGGCGCTGCTGCCGATGAAGCTGTCAGCGCGGGCACAGCCAAAACCGTAACCTTCAACGGCTACAAGCCTAACAGTATTTACAATTTCTATTCAATGAAAAACAAAGAGGACGGTGTCGCGGACGATAATCTGCTTTACATCTCCCAGGTAACAACCGACGAAAACGGCTCGGTCACCATCACCTATACAGGCAAGGATGTTTGCGAGCATCCCGCGGAGTTCTTAGAGGGCTTAGAGGCAGTCGATGTTTCCAACCTGACCATAGAAGCGCCCGGCTACACCTACAACGGCTTTGAGCAATACTACAAGCCCGTCATCAAAAACGGCAGCTATACGCTGTGCGAGGGCATTGATTACACATTAGAGGGAGTTTACTTCGCGACCGATGCGGGCGAATACACCGTTGTTGTCAACGGCAAGGGCGTGTTCACCGGTTCACGTGCTGTGACCTTTACCATCGCACCTTTTGATATCGCCGACGCGACTACGGACGGCGAGGACGAATTCCTCTATAACGGAAGCGAGATCACGCCCGAAATAACCGTCAGCGACGATCGCTGTACACTGACCGAGGGTACGGATTATACGATAAACTATCATAACAATCTAAACCCGGGCGTTGCTGTCGCTGAGATTTTAGGTACGGGCAACTATACAGGAAGAAAGATAGTATACTTTGATATCCTTTCCTGCGACATCAGCAAAAACTCTACCGTGACGTTTGACAGTATTCCCACCTATACCGGCGAGCCGATCACGCCGGGTCTGACGCTGACTGTCAACGGCATTGTGCTCCGTCAGGATACAGACTTCTCGATAAGCTATTACAACAACACCGAGCCGGGTGTAGGCGTTGTAGACCTGAAAGGCAAAAACGGCTATGAGGGCAGGATAGTCTGCTGGTTTGACATCACCGAATGTGATCTTGCCGAGTATGGTAATTGCTCATCCGTCAAGTATCAGATATACAGCGGCGACGAACAGAATCCCGAACCGGTCGTTACCGTTCAGGGCAAGCGGCTTGAAAAGGGAGTAGACTACACGGTCGAGTACGAAAACAACTCCGAGGTCGGAACCGCGACTATCACCGTAAAGGGAATAGGCAATTATTCCGGCGTGATCTCCACTTCCTTTGAAATCATAGACGAAAATGTGGGCGACGCTAATCTGGACAGATATGTAACTATCAGCGACGTCACCGAAATACAGCGTCAGCTTGCGGAAATCGAGCAGTTTAACGATGAACAGCTTTATCTTGCCGACGTCAATAACGACGGTAAAGTAACTATAGACGACGCAACGCTCATCCAAATGTATCTTGCCGAGTATGATGTAACTCTCGGAAAGAAAACTGCATGATTTTCCTTTAATTGAAGGAGAGGACGATTTAATGAGTAAAAAGCAGCCGAAATGGAAAACCGACTCAAATAGTATTTTTCATCCCAAGGCACATACCGCTTTTTTGATCGTTTGTCCGTTTGTGCTTGCCATTGCCGCCGGAGTTTTCGCGTTATGCTTTGCATATACCTACGAATATCTCACCGCGCCTTACCATGCCGAGGTGCAGGCAACTCTGGTGAAGATCACCGAAGGCGAGCAGGAAAAATGGGAATACATCGAAAGCAAGAAAGAAGAACCCAATCCAAATCAGAGAGCCACACGCACATATACCGAGAAGATATACGGCTATCACTGGGAATACACCATCGACGGCAAAACGCATACGTATGAAACCACATCTTCCTCCGGAAGCGTCAACAAGGTCGGAGATGTGGAGAAAATGAAGTTTTGGAGCCGCGACGGCGAGGAGTTCTATCGCTCCTACGGAACAGGGCTGAACTATGTTCTTATGATAGTTTCGGCGGTGTTCTTCTTTGCCGCGCTGTTTATCATCATCCGGATAATCATAATCAAAATACAGATGGCGTCTCAAAAGCGGAAGAAGGAGCTTCGCAAAGCACAGCAAAAGCCGGAGGAAGCCATAAACCTCGGCAACTTCGACGGAAAACGCGTTCTGCTCATAACAACGGATAACGTTGAGTTTGAGGGAATAGGAGAGTATCACAACAAGGATTACTGCGAGCATGTTTTTAACAGGCGTGAGCCGGGTTTGGAAATAGCCAATTTCAACTTTTTCCGCTCGGAGGTCAGGTATATCGAAAACCTTAAAAACCGACCGTATTCCGCGCCCTTCGGCAAGATAGAGGAGCTTAATTATGAGGACGGCGCCGACAGCATCGAGGAAGAGCTGTTTTGTGAGGAAGACGACCATGTTTACCGTATGCTGATGTGCATCGAGGATCACGCTGTAAATAAAAACGAGGATTGCCCGGAGCTTGCACCTCTGCTGCAAAATCTGCTTCAAACCGAGCTATCGGACAGAACACGCAAAAAGACCGCCGAGCTGCTTGAGCATCTTCAAAAATCATCCGGAACTACCTCCGATTTATCCTGATTTTCAAAAAACTTATAACGAAAAAATAACCGGCTCAAAACCTTTTGTGGTTTTGAGCCGGTTGGCTAAGTGTGATTATGAATCAAATATTCTGCGGTGTTCAGCTTCTGACCGGAATACCTTTTTTAGTCAGATATTCCTTCAACTCCGGAACGGGTATCTCTCCGAAGTGGAACAGCGAAGCCGCCAAAACCGCGTCTGCTTTTCCGACGGTGAACGCGTCGTAAAAATGCTCAAGAGCTCCGGCTCCTCCGCTTGCGATAACGGGGATTCCTACGCGTTCGCTGACAGCCCTTGTAAGCTCCAAATCATAGCCTTTCTTCTGACCGTCCTCGTCCATACTTGTGAGCAATATCTCGCCCGCGCCGCGCTTTTCACATTCAACAGCCCATTTCACGGCGTCAAGTCCGACGGGTTTTCTGCCGCCGTTTACGTATACCTCCCAGGTGCCGTCGCCGCGACGTTTTGCGTCGATCGCCGTCACCACGCACTGGCTGCCGAATTTATAAGCCGCCTCGCTGATAAGCTCCGGACGGTGTACCGCCGCGGAATTGACGCTGACTTTATCAGCGCCCGCTCTGAGCAGAGCGTTGAAGTCGTCAACACTGCGGATGCCGCCGCCCACGGTGAAGGGGATAAATATGGAATTTGCGACCTTTTCGACCATATCGATCGTTATATTGCGTGAATCCGACGACGCTGTTATGTCCAGAAACACCAGCTCATCGGCGCCCTGTTTGTCGTACTGCTTTGCGCACTCAACGGGATCGCCCGCGTCAACGAGATTTAAAAAGCTCATTCCTTTTACGACCCTGCCGTTTTTAACATCAAGGCAGGGGATTATTCTTTTTGCGTACATTTTACTCTCCTTTAGCGATACGTACGAAATTTCTCAAAATCTGCAATCCTACATCTCCGCTTTTCTCGGGATGGAACTGCGTGGCAAAAACGTTGCCGCTCTCAACAGCCGCGTCGATGGTAACACCGTATTCGGTCTGCGCAGCAACAATATTTTTATCTGCCGCGTTCAGGTAATAGGAATGGACAAAATAAACATACGGATTGCCTTCAATACCTTCAAAAAGCCTTCCGCGCTTTGGAAAGCTCAGGCTGTTCCAGCCCATATGAGGGATTTTCAATCCTTCTCCGTTTGGTATCTTCGTTATCGTTCCGTCAAAAATGCCGAGACCTTTGGCGTCGGGACTTTCCTCACTTTTCGGGAACAGCAGCTGCAAACCGAGGCAGATACCCAAAAACGGCTTTCCGCTTTTGATAAATTCCAAAACCGCATCGCGTATGCCGTAAATATCAAGGCTGTCAACGGTATCGCCGAACGAACCGACGCCGGGCAGCACCGCCGCGTCGGCGTTCAGAATATCATTTTTATCGCGGGTGATAAAGCAGTCGCAGCCGATGTGCTTAAAAGCCTTGCTAACGCTCTGGATATTTCCCGCGCCGTAGTCGATAATCGCGATCATATAATCATCTCCAAAAAGAGTTTGAAATCATTTTAACATAACGGCGGAATATTTGCAACATAAATTACTTCAAACTTCAAAATTCAGTACAAATCATCGAGAAATTCTGCAAGTCGTCCTTGAATTTTGCAGGATGATGTGATAAAATGAAATAAGATTTGAATGATAAGGAGAAAAACAGATGATCACACATCTTCTCACCAGAATAGATTTAATGATGAACACCTTCTCAAAGGGGCAGAAGCGGATCGCTCTCTTTATTGAGGAGCATTACGACAAGGCTGCGTTTATGACGGCCGCCAAGCTCGGCGAGACCGTCGGCGTGTCCGAAAGCACGGTCGTCCGTTTTGCGTCAGAGCTCGGATATGACGGCTATCCCAAGCTGCAAAAGGCTATGCAGGAGATGATCCGCAACAAGCTGACATCTGTTCAGCGTATAGAAGTCACCTCAAGCCGCATAGGTGAAAACAATGTGCTCGACAGCGTGCTCGGTCAGGACATTGATAAGATCCGCCGCACCATAGAAGAAACCTCTCACGAGGATTTCAACCGCGCAGTTGATGAGATCTGCAAGGCAAAGCGCATTTATATCTTCGGTGTGCGTTCCACGGCGGCGATCGCGAGCTTTCTGGCTTATTATTTCCAGCTTATCTTTGACAACGTGGTCGTCATCAACACCACAAGCACCACCACGATGTATGAGCATATTTTCCGTATGAGCGAGGATGACATCATCATCGGTATCTCGTTCCCGCGCTACAGCAAGATGGCGGTCGAGGCGATGGATTTCGCCCGCAGCCGCGGAGCTCACGCGGTCGCGATTACCGACAGCATGGCGTCTCCGCTCGTTTCCAGCGCGGACTCTATTCTTATCGCGCGCAGCGATATGGCGTCGATAGTCGATTCGCTCGTCGCTCCGCTCAGCCTTATCAACGCTCTGATCGTCGCCACCGTCCTAAAAAAGAAGGACGAGGTCTCCGAGACCTTCCGCGCGTTGGAACAGGTCTGGAACCGCGAGGGCGTATACACCAACCACGACAGTGACGACAGAAAGCCCGAAGAAAATGACCGCTAAAAAGGTTTTGGTCGTCGGCGCAGGCGCCGCGGGACTTATGGCGGCGGGAACTGCCGCGGGATACGGCGCGTCAGTCACGCTTCTTGAAAAGAACCCGAAAGTCGGGCGCAAGCTGATGATCACCGGAAAAGGGCGCTGCAATATCCTCAACAACTGCGACGTGCCGGCGTTTATCTCAAACGTACCCGTCAACGGACGGTTCCTATATTCCGCAATAAGCCGCTTTACGCCTGCGGAAACTTATGAATTCTTTGAATCTCTCGGTTTGCCGCTCAAGACCGAACGCGGCAACAGAAGCTATCCTCAGTCCGACAAGGCAAGCGACGTCGTTGACGCTCTGCGCCGCTTTGTGCTTGACAGCGGCGTAAACATAGTTCAGGATACCGCGCATTCTCTTATCATCGAAAGCGGAGCCGTAACAGGCGTTAATGGGGAAAAGCAGCAGTATTATGCCGACAGTGTTATCGTTTGCTGCGGCGGAAAAAGCTATCCGCTCACAGGCTCCACGGGCGACGGCTATCTTCTCGCAAAGCAGGCGGGGCATACCGTCACCGAGCTGAAACCCTCGCTTGTTCCGCTTGAAAGTCCCGACCCCGAATGTAAATCGATGCAGGGCTTATCGCTCAAAAATATCGCGCTGAAAATAACCGATACTAATTCAAATAAAATCGTCTATTCCGATTTCGGCGAAATGCTGTTCACTCATTTCGGGCTCAGCGGTCCGGTCATTCTTTCGGCAAGCTCGCATCTGAAAAATCCCGGGGACGGAAGATACATTGCCGAAATCGATCTGAAGCCCGCGCTCAGCGAGGAACAGCTCGACCGCAGGCTGCAACGCGATTTTTCCGATAACATCAACCGCGACGTGTCAAACTCGTTCTCAAAGCTGTTGCCGCGCAAGATCATCGTGCCGGTGCTCAAGCGCTGGGGAGTGCCGTTCGATAAAAAATGTCACTCCGTCACAAGAGAGGAACGCCGCAAACTTTGCGGTATACTTAAATGCTTTACCGTACCGATCAGCGGATTCCGACCGATCGAAGAAGCTATTGTCACCTCGGGCGGCGTAAAAACAGGTGAGATAAACCCAAAGACAATGGAGAGCAAGCTTGTTTCCGGTTTGTTTTTTGCCGGAGAGGTGCTTGACGTCGACGCGTACACAGGCGGCTTCAATCTTCAGATAGCATGGAGCACAGGCAGACTCGCCGGAGAGAACGCTTCTTATTAAAATGATAAAATATTTCTTGAAAGGAATAATAAATATGTCTATCGCAATCGCACTGGACGGTCCCGCGGGAGCAGGCAAGTCCACAATCGCCAGGCGCGCGGCAAAGGCGCTTGACTTCATCTATGTAGATACCGGCGCGCTCTACCGCGCTATCGGTCTTGCGGCAAGCCGCAGAGGTGTTTCACCCGAGCAGACCGATGATGTTAACAAAATGCTGAGTGAGATCACCGTAGACCTCAGCTTCAACGAAAAGGGAGAGCAGATCGTGCTCCTCAACGGCGAGGACGTTTCCGGTCTTATCCGCACTCCCGAGGCTTCGATGATGGCGTCCGCTATTTCAGCCGTGCCCGAGGTCCGGGCTTTTCTGCTTGATCTGCAGCGCAATATGGCAAAGACCCACAACGTCATTATGGACGGCAGAGACATCGGCACCGTTGTGCTTCCCGACGCGCAGGTCAAGATCTTCCTGACCGCTTCTCCCGAGGCGCGCGCTCAAAGACGCTATAAGGAGCTTATCGAAAAGGGCACCGACGTGAAGTATGAGGATGTTTTAAATGACGTCGTCACCCGTGACTACAACGATTCTCACCGCGCGACTGCTCCGCTAAAGCCTGCCGAGGGCTGCGTGATGGTCGACACCACCGAGCTCGATTTCGAGCAGAGCGTTGAAAAGATAATTTCTGTCATTAAGGAGAATATAAATGGCACAGAATAAAGCACTATACTCTTTCGGAAGGTTCATTTTGCGACCCGCCTATAAGATTCTATACCGCTACAAGATAAAGAACAAAAACTCGTTTCCCGAAGAGGGCGGCGTTATTCTCGCAAGCAACCATCTGTCCTTTGCCGACCCCGTCCTTTTGGGCTTGGCTCAGAAACGCAGGCTCTATTTTATGGCTAAAGCCGAGCTTTTTAAAAACAAGTTCGCCGCCTGCATAATCCGCAATCTAGGAGCTTTTCCCGTAAACCGCGGTTCGGGCGACGGCAAAGCGATTAAAACCGGCGAGGATATTCTGCTCGAGGGCAACGTAATGACGATCTTTATCGAAGGCGGAAGAACAAAAACAGGCGACCTTATGCGTCCGCGCAGCGGCTGCGCTCTTCTTGTTCAGCAAACACAGCTTCCCGTTGTTCCTTGCTGCATCACCAAGAAGAATAAAAACCGCACGTTCTCAAAAACGATGATCCACTTCGGCGACCCGCTCACTCCCGAGCAGCTCGGGCTTACCCCCGACGGCGGCAGACGCGAGCTCAAAGGCGCCTCCAACAAAATAATGGACGAAATCAGAAAAATGAGGGAAGAGGATGAAAAAGAGCTTAACAAAGGCTGAGTCCGCGGGCTTTTGCTTCGGCGTCAGCCGCGCGGTCGAAATGGTCAACGACCTTCTTTCCGAAGGCAAGCGCGTGTGCACCCTTGGTCCCATCATCCACAATACCGAAATGGTTGAGGAGTTAAAAGCAAAAGGCTGCCGTCCCATTGAAAAGATCGACGAGCTTGCCGACGGCGAAATTCTCGTCATCCGTTCCCACGGTGTTCCGCGAAGTGTTATAGACGAGCTTGAACAAAGGGGAGTGGAATACCGCGACGCTACCTGTCCGTTCGTCAAAAAGATCCACCGCATCGTTGCCGAGACCGACAGCGAAAACGACATAATGCTGATCGCCGGAAACCGTGATCACCCTGAGGTACAAGGCATAATCGGAAATTGTCACTGTGACTATTTTACCTTTAATAATGAGTCGGAGCTCGATGAGATTTTACCTAATATTCTTCAAAAGAATAATAAACAGGTAAAAATGGTCGCTCAGACAACTTTCGACACAAAAGAATTAAAAAAATCTGTAAAAAAGATAAAAAAACTATGTACAAATGCA
>CACXGW010000004.1 GCA_902767325.1 uncultured Ruminococcus sp.
CGGTGACCGGACTCGAACCGGTACGGTATCGCTACCGGCGGATTTTGAGTCCGCTACGTCTGCCAATTCCATCACACCGGCGTGCAAAGCATATTATACAATAAAGATGTCAAAAAATCAAGTGTAAAATTTCAAAATAGATGTTTTCTAAAATCTCCTTTTGTGTTATAATAAAAGTATCAAAGAACGAAAAGAGGTTTTTAAATGAAGCGTAAAGGAATACTATCTCTCATTATATCCGCGGCGCTGTTTATTTCCGCTTTTACCTTTCCTGTATCAGCCGCAAATAACAGCGTACCATACAAAGACAGCATCACCGTTGAGAAAATCGACTTTCAAAATCCCGGTTTTATCCGCGGAATGGACGTTTCATCCGTAATTTCTCTTGAAAACGCGGGGGTCACATTCAAAAACGAGGCAGGGGAGACCGAGGATATTTTCAAGATACTCTCTGACAACGGCGTCAATTATATCCGCGTCCGTGTATGGAACGACCCATATGATGCCGACGGCTACGGATACGGCGGCGGCAACAGCGATTTGGATAAAGCAAAAACCATCGGCAGCCGTGCGGCAGCATACGGAATGAAGCTTCTTGTCGATTTCCACTATTCCGACTTCTGGGCTGATCCGTCCAAGCAGAAGGCGCCAAAGGCGTGGGAGAATATGACCGTTTCGCAGAAGCAAACCGCCATGTACAACTACACCTTTAATTCTCTAAACGAAATAAAAGCCGCCGGAGCGGACATCGGAATGGTTCAGATCGGCAATGAGACGACCTCCGGGATCGCCGGAGTGACGGATTTTAACGATATCTATAAGCTTTTCAAATCCGGCTCACAGGCAGTTCGCGCATTTGACAGCTCGGTGCTTGTAGCGATCCATTTCACCGATCCGGAAAATACTTCGACAATGAAGTGGTATTCCGATTATCTCAACCAAAAGCAGGTCGATTATGATGTGTTTGCATCGTCTTACTATCCCTACTGGCACGGCAGCCTTGAAAACCTGACGAATGTTTTCAACTATGTAGCCGACACCTACGGCAAATACACCATGGTCGCCGAGACCTCTTACGCCTATACGCTCGACGACACCGACGGTCACGGAAACACCGTAAGCGCGTGGAACAATAACACAGGTGATAACCTGCTCTGGGATTTCACTCCTCAGGGTCAGGCGGACGAGGTCCGGGCTGTTATGAACGCCGTTAACAACGTCAATAACGCAAAGGGACTCGGCGTGTTCTACTGGGAAGGCGCGTGGATCACCGTAGGCGATATCACCGGCAAAAGCGGCAGCGCGTGGACGAATCAATACAACGCCAACAAGCTGCTTTGGGAACAATACGGCTGCGGCTGGGCGTCAAGCTACGCGGCAGATTTCGACCCCGACGACGCCGGTCAGTATTACGGCGGCAGCGCTGTAGATAACCAGGCGTTCTTCGACGCAAACGGCGTCGCGCTTCCGTCGCTTCACGTTTTCAAAAACGTCTGCACGGGTTCAGTAAATATGACGGTTCTTTTGGGAGACTCCGACGGCGACGGAAACGTCACCATCAGCGACGTCACCGAGATCCAGCGCTTGCTTGCCGAAACCGTTGTTTTTGACGACAGTCAGCTGCTTTCATCCGACGTCGATCTCGATTGTGAGATAACCATAAACGACGCAACCGAGATCCAGCGTTTTCTCGCGGAATATGGTACTGATTATCCGATCAACTCAAATTATTAAACAGACCGAAGCCGGGCAGCGTATTTGCCCGGCTTTTGTATCGTTTTTGTAATTTTTCAAAAAGCAACTTTACTAAAAAAACCGCATATTTATCGGCATTTATGTCTTTATGGGCAAATTTTATCTTTAATTCTAATACGGTAAAAAAATCCTATAATCTGTATTATAATATATCCTGTATTGATATTTATTTTTTGGAGGTCATTTTATGGAAAAGAAAGAGCTCATGTACGAAGGAAAAGCAAAAAAGGTTTACTCCACCGATGATCCCGCGCTTTGTGTCGTTTCCTACAAGGACGACGCCACCGCGTTCAACGGTGAAAAGAAGGGCACGATCGTCGGCAAAGGCGTTGTCAACAACCGTATGTCCAACTTTATGTTCCGCCTTCTTGAGAAAAACGGCGTTCCCACCGACTTCGTCGAGGAACTCAACGACAGAGATACCGTGCTCAAAAAGGTTGAGATCGTTCCCCTTGAAGTCATCGTAAGAAACAAGGCTGCAGGCTCTTTCTCAAAGCGCTTCGGCGTTCCCGAGGGAACTGCTTTCAAAGCTCCCACCCTTGAGTATTGCCTCAAGGACGACGACCTCGGCGACCCGATGATCAACGACAGCCAGATCATTGCTATCGGCGCAGCAACAAAGGACGAGCTTGATACAATCGCAGGATATACCATGAAGATCAACGCGGTTATGGTCGATTTCTTCAAGGAATGCAACGTTGATCTTATCGACTTCAAAATCGAGTTCGGCAGACTTCCCGACGGAACCATCATCCTTGCCGATGAGATCTCTCCCGACACCTGCCGCTTCTGGGATATGGACACCCGGGAGAAGCTCGATAAGGATCGCTTCCGCCGTGATATGGGCGGCGTAGAAGAGGCGTATGCCGAAATGATGAGACGAATCGGACTTTGATTTTTCAAAATCCGCATCAGGTAGTATTTTTTCGGACGGTGAAATTTTGAGTTCTTCATTCGATAACTGTTTCAGCGAAGGCCTTCATGAGGAATGCGGAGTTTTCGGCATTCTCAGTGATGGAACGATCAGCCCCGCATATGCTTGCTATAACGGACTTCTTGCGCTTCAGCACAGAGGTCAGGAAAGCTGCGGCATAGCTGTTTCCGACGAAGGCGTAATAGACTATCATAAAAATATGGGACTCGTCAGCGAGGTGTTCAACAACGCCGTTCTCGATTCGCTTGACGGTCAGATGGGCGTTGCCCACGTTCGATATTCAACAGCAGGCGGCTCTGTGCTCGAAAACGCGCAGCCGCTTGTTATGCGTTATGTAAAGGGTACGATCGCGGTCGCTCACAACGGCAATCTGACCAACGCGGTCGAGATACGCCGCGATTTGGAACAGCGCGGAGCCATTTTCCAAACGACGATCGACAGCGAGGTTATCTGTTATCTTATTGCCCGCGCCAGACTTCATTGCCACACGGTCGAGGAAGCGGTAAAGGAAACCATGCAGAAAATCAAAGGCGCGTATTCGCTGCTTGTTATGAGCCCGCGAAAAATAATCGCAGCCCGCGATCCTCACGGCTTCCGCCCGCTTTGTATCGGCAGATACAACAACTCAATTGTCGTAGCAAGCGAAAGCGCGGCGCTTGACGCCTGCGGAGCTCAGTTTATCCGCGACGTTGAGCCGGGCGAGATAATCGTCATCGACGGAAAAGACGAGGGTTATCACAGTATCCGACCCGATTTCGGAGAGAAGAAAAAAGCCCTTTGCGTTTTTGAATACATCTATTTTGCGCGCAGCGATTCTTTCATCGACGGCGTAAGCGTATATGAATCACGCAAGCAGGCAGGAAGGATATTGGCAAGGACCTATCCCGTAGAGGCGGATATGGTCATCGGCGTTCCCGAATCGGGTATCGACGCCGCTATCGGTTATGCCGAGGAATCCGGCATCCCGTATGAAAAAGCCATCGTTAAAAATACCTACATCGGTAGGACCTTTATAAAGCCCAGCCAATCGGAACGAATGAAGAGTGTTCGCCTCAAGCTCAACCCGATCGGCGATATGGTTCGCGGCAAGCGTGTTGTAATGATCGACGACAGCATCGTTCGCGGAACGACGATCGACCGCATCGTCACGATGCTTCGTGAAGCCGGCGCAAAGGAAGTACACATGCGGATCAGCTCGCCTCCGTTTATGTGGCCGTGTTACTACGGAACCGACATTCCTTCACGCGGTGAGCTTATAGCCGTTAATCACAACATCGAGGAGATCACCAGGATCAGCGGCGCCGATTCTTTGGGGTATCTTCCCGTTGAATCGCTCCGTGAAATGATAAACTATGCGCCTACGGGCTTTTGCGAAGGCTGCTTCACCGGCAGCTATCCCGCCGAAATCACAAAAGAAACGCTTGAAGGCAAGGAGCGCGGCGGTATGAATTTTGATAATAAATGTCAGGGACAGGATGAATGATCCCCTCAGAAAGGATAAGCTGATGATTAAAGATACTTACGAATCCCCGTTATCTGCGCGTTACGCAAGCAAGGAAATGAAATATATCTTTTCGCCCGACAAAAAGTTCAAAACGTGGAGACGTCTTTGGATAGCTCTTGCCGAGGCCGAAATGGAGCTCGGTCTGCCCGTAACACAGGATCAGATCGACGAATTGAAGGCTCACGCCGACGACATCAACTATGAAGTCGCAATCGAGCGCGAAAAGCTCGTACGTCACGACGTAATGAGCCATGTTTACGCCTACGGCGTACAGTGTCCCAACGCGAAGGGCATCATTCACCTCGGAGCAACCTCATGCTATGTCGGCGACAACACCGATATAATCATTATGACCGAGGGTCTGCGCCTTATCCGCGACAAGCTCATCACCGTTATCCGCAATCTTGCTCAGTTCGCTGATGAATACAAGGCTCTGCCTACGCTGGCGTTTACTCACTTCCAGCCCGCTCAGCCCACAACAGTCGGCAAACGCGCCACGCTGTGGCTGCAGGAGCTGCTTATGGATCTTGAGGACGTAGAGTATCAGCTTTCCAAGGCGAAGCTGCTCGGCTCCAAGGGAACCACCGGCACTCAGGCGAGCTTCCTTGAGCTTTTCGACGGCGACCACGAAAAATGCAAGGCTCTCGATAAAAAAATCGCCGAAAAAATGGGCTATCAGGCTTGCTTCCCGGTATCCGGTCAGACCTATTCCCGCAAACTCGACTCACAGTTTTTGAATGTTCTCGCGGGCATTGCTCAGTCGGCTGCAAAGTTTTCCAACGACATCCGTCTGCTTCAGCACTTAAAAGAGGTTGAAGAGCCGTTTGAAAAGAACCAGATCGGTTCCTCGGCAATGGCTTACAAGCGCAATCCTATGCGTTCCGAGCGTATCGGTTCGCTTTCACGCTATGTGATGGTCGATGTCCTCAACGGATACTTCACGACCGCCACACAGTGGTTCGAGCGCACTCTCGACGATTCCGCTAACAAGCGTCTCAGCGTTCCCGAGGCATTCCTCGCGGTCGACGGTATCCTGTCTCTTTACGCGAACGTCGCCGACGGTCTTGTCGTTTATCCCAAGGTCATCGAGCAGCGTTTAAGAAAAGAGCTGCCATTTATGGCTACCGAAAATATTATGATGGACGCCGTTAAAAAGCGCGGCGCCGACCGTCAGCAGCTCCACGAGAGGATTAGAGTCCATTCCATGGCAGCCTCCAAGGTCATCAAGGAAGAGGGCGGCGAAAACGATCTTCTCCGGAGGATCGCCTCCGATGAAGCCTTCGGAGTCACTCTCGAAGAGCTCGAAAACATTTTACAGCCTGAAAAATACACCGGCAGGGCAAAGGAGCAAACCGAGGATTTCCTCTCCGAATGTGTCGCTCCGGTGCTCGAAAGGTATAAGGACATAGCGTCCGATAAGCCTGAAATCAACGTATAATCAATCTTTTCAGATTCATATAAAAGGAGAAACTACTATGGTAAAAGCAATCGTAGGCGCCAATTGGGGCGACGAGGGCAAGGGAAAAATAACCGACGTCCTCGCAAGCGACAGCGATATTGTCATCCGCTTTCAGGGCGGTGCAAACGCCGGTCACACCATTATCAACGACTACGGCAAATTTGCGCTTCATCAGCTCCCGTCCGGTGTGTTCCATCAAAACATCACCAACATCATCGGCAACGGAGTAGCATTCAGCGTTGAAAATTTCGTCAATGAGATGAAAGAGCTCAAGGATCGCGGAGTTCCCGAGCCCAATGTTATCATTTCCGACCGCGCGCAGATTGTTATGCCTTACCATGTAGCGTTCGACTGCTATGAGGAGGAGCGTCTCGGCAAAAACTCTTTCGGCTCCACTAAAAGCGGAATCGCTCCGTTCTATTCCGACAAATATTCAAAAATAGGTTTTCAGATCAACGAGCTCTACGACGATCCCGAGTCTTTGAAGGAAAAGATCCGTCACGCGCTCGAAATCAAAAACGCAACTCTGAAAAACCTTTACAATAAGCCCGAAGTCACCGAACAGGAGATTTTTGACAAGCTGATGGAATACAAGGAGCAGCTGGCTCCTTATGTCGGCGACGCCTTTATGTTCGTGCATAATGCGCTCAGGGAAGGTAAGAACATCCTGCTCGAGGGTCAGCTCGGCTCACTTAAAGACACCGATTTCGGCATCTATCCGATGGTCACTTCATCCAACACCATCGCGGGCTACGGCGCTGTAGGCGCGGGCATCCCGCCCTATGAGATCAAGGAGATCGTCACCGTAGTAAAGGCGTATTCCAGTGCTGTCGGCGCGGGCGAATTCGTTTCAGAGATTTTCGGCGATGAAGCCGACGAGTTGCGCAGGCGCGGCGGAGACGGCGGCGAATTCGGCGCAACGACCGGCAGACCCAGACGTATGGGCTGGCTCGATCTTGTAGCAACACGCTACGGATGTATGGTCCAGGGCGCTACTCAGGTCGCGTTCACCGTGCTCGACGTTCTCGGTTATCTTGAAGAGATCCCCGTATGCGTCGGCTATGAGCTCGACGGCGAAGTCATCGACTATTTCCCGTCCACCACAAAGCTCAAAAGATGCAAGCCCGTGCTCAAAAAGCTCAAGGGCTGGAACTGCTCTATCAAGGGCATCAAAAACTATAACGAGCTTCCAAAGGAATGCCGCGAATACATCGAGTTCGCTGAAAAAGAGATCGGCGTGCCCATAAAGATGGTTTCAAACGGTCCCGCCAGAAGCGACATCATCTACAGATAATCAATTATGGGCGTACCCTTAAAGTGCGCCCTCAATTCATTTGCAAAGAGGGGTAATATATGAAGGAAACAGTTATCGTACTCGATTTCGGCGGTCAGTATAATCAGCTTATCGCGCGACGTGTCCGCGAATGTAATGTCTATTGCGAAATACTCCCGTATACCGTTCCGATAGAGCGTATCAGGGAAATCGATCCAAAGGGTATCATCTTCACGGGCGGACCAAACAGCGTCTATGACGAATCTTCTCCCCACTATACTCCCGAAATTTTCGAGCTCGGAATCCCCATTCTCGGAATCTGCTACGGCTGTCAGCTTATGGCGTATTCTCTCGGCGGCGAGGTAGTTTCAGCCGAGGATAATTCCGTCAGCGAATACGGCAAAACCGACACCGCTTACCGTACCGATAACATTCTTTTCAAAAACCTGCCCGACAGCGGCATTTCCTGGATGAGCCACCGCGACTACATCAGTCAGCCGCCCGAAGGCTTTGTCGTGACCGCCGCCACAGCTCACTGTCCCGTTGCAGCCATGGCGAACGATAAGAAAAAGCTCTACGGCGTTCAGTTCCATCCCGAGGTAAATCACACTCAAAACGGCAAAAAGATGCTTCGCTCTTTCCTTTATAACGTCTGTGAATGCGAAGGCACCTGGAAGATGGATAACTTTATCGACACCACCGTAGCTCAGATCAAGGAGCAGGTAGGGGATAAGGGCGTTGTTCTCGGACTCTCCGGCGGAGTTGATTCCTCGGTTGCCGCCGCGCTGCTCAGCAAAGCTATCGGCAAGCAGCTCACCTGCGTTTTTGTCGATCAGGGACTTATGCGCAAGGACGAGGGCGATTTCGTTGAAAACACCTTCACAAAGCTCTTTGATATGAACTTTGTCCGCGTCAACTGCCAGGACGAATTTCTCGCTAAGCTCAAGGGTATCACAGATCCCGAAGAGAAGCGCAATATAATCGGCACCGAATTCTTTAATGTTTTCTGGAACAAGATCCGCGAAAGCTACGGCTCGGGCTTCTTTGCACAGGGAACTATCTATCCCGACCGTATCGAAAGCGGCAAAGGTGACGCGGCAAAAATCAAGACCCATCACAACCAGGTCGAGGTCCCCAAGGATATCAAGTTTGAAGATATAATCGAACCGCTCAAGGACCTGTTCAAGGACGAGGTCAGAGCGGTCGGCGAAAAGCTCGGCTTGCCTCACGAGCTCGTATGGCGCCAGCCTTTCCCGGGTCCCGGCTTGGGTGTACGCGTCATCGGTGAGATCACAGCCGAACGCGTCAAAATATTACAGGAAGCCGACGCTATTTTCCGCGACGAAATGAAAAAGAGCGGCTATGCCGAGAAGATGAGCCAGTTCTTCGTAGTGCTCCCGGGCGTTAAAACCGTCGGCGTTATGGGCGACGCGCGCACATATGACGAGCTTGTCGCTATCCGTGCCGTCACGACCGACGACTTTATGACCGCCGACTGGGCAAAAATCCCTTACGACATCCTCGGCAGCGTTTCAAATAGAATTATCAACGAGGTCGAACACGTCAACCGCGTAGTCTACGACATAACGAGCAAGCCTCCGGGCACCGTAGAGTGGGAATAAGAACAGAAGTCAAAGAAATGGCTTAAACACTGACTTTTTGACACTTCAAAAGTCTTGTTGATACCGTTTTGATAC
>CACXGW010000005.1 GCA_902767325.1 uncultured Ruminococcus sp.
AATCACAAATGTGCGAGCGAGAAATGTGTGTGACTGCCGATAAAACCTGAATTTTTCATAAGTCCGTTATGAACACTCGCACCAAAACGAAAAGACCCTTTACGGGTCTTTTTGTTTTGGGAAAACGCACGCAGAGACAGTCAAAATCGGAACGAGAGCTTTAATATTCGTTTATTGTTCTGCCTCGAACAGAATATCGAGCACCGCCTTTGGCAGCTCCTGCACAAACGACATTCCGCGCATATCGTTTGATACGGCGAACAGGTAAACACCGCGGTCGGAATTCATATAATCTACGGTGCCGAAGTGGGGTTCGATCTGTCCGACGTGACCAACGCCGTCATACAGCATATGCCAGAGACCGTAGCAGTATTCTTCCGAGCTGTATTCATTGACATTGTCTGTCATTTGTTTGAATGTATCGGTCGATATGACCTTGCCGCCGCTGAGTCCGTGCATCCACTTATCCATATCTTCGGCGTTTGAGACAATGTCGCCCGCACCCTTCGCAAAACCCGGGCAGACCGTTTCGTTCAGCGGTTCCGTTTTGGAAAGCGCATACGCCCATTCGGGGTTACCGGATATTTCTTCCACAAAACCTGTGTGGGTCATTTCGAGCGGTTCAAAAAAGTTTTTCCTGAGAAATTCGTGATAGGGAACGCCGCTGACTTGTTCGACTATCTCCGCGAGCAAAAAGAAGTTGGAGTTTGAATACTCGTAGTCGTCGCCGGGCTCAAAGTTAAGCTCTGTTTTAAAGAGCTCTTCCTTCATTTTTTTGACGTTTTCGGATTCATCCGACCCGAGCATAGACGGATCAACGAAAACCTGATAGTAATTCGGGATACCCGAGCCCATGGTGAGCAGGTGCTTCAGAGTCATCTTTTTGCCGTACTTGTATTTGGGGAAATACTTGTCAAGCGTATCGTCCACGCTTAGCTTGTTTTGTTCGCTGAGCAGCATAACGGCAGCGGCGCAGAATTGTTTTGACGTCGAGGCGATGGGCATGGAAGCGTCTGTTGTAAGAGGCTTTCCGTTATCGTCGTCGCCGTCGACATACTGATAAATCACGTCGTTGCCTTTGGAGATCTGAACCACACCCAAAAACTTTTTATCTTTCAGAGCCTGATCAAGCTTGGTTTTGACGTCCGCCGGAATGGTTTCCTGAGGTGTTGTTGTTTCCTCAACTGTTGTTTCAGCGGATTTTGTTTCGGTATTGCCTGAGGAGCATCCGGCAAACGCCGAGATCATAACCGCGCATAATATAAATGCCAAAGCCTTTTTCATAGTATCTCTCCTTTGTTGTTTTATATTTATATAATAAAACAGCTGCCCGAAAGTATCAAGCAACTGTTTTAAAATGATTGCAACTTAACAGCTAAAAACTCAACTGCCGGTTTACAAAAGCGGACGTTCCCTGTCATACATTCCGAACACGGGGAAAGGACTTCCTTTGGCGATCTCATCGGCAAAGCAGAGCAGCGGAATAACATTGCACTCGCGCCGGACCGCATATGAGTCGATCTCTCCGCCAACGGTCGCGATCTTCATATGATCTGCCATTTTGTTGTCGCAGATCGTTTTCATACAGCGCTCAACTTCGCGCATTTCAAGCCCGGTCCCTTTGCTGATAAGCGGTGCGGTGACCGGTATATTCGACATCGAGTTGAGATAGCAAATGGTTTTCAGGATCTTTTTGTCTGCAAACAGCGCAAACACTTTTCTGATAGTTTCAATGTCCTCAAAATGCGCGGTAACGCTTTCATCGTGCGGCTGCACCATCAGGAAAAAGTGGCTGAAATCGTTTGACAACCGAGCCAGCGCCATACCGTCGTTTCTGACCAGCTTTGCGAAATAATCGGGACAATGCTCTCTTTTGACGCCCGAATGGCTTACAAAGGTATCGACAAAATCCTCGGTGAACCCGGCGTCGCCCGTCAGTCCCAATATGATCGACCAGCAAAAATTGAAGGTGTAGCGAAAAGCTTCATCGGAAGGCATTTTGCTCAGCTTTTTTGTCATGGTCATCTGCAGGTCCTGTTCCTCTCTGCCGAAAAGCGAGTCGATATCAACATCGAGCGCGTCGGCAATCAGCGGCAGGACCTCCGCGTCGGGAGTTCCGCCTCTTTCCCATTTGGAAACAGCCTGCGTTGTGACGCCGATCATATTTCCGAGCTTTTCCTGCGTGTATTTTTTCTGGATTCTATACTTCTTTATTTGATCTCCGATAACGCTCATTTTAAACCCTCCGTTGATTTATGCTTTTATTCTATCAAATCGGACCGTGTTTGTCTATATTTCTCCCGATTATTTTGTCGCTGAACATAAAACTCAAAGCCCACCCTTATAAAAGGATGGGCTTGATTTTTGATTCTTTGCATAGAAACTCCTCCTCGATTTTCAGAGCAAGGATATGCGCTGTTTATATAAAAAACCATTTTTCAGATGTATCAAATGATTTATTCTCTTCCGTTTTTCTTTTGTACCGAGCGGTCGATCGCGCTGTAAACGGGCTTCATCGTCAAGCCCTGGATGACCGTTGTAAAGAACACGATCGCGTAGGTGCCGCCGAGGATGATGAAATACGTCTGCTCGGGCAGCATTTCCTTTGTGCTCATCGCCAGTGCTACCGACAATCCTCCGCGCAGCCCTCCCCAGGTCAGCAGCTTTATGAAGTTGAGCTTGTCATAGCCGTCGGGTATCTTTCCCATTATCAGCGTGGAGATCGAAAGGCTTCCGGCGCGCGCGATGAAGTTCGCGGCGATCGCGACAAGCGACAGGATCACGACGTGCTCCATCTGCAAAATGCGCGTAAAGCTGAGTCCCAGCAGGATATACAAAACGGAGTTCATCAGCACGTCGAGCGTTTCCCAGAACGAGCCGAAGCGTTCTACCTTTTCGCTGTCGTCATCTTTGCAGAAGCGCGAGCGCAGAGCGGCGAAGGTTATTCCGCATACTACCGAGGCGATCGCGCCCGAAAAGCCGAAAAGCTCGCAAAGGTAATAGGAAAGCGACACGCAAAGCAGGCTGACGAATATGCCGAGCGTATGGCTTTTTGTGAACTTGTAAAGCGGGAAAAGCAGTATTGTTGCCGCGGCGCCGATGCCGAGCGCTCCGAAGATCTGAGGCAGCATAACCCTGAAAAATCCGCTTGACGAGGTTTGCGCCGCAAGTCCCGAAAAGCACACGAAAAGCGCGACTCCCACGCCGTCGTTGAACAGCGATTCGCCCTCTATCAAAAACGAAATGTTTTTCGGCAAGCCGAATTTATTTAAGATGCTTGTAGCCGCTATCGGGTCGGTAGGAGCCACGATGCTGCCGAACATCAGGCATACGGGCAGCGAAAGATCAAGTCCCAAAAGCTGTCCCGCTCCGAAGAACAAAAGTCCGTAGAAGCACGCGCCCAAAAAGGTCGCGACGAACGCCAGCACGCTGACCTGACGAGCCTGCTTGATGAAGTCGGAAAGCTTTAGATGGCACGAGCCCGCGAACAGCATAAAGCACAGCACGCCGTCCATCAGGTATTTTTCGATGTCGAACACCTGAAGCTTTTGCAGGATGTTCCCGACGGATGTGTTTGAAAACAGGCTTGTCCCCAGCAAAACCGCCGCGCCTATCACCACTGAAAACAGCATCAGCGAAATCTCATAAGTAAGCTTTGTCACCTTTTCGTTGAAGAATCCCAGCAGACAAATCAGCGCCAGGATAACAACGAAATAAAACAGAAAATGAGTCATATAAAACCCTCCCAAATCAATTATAACAGATTGCGCAGTAAAATCAAGCGGAATCATCTAATGTTTCGGCGCAAAAAGTTTCCCCCTGCCGCCGAAGCAGCAGGGGGAATATGTGTGACAGAAAAGGGTATCAGTCGAGTGAGTTTTTCTGTTTTGCGGGGACCTGCTTTTCGTAGCAGGCGAACGCTTCGTCCACAAGCTTTTTGTCGGGCTTGGGAGAGATCAGGCTGACGACGGGAACGATGATAAGTCCCGCCAGCATAGCCAGCGCGCCGCAGTTGATGGGGGATTGCAGGAACACGGGGAATATCTGCTTGCCCCAGAAGAGGTTGACAAGCATGATGCCCGCGCCGAAGATGAAGCTTACCCAGCAGGCGAGCTTGGTGGTCTTTTTCCAATACAGACCATAGAGGAACGGAGCCAGGAACGCGCCCGCGAGTGCGCCCCACGAAACGCCCATCAGCTGTGCGATGAACTTAACGCTCGAGTTGTTGCTCTTGACCTGATAGATCGCGATGAACGCCGAAATAGCGATGAACACAACGATGAAGATACGGATGATCAGAACCTGCTTTTTCTCGCTCATCTTCTTGATGATGTTGCCCTTGAGCAAATCGATCGTCAACGTAGAGGAGGATGCGATAACAAGCGAGGAAAGCGTTGACATCGAAGCGGAAAGCACCAGAATGACCACTACCGCCATAAGCAGCGAGGGAAGCTGAGATTCCTGAAGCATCTTCGGGATGATCGCGTCAAAGCCTTCTTTCGCAACGTCAACATTGAACAGTCTGCCGAAGCCTCCGAGGAAGTAGCAGCCGCCCGCAACGACGAACGCGAAAGCGGTGGAGATGATGGTGCCCTTCTTGATGTCGTTCTCGTGCTTGATAGCGTAGAACTTCTGCACCATCTGGGGAAGTCCCCAGGTGCCGAGCGAAGTCAGGATAACAACGCCCAGAAGTCCGAGCGGGTCGGGTCCGAAGAAGGAATTGAACACTCCGGGTGTGGAGGAGACAGTGGGATCGGACACGTTCGCCAGACCGTTGAGAGCCTCCATAAAGCCGCCCTGGTTCATAAGCACCGCGGCGATAACAGCCACGATTCCGATGAGCATTATTATGCCCTGGATAAAGTCGTTGATAGCCGTTGCCATATAGCCGCCCGCGATAACGTAAATACCGGTGAGCACGCTCATGGCTACGATACACCACACGTAATCAACGTGGAACGCCATGCTGAACAGACGCGAAAGTCCGTTGTAAAGCGACGCGGTGTAGGGAATAAGGAATACAAAGGTGATGATCGAAGCGCCGATCTTCAGCCCCTTGCTGTTGAAACGCTTGCCGAAAAATTCGGGCATCGTTGATGAGTTGAGGTGCTGGGTCATTATCCTTGTTCTTCTGCCCAGGATCACCCACGCGAGCAGCGAGCCGATAAGCGCGTTGCCTATGCCGATCCAGGTCGAAGCGATACCGAATTTCCAGCCGAACTGTCCGGCATATCCGATAAAGATAACTGCCGAAAAGTACGAGGTGCCGTACGCGAACGCCGTCAGCCACGGACCGACGCTTCTGCCGCCGAGTACGAAGCCGCTGACGTTGGTGGCTTTTGTGCGGCAGTAGATACCTACGCCGACCATCACGCCGAAAAACAGCACCAGCATGACGATTTTTATTACTAAATCAAAATCCATTGTGTCTACCCCCAAAGAGTTTTTATTTATTTAAGCTCGCTGAGATCGATCTCGTTCTGCTGAGCTACAACGCTTTCGCCGCAGTATTTCTTGCGGAGCACGGGTTTTTCGATCTTGCCGGTCGGGTTGCGCGGAACGTCGGCAAAGATGACCTTGCGCGGACGCTTATATCTCGGCATCGCCATACAGAACTGATTGACGTCGTCTTCGCTGAGGCTGAATCCGGGCTTCAGCTCGATGATCGCCGCGGTGATCTCGCCCAGGCGCTTGTCGGGAAGTCCGATGACCGCAACGTCCTTGACAGCATCGTTGGAGCGGAGGAAGTCTTCGATCTGAACGGGATATATGTTTTCGCCGCCCGAGATGATAACGTCCTTTTTGCGGTCGACAAGATATATGAAGCCTTCGCTGTCGCGCTCTGCCATATCGCCGGTGTAAAGCCAGCCGTTGCTGTCGAGAACTTCCTCGGTAGCCTTGGCGTCGCGGTAGTAGCACCTCATAACGCCGGGACCCTTGACCGCCAGCTCGCCGACTCCGTTTGTGACTTCGTTGCGGTTTTCGTCAACGATCTTGACTTCCCAGCCGTAGCCGGCAACGCCGATTGCGCCGACCTTATGGATGTTGCCTACGCCCAGATGAACGCAGCCGGGTCCGATCGATTCGCTCAGACCGTAGTTGGTGTCATATTCGTGGTGCGGGAAAACAGCCTTCCAGCGCTTGATGAGCGTCGGGGGAACAGGCTGAGCGCCGATGTGCATAAGGCGCCAGTGACTCAGGTCGTATTCGTTGAGGTCGATCTGTCCGCTGTCGATAGCGTCAAGGATGTCCTGTGCCCACGGAACGAGCAGCCAGACGATAGAGCAGCGCTCTTCGCTGACGGTGCGGATTATCCACTCGGGGCTGACGCCGCGCAGCAGAACCGCCTTGCCGCCTGAATACAGGCTGCCAAACCAGTGCATTTTAGCGCCGGTGTGGTACAGCGGCGGTATGCAAAGGAAAACGTCGTCCTTTGTCTGTCCGTGATGGGCGTGCTCGACCTTTGCCGAATGCATCAGCGCGCGGTGAGCGTGCAAAATCGCCTTCGGAAAGCCCGTTGTGCCCGAGGAAAAATAGATCGCGCCGTTGTCGTCGTCGGTGATGTAGATTCCCGGCGCCTGCGAGGAGCAGTGACCTATAAGCTTTTCATAGCTGTCGGCAAACGAGGGGCACTCGTCGCCTACATAAAAACAATTCTTTACGCGCGGTATCTGCGGGAGGATCTCCTCCACTCTGCCGATGAACTCGGGACCGAAAACCAGCACGTCGGAATCCGCCTTGTTTACGCAATAGGCGATTTCCTCCGCGGTGTAGCGGAAATTCAGCGGAACCGCGATGGCGCCCGCCTTCAGAATACCGAAGTAAATGGGCAGCCAGTCAAGGCAGTTCATCAGCAAAATGGCTACCTTTGTGCCCTTTTTTACTCCTCGGGTCAGCAGCAGATTAGCGAAACGGTTTGCTCTTACGTCAAACTCGCCCCAGGTCAGCTGCTTGCGGAACGCTCCGCTGCGGTTCGATTCGATCAGCGAATACTCCCGCCACGTAACGTGGGGGACGTTTTTCACTTCCGGATTGATCTCGACCAGCGCCACGTCGTCTTTAAAATAGGTGGCGTTTCTGGTGAGAAGCTCGGTAATTGGCATAATTCTTCTCCTTTTCTGTCACATATCACACAAAAAGTTACCCCGGCAGATTCTTTGCAGGGGCAACTGAATCATTAATAATATCTCACGAAACGAGTCTTTTGTCAAGTATAGACAGAGAATTACAGATAATTTTGTGGAAACCATACAAAGGAGAGGCGCTTTTTTGGTTTAAATTGCTACGCTTTAAAGCGCCTATGCTTTAAACCGCTAAAGTGCATTGGCTATTTACAAAGCCTGATCGAAATGGTATAATATCTTTATCGAAAAAAGCAGGAGGCGAAAATAATGTTTTGCGGAAAATGCGGCATGAAACTTAACGATAACGATCCACGCTGTCCGCGCTGCGGTTGGGCGGTGCCCTCCGACGCGAAAAAACCGGCGGCGAAGTCCCATTATTTCGACAACAGAACAAGAATTGCCGACGACGATATGACAAAAACAGCCGACGCGGATCAGACGATTTTTATCGACGAGATTCCGCAAGAACCTGTACGTCATGTCCGGTCTCAGTGGGAGGCGCCCGTGAATTTCGACTACGAAGAGCCGCAGCGGCAGAGCTTTTCGCAGGAGGAATATTATCCCGCGGCTGTTCCCAACTACAACAATCAGCCTCAGGATATATACGCACAGGATGAGCTGATCCCCGAGGCGTACCGCACGCCCTCGCCATCCGTTCCGCAAAAGAAAAAGAGCGGCAACAAAGCGCTTGTCGTCACGATCATCATAGCTTCAACCGTGATCCTCGCCGCTGTGGGACTTTTTGTGTTCCAGTTGATATACACTAATTCCGAGGACTATAAAACTCAGAAGGCGCAAAGCGAGATACTAAGCGGCAATTATCAGGCGGGACTCGATCATATCAGCGGCTTCCGGACTCCCGGGGCAGACGCCGTCAGAGAGTTCGTTGAGCTGCTGAAGGTCAGGGACAGCTATGCCGAGGCGTACAACTCCGGCTTGCTGCAAACCGACAAGGACGAGGTGAACGGCGCTTTTGCAAAGCTTAAAGAGCAGTTTGAGTCATTTAACTCGGCAGACCGGCTTCCCGACAAGCTAAAGGAGAAATACAAGAGCTTCAGCGACCGTTTTTCGGCGATGGACTCCGTGCTTGAAAAGCTAAGCGCTTCGGATTTTTATGACGCACAGCTGTGTGTGCTTTCGTTCAGGGACCGCAAAACAGGCGGAAGCTTCACCTTGGATGAACTCCAAAGCGTTATCGACACATCCTCTCCGGCGATCGGGTCGATCGAAAAGAACCTTATAAACAACGACAGCTTCAAGCAGCTTTCGGCGGAGTCGAACGCTCAGGCGGTCAAGACGATCAACGACTTTTACGGCATCGTTTCCGCGCAGAACAACCAGGATAAGTTCGATTTGGAAAACTACCGCAAAACACAGAAAGACGACGAAAGCCTGAAGCTCAGCGCCATCGACAAAAACTACGAGGCTAATGTCGGAACAGGTCTTACGAGCCTGAAGGAAAAGTCCGACGCGGAGGAAAACGCGTATAAACTTGTTTCCGCGCTGAAATACGCGTGGACGGCATACGCCTTCGACGTTCAATAAAATAGTAAACAAACCTAATGTCGTCAATTAAGGATAATAAACAAGTTTTCCTTTTCAATGTAGGGGCGCACCCGCGTGTGCGCCCTCTCATAACGCAGACTTTTCTTAGGGCGCACACGCGGGTGCGCCCCTACACACAACACTCAAACACTGCTTATGTTTACAATATGTTAACAAACCCCTTTTATCTGCATAAAATGTGCTGATGAAAGGGGTCTTTTTTTATGATTACAGATTTTGAAAACCGAATTTCGGGCGATTCGCCCTTCAAGCCCGAGTTTGAAAAATTCATAAACGATAATCCCGGGCGAGGTTCGCTGAAGGTACAGATCAGCGCCGCCAACCAGAGCTTTCCGGTCAAAAACGTTTTTGTCGAGGTGGCGATGGTCGAAAACGGCGTGCGCTACAGCATCTATCACGACGTCACCGATTCTTCGGGTATCGTCAACGAGATAGTTCTGCCGTCCTGCTCGGCAACGCAGAACAACAGCCCCGAAACTGCGGGTCAGAACGAAAAGACATATCTTGTGTCGGCATATCATCCCGCGTTTGCGGAGATCACGGACTATCCCGTCACCATTCAGGACAGGATAGAAACCATTTTGCCCATCGCTCTGGAGCCGCTGCAAAACGGCAGGGAGGAATGATATGGCAGTCACACCGGTTGTTCCTCAGACGATAACCGTGCACCTCGCCCGACCCCACACACCCGCGGAGGACGTCACGGTGCCGTTTACCGATTACATCAAAAACGTCGCCTCAAACGAGATATATCCCACCTGGCCCGAAAGCGCTATAAGGGCGAACGTGCTGGCGCAGATAACCTTCGCGCTCAACCGCGTATACACCGAGTATTACCGCAGCCGCGGCTATGATTTCGACATCACCAACAACACCTCGATCGACCAGAACTATGTTTACGGCGGCGAGGTTTACGACAACATCAGCCGCATCGTTGACGAGATATTCAACAACTACATCGTGCGCACAGGCAGCGTGGAGCCGCTTTACGCGCAGTTCTGCGACGGTTATACGACCTTTTGCAGCGGACTGTCCCAGTGGGGAACGGTCACGCTCGCAAAGCAGGGAATGACGCCGATCGAGATTTTGCGCTATTATTACGGCGACGATATAAGCCTGGTTTTCAACGCGCCCGTCGGCGGCAATACCGAGTCCTACCCCGGAGCGGCTCTGCGCCGCGGTTCGTTCGGCGACGATGTGCTGACCATAAAGCGCGAGCTCAACCGCATCGGCAAAAACTACCCCGCCATCCCGAAGGTCAACGCCAATTCGGGAGTATATGATCTTGAGACCGAAGACGCCGTGCGCGCTTTTCAGCAGATTTTCAACCTCGACGTCGACGGCGTTGTCGGCAAGGCGACGTGGTATAAGATAAAGCAGATATTCGGCGGAGTGAAAAAACTCAGCGAGATCACCAGCGAGGGCTTGCAGCTCTCCGAGGTGGAAAAGAAATATACCCGCGAAATGCAGATCGGCGACAGGGGAGTGGACGTTGAGGCGCTTCAGTATTATCTGGCGTTTTTGGGATATTTTTATCCCGAGCTTCCGCCCATACCCATCACCGGCTACTTCGGCACGCTCACGCGCGACGCGGTGTTCACCTTCCAAAACAACTACGGTCTGCCCGTAACGGGCGTGGTGGACGCTAACCTCTTTATGCTGATTGAGCAGGCGTACCGCGGCGCGGTGGAGGAACTGCCGCCGAGCTATCAATCGGCTATCGGCGAGCCGTATCCCGGGCGATTCATAGTCGAGGGCGACAGGGGAGAGAGCGTGCGTATAATCCAGCGCTATCTCAATGTCGTGGCGCAGTCGGAGCCTTCGGTGCCGTCGGTCACGGTGGACGGGGTTTTCGGTCCGCGCACAAAAAACGCCGTTATCGCATTTCAGCGCCTGCTGGAAATAGAGCAGAACGGCGCCGTAGGTCCCGCCGAATGGGCGGAGCTTGTTATCAGGGGAAACAATTTGTAAGTCGGAAGTCGGAAGTTATCAAGTCATAAGTCATTTGTATCGGCAGTTTGTGACAGTAGTGACGGTAATTTCTGGTGTTCGTAAAAATTCAAAAAAAAAAAAACAGTATTTATTTTTTTTGCGGTTGTATATATACTGCAAAACAACCGTCACAACCGTCACTAAAGTAAGTCACAAGTTTCAAGTTCCAAGTGCCAAGTGTCGGTCGTGCAGACAGAATTGATTAAGAAGAATGCTATGATTCCCGACCGCAGTATTATAAATACGGTCGGGAACTAAACGCTGTGCAAAAGCAAAGCTTTCTTCCCGACCTTCACTTTGCACTTTACACTTTGCACTTTGCACTATCTTTCACGCGCTCATTTCTTTTCTGAGATATTCCAGTATCTTCTTTTCGCGGCGGCTCACCTGAACCTGCGTCATACCGAGCGCCCGCGCGGTCTGGGTTTGGGTCTTGCTTTGATAATACCGCAGCGCTATCAGCTTTTTGTCGTTTGTATCAAGCGAGCCGATCGCTTCTTCAAGCGTCAGCCGTTCCGATATTTCCTCCTGTATGTCGGGCGAGGGCAGGTCCAGCTGAGGATTGCCTTCCTCGTCATATTCCGCTGTGAGGGAAAGCGGAGCGCGGGCGCTGCCGATAGCTTCGGCGATCTTTTCCGGGCTTACGTTCAATCTTTCCGCAAGCTGTGATACGCTCAGTTCATTTCCGCTATGTAAAACGCTGTCACAGTTGAGCCGCGCTATTTTTTGCGACAGCTCCTTTAATGATCGGCTCACTTTTACCGTGCCGCCGTCGCGGAACAGCCGCTTTATCTCGCCGAGGATAACGGGGAAGGCGTAGGTGGAAAACTGCAATCCGCGGCTTTCGTCAAAGTTTTTTATTGCCTTTGAAAGTCCCAGACAGCCGGCGGCGAACAGCTCGTCATATTCGATCCCCTTGTTTGAAAAACGCCTGCACAGGGAATGGACCAGCCCCATATGCTTTTCGGCAAGCCTGTCCCGCTCATTCATCGGTGCCGATAAGCTTTTCAAGCGTGACCGCGGTGCCCTTGCCGGGGGTCGACCTAACACGCACCGCGTCGCAAAAGCTCTGCATAACCGCAAAGCCCAGCCCCGCGCGCTCCTCGTCGGCTGCGGTGGTGAACAGCGGCTGCATAGCCTGCTCAACGTTTTCTATGCCGCAGCCCTTGTCGCGTATCTTTACGCTGACTTTGCCGTTTTCAAATATCTTTCCCGTCAGAAAAATCTCTCCGCTCTGTCTGCGATAGCCGTGTACGATGCAGTTCGTTACGGCTTCCGACACGGCAGTTTTTAGGTCGCTCAGTTCGCTAACGGTCGGGTCGAGGTTCATTACGAACGCCGCCACAGCGCTGCGCGCGAACGCTTCGTTGCAGCTTTTTGAGGGAAAGCTCAGCTTCATTTCGTTTACGGTTTTCATCGCAGCACCCCCAAGCTTTCAAGTCCCGACATCGCGAAAATGCGGTATATCCCGTCGGAGTAGTTTTTCACCTGCAAGCCGCCGCCCAGCAGCTTCATCTGGCGGTAGCGTCCCATAACAAGTCCAACTCCCGACGAATCCATAAAGCTCACTCCTTTAAAGTCGAGGCACAGCAAACGCGGATTCAGCGTCTGAGCCGCCGCGTCTACGCTTGTGCGTATCTTTGCCGCGCTGTCGTGGTCGATTTCTCCCGACAGATATGCCGTAAGCACGTTGTTTTTATATTCTGTTTCAACCATTTTAACTTCCCTCCAAAAAAATAACGCTATACCAATAATAATCGGTACAGCGTAAAAAACTTGTATGAAGCTGTCGGTCAGCAAAACTTTTGCAGCAAATAAGGACGGACTTCTCCCGCGAGATAAAGCGAGCCGCAGATCACCACCGCGCCGTTTTCATTTTTAGCAAAAGCTATCACCGCGTCTATCGCGTCCTTTGCTGATGTGTACGAAACGGCGTTTGTACCGCTCGCCCTGAATTTTTCGGCAAGCTCTTCGGCTGACATCGCGCGAGGATTGTCAACCGGAACGGTGAGCACGCGCTCAAACATCCCTTTCAGCAGCGAAAGCGCTCCGTCGGAGTCCTTGTCGGCAAGCATTCCCATAACGCAGGTGATTTTTTTGCCGGGCAAAAAGCGCTTTATGGCTTTTTTCAAAGCGGCGATACCGTTCGGATTGTGCGCGCCGTCCAGCAGAACTATCGGCTCGCGGCTGATAAGCTCGAGCCTTGCGGGATTCACGGCTGTTTTCAAGCCGTATTCTATCGCTTCATCGGGTATAGTTAGCAGTTTTTTATTTCTGATATAGAATAATACGTTCAGAGCGGTCGCGGCGTTTTCGATTTGATGATCGCCGGCAAGCTTTATTTCGTATTCCTTATCTTCAATTGAAAAGCGGCTGCCGAAAAGCGTCATTTCCTTTATTTCAAGCGGCAAATCCGACCCGAAAAACAGCGGCACGTTTTTATACTTTGCCGTTTTTTCAATTACCTGCCTCGCTTCACTTTCCTGAGGAGAGGAAACGACAGCCGAGCCGCGCTTGATTATTCCGCATTTTTGTTCGGCGATTTTTTCGATAGTGTCGCCCAGCACCGCGGTGTGGTCAAGCCCGATGGCGGTTATCACCGCGCACAGCGGAGGCTTTATGACGTTTGTGCAGTCGAGCAGACCGCCCATTCCCGTTTCAAGCACCACTACGTCGCATTTTTCATTTGCGTGGATATAAAATTGCAAGGCGTTTACATACTCAAATTCCGTGATTATTATACCTTCATTCCGCAGCTGTTCAAGGATGGGGAAGGTCTTTTCCACGGCGTCGGTCAGGACATCCTTGCCGATCGGTTGGTTGTTTATCTGAATTCTCTCGCGGAAATCTGTTATATAAGGCGAGATGAAAAGCCCTGTTTTATAGCCTGCCGCCGTCAGCACCGACGACAGCATCGCGCACACAGAGCCCTTGCCGTTCGTGCCCGCAACGTGGATATATTTCAGCTTATCCTGCGGATCGCCAAGACGGCGCAGCAGCTCTCTCATTCGCTCCAGACCCGGGCGCGACCCGAAGGTGAGCAGCGAGTGGATTTTTTCTAAGGCTTTTTCGTATGTCATTCCAAAAGCTCCCTGTAGATGTCGTTTTTCTTGAAGCCCGTCACAGCCGCGGCTTCCTTTGCGGCGTCGGTCGCCTTTACGCCGCTGTCCATAAGCTTCTTAGCCAGAGCCACCGCGCTCTCTAAGGTGTATTCCTCCGCTTCGTCTTCGGTTTTACCCTCGAGGACGAGCACGATCTCGCCCTTCAGGCTGCCGTCGGAATACTTTTCCGCGGCTTCTTCGGTCGTGGTGCGGATGACCTCCTCGTGAATCTTAGTCAGTTCGCGGACTATGCTCAGCTTCCTGAGTCCGAACGCTTCGTAAAAATCACGCAGAGTGGCGGGCAGCTTGTGGGGCGCCTCGTAAAAGATCATTGTGCGCCTTTCGTTTTGCAGGCTTTCCAAATGCTCCCGGCGGCTCTTTTTGTTCACGCTGAGAAAGCCCTCAAAGGTGAAACGTCCCGTGTCGAGCCCCGACACCGCAAGCGCAGACACTACCGCGCTCGGACCGGGAACAACAACGGTTTTTATTCCGCGCTCGGCGCAAAGCTTTATAAGATCTTCGCCGGGATCCGAAATGCAGGGCATACCCGCGTCGGTCACGATCGCGCAGTTTTCTCCCTGCTCGATACGCGCGCAGATGATCTCGCCGCGCTCGCGCTTATTATGCTCGTAGTAGCTTATCATCGGCTTTTTTATTCCGAGGTGGTTCAGCAGCTTGAGCGTTACGCGGGTGTCCTCGGCGGCGATGAAATCGACATCTTCCAAAGTCTGCGCAGCCCGCGGCGACAGATCGGACAAATTGCCTATCGGCGTGCCCGTGACATATAAAGTTCCCGTCATAGCTTTCTCCTTATTCGGCGGATTTATAGTCGCCGTAAATCGTCATCATTTCTTCGGAAAAGTTTCCGTTTTCGTCCTCGATGAACAGCGTCGGCAGCACGTCAAGAAAGCCGCGCTTTCCGCCGCGTCTGCCCTCGATCAAAAACAGCTTGGGCGCCTTGCTTTTTCTCTGCTGCACCATCCGCAGGCGCTTCGGTTCCAAGTCAAAGCGGCGCATACTTTCCATCGCGTCGGCAAGCCTTTCGGGGCGCTGGCAAAGGCAGAACTTTCCGCCGAACTGCAAAAGATTCGATGCTGCCTCGCAAACGTCGTCGAGCGTGCAGTCGGTTTCGTGCCGAGCCGTGCTGAGCTTTTCTTCGGGGTTTCGAAGCCCCGTTCCGCAGGGCTTATACGGCGGATTGCACGCCGCGAGATCAAACGCGCCGAACGGCAGCTTTCCCTTTAGCTCCTTTAAGTCTGCGCACAGCACCGTCAGCTTTTCCTCAAGATGATTTCGCTCAACGCTTTTTTGCAGCAGCTCGCAGGCGTTTTGTTGTATCTCCACCGCGCACACGCTGATGTCAGGCTCGCCTTTGAGCCACAGCAGCGGGATGGTTCCGCAGCCGCTGCCGAGATCGACGCAGCGCTTCGCTCCCTTGGGCTTTGAAAAATCCGCGAGAAGGATGGTGTCGGTGGAAAAGTGATAGCTGTCCGTTACAAATATTTCCATGCCGCTTCCCAGCGGCTCAAGATGAAGGTTTTTCATAACAGCCTCCGTATATTTCTTTGATTATTATACAACACAGCGCGCGCTACTGCAAGAGCTTATCGTTAGTTGCCCTTTGCTAACCGAAATACAATAAAGACGGCAAGGAAACCCTTGCCGTCGTTTTGGTTTACTTATGACCTGATCAGCCTTCAGAGGGAGCGCCTACGGGGCAAACATCGGCACAAGCGCCGCAGTCTGCACAAGCGTCAGCGTCGATGACGTATTTGCCGTCACCCTCGGAAATTGCCGAACAAGGACATTCGTCTGCACAAGCACCACACATAATGCATTCATCACTGATAACATATGCCATGGATTGCACACCTCCTTATTTAGTTATTTTTAGTATATCACAAATTAAAAAATTTGCAAGTGGTTTGTTGTTTTTTGTTATGAGTTTATTCAAGGCTGCCAAGCTGTTCCATTTCTTTTTTGTTCACCTTGATATAGCCGTCCTTGACGATGCGGCACTGCTTCACGGAGAAGGTCTTGGGAGCCACATCCTCGGGAGCGTTGTCAAGCTTTACCTTGAGCGTACGCGCGATAAGGTTGTTTTCAACAACAAGACCTCTGCCCTCGGGGGTGTTTACGATAGCGCCGACCTTCGGAGTGTGGCGGAGCAGATCGGTGTATGCCTCCTGCTCGTATTTCAGACAGCACATCAGTCTGCCGCAGGTGCCCGAGATTTTTACGGGAGAAAGCGACAAGCCCTGCTCCTTCGCCATTTTTATCGACACCGGCTGGAACTCGCCCATAAAGCCGTTGCAGCAAAACGGTCTGCCGCATATTCCCAGCCCGCCCAGCATTTTTGCCTCGTCGCGGACGCCGATCTGACGGAGTTCGATCCTGGTGCGGAAAACGGAAGCCAGGTCCTTGACCAGCGCGCGGAAGTCGACTCTGCCGTCTGCCGTGAAATAAAAGACTAT
>CACXGW010000006.1 GCA_902767325.1 uncultured Ruminococcus sp.
ACATTTCCCCTTGAAAGGGGAATCACCTCACCGCTCCGCCCTCGCAATCCATTGCGAGGGAATTTCTTAAGTTTATGACATTGCCTGCTAGGGGAAATGGCACGAAGTGCCAAAAGGATTGCCGCCCGGCTACGGGTCTACGTATCCTCCGCTACAAGGTGTTTGCAGCAACGACGCCCCCTCCGTCACGCCGCGTTGCGACGTGACGCCTCCCCCGTAACAAGTGACGGGGGAGGCTTTCTGTTAAGGCAAACATTGCTTATTGATAAGGTTCCCTTATGCAGATGAGCTTTTATTGCCGATTATTCAGTCTCCCTGCATCGCGCTGCGGTAGATCGTTTCAACCGCTTTTGCGTCGAGAGGACGGATCCGCGACAATCTGAGCGTGTCGTTTGCCGTTGCGTCAAGCGCGAGCTGCGGCAGATCATTTTCGCCGATCGAAACATTCAAGTCATTCAGGCAGGTGGGCATACCGATAGATTTAAAGAAAGCGACTGTTTTATCTATTCCTTTCTTTGCGGCTGCTTCGTCGTCTTCTTCACATACGCCCCACACGCGTCTGCCGAACTGAGCAAACCGCGACAGACCTTCTTTATACAGCGCTTCTGCCCACGCTTTCCAAACGCACGCCAAAGACGCTCCGTGAGTGACTCCATAGCGAGCGGAGAGAGGATGCCCGAGCTTGTGCACGGAAAAGTCTCTTCCTCTGCCGCACTCGGTCAGGTTGTTGTGCGAAAGGCTCGAAGCCCAAAACACCTCTGCCATAGCGTCATAATCCGACGGGTCTTTAACCGCCGCGGCGCCGTTTTTTATTACGGTCCGCAGCAAGCCCTCGGCGATCTCGTCCGTGAGGTCGCATTTTATACTGGGGATGAAATAGCGCTCCATCGTGTGCATCATAATATCCGTAACGCCTGCGGCGACCTGATAAGGCGGCAAGGTGGCGCCCCATTCGGGATCCATAACAGCAAAGCGGCAGCGGTTGAAATCGGTTCCGATACCGCCCTTTTTGCCCAGCTCGGTGTTGGTCAGCACGGCAGAGTTGCTCATCTCGCTGCCCGCGGCGGGCATAGTCAGCACCGCGCCTATCGGAAGTGATTTTGTGAGCGGAACCTTTTTTGTCCATATATCCCACAGCTTTTTATCCGGATTAGCGGCGCCGTGAGCGATAGCTTTGGCGGTGTCGATCGCGCTTCCGCCGCCTACGCCGATTATGATATCGGCACTGAAACCAAGCGCCTTCTTAACGCCTTCCTCGGCGTGGCTCAAAGTAGGATTCGGCTGTGCTCCGCCGAAATCCTCACATTCGATACCGGCATCCTTCAGCGATGCTTTTACGCGAGACAAAAGTCCGCTTTTTACAACGCTGCCTTTGCCGTAGACGATAAGAGTCCTTGTTCCGTGCTTTGCCGCAAGCGCTCCCGCGTGGGACTCGACGCCTTTGCCGAAAACGACCTCTGTGGGTGTGTGAAATCTGAAATTATCCATAGTGTTTTAACCTTTCTTTAGGGTGATTATCAGGGCAAATACTTGCCTGCGGCAAGATACAGTTCATACCATTCCCTGTGGGTGAGCTCAAACCCGGTCGCCTCGCAAATGTCTTTAAGATGTGCGGGGTTCATTGTGCCGGCGATCGCCTGCATTTTTGCCGGGTGACGGAGTATCCATGCGATCGCTACGGCTGTTTTTGAAACTCCGTACTTTTCTCCAAGCTTGCCGAGAACGCGGTTCAGCTCGGGGAACTCGGGGCTGTCCACAAAGCAGCCGCGGAAAAAGCCGTATTGCAGTGGCGACCAAGCCTGAACGGTAACATCGTGCAGGCGGCAATAATCGAGCGTGCCGTTGTCGCGGTCAACGGAACGGTCGGTGGTGAGGTTGTTTATATACAAAGCCTGGTCGATAAGCTGCGTCTGATCCAGCGAGAATTGCAGCTGATTGAACACAAGCGGCTGACTGATATATTTTCTCAGCACTTCGAACATCATCGTAGGCACGTTGCTCACTCCGAAAAAGCGCACCTTGCCGTTTTTTTCAAGCTCGTCGAACGCCTCGGCGATCTCTTCCGGCTCGTACAGAAGATCGGGACGGTGCAGAAGCAGCGCGTCAAGATAGTCGAGCTTCATCCTGCGAAGGCTGTCGTCCGTGCTGCGTATGATGTTCTCCTTCGTCCAGTTGAATTCATCGCTCAATATGCCGCACTTGCTTTGGATATATACGCTTTCGCGCTTGATACCCGTTTTAGCGAATGCGTCGCCGAAGCGCGTTTCGGCCTCGCCGTTTTCGCCGTAGCAGGTGGCGTTGTCAAAGAAATTGACACCCTGCTCAACGGCGGTTTCTATCACAGCCGCCGCGTCGTCAACGCTCAGCGCCGGCATACGCATACAGCCGAGGATCACCGACGAAGCTTTTTGCGGACCGTTTTTTACATTGATATATTTCATTTTTTCATCTCCTTTTTTTGGGATGGCTGATTTTATAATAACATAATCACATCAAAACGCAATAGCTTTAACAGCTTTATCCATAGTATTTTAGTTTTTGGTTTGCGTCTTGAAAACCGCTTTGCTTTTTTGTATAATAACAGCAGATAAATATTTTAGGGATCGCAGAAAAGATCATCGGGAGGCGGAGCTGTGAACAAGCAGGAGTTTAGTGATTACATAGCCGACGTATACGGCGTGACGCCCGATTACCCGTGGGAAAGCAATCCCACCTTTGCGGTTTATCGTCACAAAAACAATCAAAAATGGTTTGCGCTTGTGATGGATATACCGAAGGAAAAGCTCGGCTTACGCGGTGATGAAAGAATTTGAAGCGTCGGCGTGGGAGTGGTACAAGCAGCCCGACTGCTGGGTGCCGCACTGCACGGTCGCGCT
>CACXGW010000007.1 GCA_902767325.1 uncultured Ruminococcus sp.
CTTGTTTGCTAACGGTAAATCTCTGTCCGGTATATCTTTTCTGTTCAGATACTTGTAATATCCGCTTCTGGACACATTGAAGAACCTACACATTTCACTGATTTTGTATTTATCTTTGTACTTGTAGATTACTTGATGCTTTACCGAGCTCATAAAAATGACCTCCTATGGTATCTTTATTCTACCATAGGAGGTGCTGTTTTTCTATTGTCTACTTTTTACGGAGCTGTTCATTCCGGAACAGCTGTTTTTATGTTATTCAGCTTTGACTTGATAAATCCGGTAGCCGTTCGGTTCGGATACCATTTCATAGACGGCGCGCTTTTTATCCGGCGCGTAATGCTGAGTCAGATACTTTTCCTTTTTGAACACGATGTTGTTGTCGATAACATAGACCTTTCTGTTTGACAGAACGGCTTCGTAAATGTTTTCGGGAAGGTGACGCCTTCTAAGCGTTTCGTCCTTATGGAGATAACCGAAATCGTCGAGATTATCGAGATAATCGTCGCGGAAGCCCCACATCGGATGAACGTAGTTTTCGGTGTTTTCAACAAAGCCTGCCATCGTTACGGGATCCATAACATAGTAGCAGTCAGGGTTGCGGTTAAGCTCCGACACAAGAAAACGCGCGCTGTTTTTCTCCATTGGTGTGATATGGTTGTGATAGTAGATTATTCCGTTCAGCGCGGCGAGACCTGAAATAACAAGGCAGGAGATGATCAGATAACCGTTGTTCATCCTCAGCTTTGTAGAGGGCTTCTGCCTTCGCAGAACTTCAAAGTTGAAGGAATTAAGCAGCATCACTATCATCAGCAGCCATATTCCGTATGTCAGGTTTTCCTTGCTGCTGTATAAAAATCTCAGCACAAAGCTTGAGATATACGCTACGATAAGATAAAACAGCGGGAAGAACGAAAAGCGGTTTTTGTGATAAATAATGAACACGAGCGAGACCGTCAGAAATACCGCCAGCACGATGATCGAACGGTTTAGCTGTATCACTTCGGCGTAGTTGTCTTCAAAAACGGCGTATGAGATGCTGACAAGGTTTTTGGGGTTGTCCTTGATCTGCATCTGATGAACAGCCTTCAAAGCGTCTACGTCAAGCGAGGTGTCGCTGTCGTAGTATCCGTTTTTGAGCAGCTCACAGTCGGCTTCGGATTCGATCCCGACCTCCTCAAACGCTTCTTTGTGATCGGTATAATTCGGGAAGGGCAGAGCGCTGATCTGGTTTTTGGTAACGGAATACTCATAGAAATTGCGTGAGGTTTCGGTTGCGTGATTAACGGAGTAGGAGAACTGGTGCAGTCCGAGCACTACGACCGTTGCAAGCAAAAACATCAGTAAAAACGGTCTGAAATACCAAAACAGCTTGCGGAAGGGGAGACGGTATTTTTTCTTCGCTATCATATCGCCGAAGAAGAAGGCTACCGAGAATCCCAGCGCGATAAAGAAATACGCGATGCTCAAAAACGAACCGAGCAGAATTTCGACCACACCTATCCAGCACGATATGGTATAGCGCTTTTGATAGATCGCCAGCAGCACAAGCAAAAAGCCGCTTGCGCAAAGCAAAGCCGCCGTGCGCGTGCTGTCCACATTGGTGTAGTGGTGCAGCGCAAACATAATATTCAGCAGTGTGGA
This sequence comes from uncultured Ruminococcus sp., assembly GCA_902767325.1. Lineage (GTDB taxonomy): Bacteria > Bacillota > Clostridia > Oscillospirales > Acutalibacteraceae > Ruminococcoides. The sequence goes on from CACXGW010000007.1 coordinate 1,645, forward strand.
AAAGACGAACGCTTTTCTTTTGTTATATTTATCGGCAAAAACAAAGGTGATCGACGTAAATGCCGCAAATGAACCCAACACCAAAAACAGCACAAAGCAGTTTATGTTGGAAAAAGCGTACTGGAAGGTGCCGATAAGCATTGCGAGCAGATAGTTGACTGTTCCGCTTGAATAAATATGCTCACGGCAAATATACACGGAGTTATAATAGTCAGCCGAACCCTCATATGTAAAAGACGTGAGGATCACGCAGACCGCAAGAAAAACCGCGTTGAGTACAAAAGCAAAGAGAAAGCTGCTTTTCCAAATTTTCAGAAATTTTTCTTTCATAAAGAACGACTCCTGTTTTAAAAAATTACACCGTATTCAAGAATCATCGGCATCAGAGATAACCCTTTTCGACCTGGACTTTTCTTATGAGCGCGATATTCTTTTCCTCATAATCGTTGAACACGACATTTTTAGCGAAGGCGTCGGCGTCGTATTTCGGAGTGTACCACGACTGTGACCTGAAGTATGAATCGAGCGATTCATCGGAAAATATCCTGCCGCGCCTTGCATAAATCTCATTGAGCGCGAGGTTTAATTCCTCGCGCTCCATTTTTTCAACATCCGACTGTGTCAGATAGCTGGTATTACCTTTGTATGAACCGACATTTGTATCTGTTACCGAATTTTCGTCATCGGAGCCGCTGTCGTTGTTATCCGAGTCGGAATTGTCAGCGTCTTCGCTGTTTTCGGTATCATTATCGTCGTTATCGTCTGTATATTCGTTATCGTTGTTGCTGTCGCTGTCCTCGTCATCTCCGCTGCCGGCTGAAACCGTCAGGGTAACGGTGCTGCCTTTCTTTAACGGAGCGTCGCTGCCGGGCGACATGCTGATAACATAGCCGTAGTCATAATCGCTGTTTGTCTCAAAGCTGCCGATCTCAACCTTGTATCCCTGGGCTTCAAGAACCACTGTGGCGTAGTCGTAGAAGGTTCCGGTGATGTCTTCGGGATAAAGCTCTGTGCTTTCGGTAGTTTTTTCGGTGGGCTTCTGAGTAGTGGCGGGAACAGTGGTCGAGGGTACGGATGAAGCCTCGGTCAAATACTGACTGCTCTGCGAAGCGGTTGTTTCCTGAGTCTTGTTGCTTCCGCCGCCGAACAGATTGGAGAAGAAGCCCTTTTGATACGCGATGACTCCAAGCGTTGCCAATGCGCCGAGAACAACTACGATAGCTATAATAGCTATCACAAGTCCTTTTTTGCTCTTCTTTGTCTCTTCCTGATCACCATCGGGGTTTTGGGAATAGAAAGCGTTGCCCCCGAACTCTTCGGCCACGGGCTCAGCCGTGTCGTCAATGGTCTCGACCGGTTTTTCGGCAGGCTCTTCTTCAAAGTACTCGCCGTAATCCTTGTCGCTTCCCGAATTCACATCGTTGATATTGAAAACCTTTGTCTGCACCTGATAATCGTCAAATACACGGTTGTCGATCTCAGGCTCCTTATATGACGGCTGTTCGGGTTCGTCGTCAATGGGTCCGGTCTTATCTTCGAGCTCCGGATCGGTTTTTGATTCGGAAGTCGCATCCATTGTCTGAGAAGCTATGACAGCTCCGATGCCGGCAGCTGCCGCGGTAACGGCGTTGTCCTTTTCAGCCGGCGCTTCTTCAAACTCATCAAAGGCGTTTTCTTCAAAAACATTGCTTTCAAAGCTTGTGCTTTCGGGAGCGATCACTTCGCGTTCCTGAGCCTTAGGAATATCGGCTTTGATAGAAGTCAGGGCGTTTTTGAGATTGCCCGCGTTTTTCCATCTGTTTTTATTGTCGGGCTGGCAGGCGATCATAACAACACTCTTGAGCTTCTCGCTGCCGTTTACAGGAGCTGTGACCGATGCTTTGGAAAGTCGCTCCTGCGTAGCGGCTTTTCTGTTGCCTGTTTCTTCCTCAAACGGAAGCTTGCCGCCGTTTGACATTTCGTACATGATCAGACCGAGCGAGTAGATGTCGGTGGTGTAGTCGGGCTGCTTGCCTTCGCTGAGCTCAGGCGCCGAATATGTCATATCTTCAACGTTGTTTTCAAAAGCGGTAAAGCCGCCGAGCTGGTATCTGCCGTTTTTGGCTAAATAGATATTTTCGGGGCGGATGTTGCCGTGGAAAATATTGCTGCGCTCCAGCTTGTCCAGAAGATTGCTCATCTGAATGCCGAAATCGACAGCCTCGTTATCGTCAAAGGTTTTTCCCGCAAGAGCCTCAACAAGATTGGGCTCATCATATGTAACCAGGAAAAGTGTGACTCTTTCTTTTGAGGGGTTGTTATCAACAACTGCGTCGATGTAATTGCTGACGCCGCGAAGATTCATAACGGATTTTACAAAAGCCGCTTCCTCGTTGATGAAATCGATGTTTTCGCTTGTGTAGTCATCTCCGGCATAGGAAATAACGGTCATAACGGCGTCTGTTCTGGAGCCGTCAAACTCCGTTCTTACTATAGAAAAAGCCGGGTGTTCGTTCCTGCTTGCTATGCCTGACAGTACCTTCCAGGACCTTAACTGATCGGGCAGTTTAAGTTTTGCCATAGTTATTTCTCCTTTGTTCTGATTTTTCATATCCGTTCCAATAGATGTATCTGTTTGATATTATAACATAATCATATCAATTTTTCTACTGTTTTTGGGATTTTTTTAAAATAATTTTCTAAATCAGAAAAAACCGAAGCAAAATATCTTCGCTTCGGCATGTTTTTTCATATTAATAATGTGTATTTCGGTTGTTTTCGATCCTATAGTTTTATTTTCTTTTTTTCTCTGACAGCCAGGATCCCGCCGAGCGCTCCGCCGGTTAATGACGCCGCGAGCTTGATCGGCAAAAGCATCGAAAAGTCAGCCTTGCCGCTGAATGCCGAAGTCAAAACGATCGCCGAAAGCATGACCGCTCCCGTGAGCGTGCCCGCTATCAGTCCTGCTCCGCGGTTCATCCTGGCGGATACAAAGCCTCCGACGAAGGCTCCCGCGCCCAGAACACCCGCCATCGCAAGATCCAGTACCGACGAAGGCAGCAGGCTTGTTTTAAGCATCACAACAGCGAACACGCACATAAGGATTATCCCCGTAAGAAGTCCGCACAGCGTTCCCGTCGCGACGGATTTGATGAGTTTTCTTTTGTCAGACATAAAAAATCCCCCACATACATTCTGGATAAGTGTATGCGGGGAAAGCTGTATTTATGAAATTATTTCTCTTTTGCTTCGGCTTCTTCGGCTTTTTTCTTCTTGCCGAAAAGACCTGCAAAGCCTTTCTTTTCCGTTGCCGCCTGAGGAGCTTCCTTAACGGTATCAACGGAAGAAATGCACCATTTTTTGAATTTCATCTTAACTCTGTCAGAGCCTGTCTCGATGATGAGCGCGTCCTCTTCGTCTTTGATCGCGACAACTCTGCCGACGATACCGCCGATCGTGGTGATCTCATCGCCGATCTCAAGGTTGTTGCGCATTGCCGCTTCTTCTTTTTTCTTCTTTGAATTAGGTCTGAGCAGGAATAAATAAACTAAACCGATGATGACCGCGTAGATCGCGATCATACCTATCATGCCGCCGTTCATAAAATGTACCTCCCTGAATATATATTATTTCATTGTTTATAACACAACATCTAGTATTATATCAGCTTTATAAAAGACTTGCAAGCTTTTTTTTGCAGAATTTCATATTCTATTTCCCAGTATTTCTCGCTGTTTTGCATAAAAATCTTCAAAAGTACCTTCGTCGAGCTTTTGACGTATCACTTCCATAAGCGTGTTGTAAAAGTAAAGATTATGCATTACCGACAGCCTCATTCCGAGCATTTCACCGCTCTTTATAAGATGGCGGATATAAGCGCGCGAAAAGCTTCGGCATACCGGGCAGCCGCACTGAGGGTCGATGGGGGAAGAGTCGAGCTCGTATTTTGCGTTGTTTATGTTGCGGATACCTTCCCAGGTGAACAGCTGACCGTGACGGGCGTTGCGGCTCGGCATAACACAGTCGAACAGGTCGATCCCGCGGTGAACGGCTTCAAGGATATTTACCGGTGTGCCTACGCCCATAAGATAGCGGATCTTGTCTTTCGGCGCGTGCGGCTCAACCGCCTCGATCACCTCATACATAACTTCCGTCGGCTCTCCTACGGCAAGTCCGCCTATAGCGTAGCCGTCGAGGTCGAGTTCGGCGATCTCCTGCATATGCTCAACGCGCAGATCGTGAAATACACCGCCCTGATTTATGCCGAACAGCATTTGCTGCGGGTTTATTGTTTCTTTTAAAGAATTAAGTTCGTCGAGCTTTTCTTTGCAGCGCTTCAGCCAGCGTGTTGTGCGTTCCACACTTTGTTTAGTGTATTCAAAAGGAGAAGGATTCTCCACGCACTCGTCAAACGCCATAGCTATCGTGGAGCCGAGGTTTGACTGGATCGTCATACTTTCCTCGGGACCCATAAAAATCTTTCTGCCGTCGATGTGGGAGTTGAAATAAACGCCTTCTTCTTTGATGTTGCGAAGCTTTGCGAGCGAAAACACCTGAAAGCCGCCGCTGTCGGTCAGGATAGGACCGTCCCATTGTGTAAAGCGGTGAAGTCCGCCCAGCTGTTTTACGGTTCCGTCACCGGGGCGCAGATGAAGATGATAGGTGTTGCAAAGCTGCACCTGACACTTCAGTTCTTTTAAATCGAGAGCCGAAACGGCGCCCTTGATCGCGCCGCAGGTCGCCACGTTCATAAACGCGGGAGTCTGCACCGTGCCGTGAGGTGTTATAAGTTCGCCCCTGCGGGCTTTGTTTTCTGTTTTCAGAAGCTTAAACATTATTCCTCCTGAGAAATAAACATCGCGTCTCCGAAGCTGAAGAAGCGGTATTTTTCTTTTACAGCAATTTGATATGCGTTCATTACATTGTCGTAGCCCGCAAATGCGGAGACGAGCATAATAAGCGTGCTTTCGGGAAGATGAAAGTTTGTGATAAGCCCGTCCAGCACTTTGAAATCATAGCCGGGGTAAATAAATATATCGGTAAAGCCGTCGCACGGCTTTATTTCGCCGAACTGAGTCGCCACGCTTTCAAGCGTCCGGCAGGAGGTGGTTCCGACAGCTATCACCCTGCCGCCGTTTTTCTTTGTTTCATTTATAAGGCGGGCGGTTTCTTCGGGTATCTCGTAGTGTTCGCTGTGCATTTTATGCTTTGTGACGTCGTCGACCTTTACCGGTCGGAACGTTCCCAAGCCTACGTGAAGCGTTACATAGGCAATGTTGACGCCTTTTGCGCGGATCCTGTCCATCAGCTCTTCGGTGAAGTGCAGTCCCGCAGTGGGCGCCGCAGCCGAGCCGAGCTCATGACTGTATACCGTCTGATAGCGCTCTTTATCCTTCAATTCCTCAGTGATGTAGGGGGGGAGGGGCATCTGTCCGATTTTGTCAAGGGTCGCGAAAAAGCTTTCGTCACAGTCAAAATCGACTATCCTGTTGCCGTCGTCCTTGACTTCGGCGACCGTCGCCTTGAGTAGTCCGTCGCCGAATGAAAAGCGAGCGCCATCGCGGGCTTTTTTGCCGGGCTTGCAAAGGGTTTCCCAGCGGTTGCCGCTGATTTGACGCAGCAGCAGGAATTCGACCTTTGCGCCGGTGCTTTCCTTCGTTCCGTATATTCTTGCGGGGAGTACTCGTGAATCATTCGCTACGAGCAAGTCGCCCTCACGCAGATAATCGATGATGTCATAAAAATGTTTGTGTTCGATTTTGCCGCTTTGTCTGTCAAGCACAAGCAAACGCGAGCTGTCGCGCGGCTCAATAGGTGTCTGCGCGATAAGTTCTTTCGGAAGCTCATATGAAAAATCGCTTGTTTTCATCATTTCACGCTTTCTTTCATCATTGTGTTGTCATTACCGAACAAACGGGTTACAATGTTGACATTTACTCGGCAAAATAATTGACAATAATCATGTATAATGGTATATTATATAGTAGGGTAATTTGGAAATCATCCTATATTTTGCGGTTGCAACAGATTTATAAACTTTATTTATCATAATATATTTTTGAGAATATGGCAACCGCTTTTTAGAATTTTCTTTAAAATGGAGGAATCACAGTGAGAAAGTTTAAGGTTGGAATCATCGGTGCTACCGGAATGGTAGGTCAGCGCTTTGCGCTTTTGCTGGAGAACCACCCTTGGTTTGAGGTAGTCGTTCTTGCCGCCAGCGCCAGAAGCGCCGGCAAAAAATACGGCGACGTTGTTGACGGCAGATGGCATATGGCAAAACCTCTTCCCGAAAAGTATAAAGATATGATCATTATGGACGCGGAGCAGGTTGAAGATGTTGCTTCAAAGGTAGACTTCTGCTTCTGCGCCGTTAATATGAAAAAAGACGAGATCAAAGCGCTTGAGGAAGCCTATGCAAAGGCTGAGTGCCCGATCGTTTCCAACAATTCGGCAAACCGCTTCACACCCGACGTTCCGATGGTCATCCCCGAGATCAACGCGGACCACATCAAAATCATTGAGGCGCAGCGAAAACGCCTCGGCACCAAACGCGGTTTCGTAGCGGTCAAGTCAAACTGCTCGCTGCAAAGCTATGTTCCCGCTATCCATCCCCTGAAGGCTCTCGGCGTTGACAAGGTGCTCGCCTGCACATATCAGGCGATCTCCGGCGCGGGCAAGACCTTCAAGACATGGCCCGAGATGGTTGATAACCTCATCCCTTACATCGGCGGCGAAGAGGAAAAATCCGAAAGAGAACCGCTGAAGATCTGGGGCAAGATCGACGGCGACGAGATCGCGCTCACCGACGATATAGCGATCACTTCTCAGTGCCTGCGCGTACCCGTTTCCGACGGACACACCGCGGCGGTGTTTATGTCGTTCAAGGACGGCGTTAAAAAGCCCTCTGTTGAGGAGATCATCAGCGTTTGGGAAAACTACAGCGGCAGAGCGCAGGAGCTTGAGCTTCCCAGCGCGCCCAAGCATTTTCTCCATTACTTCACCGAGCCCGACCGTCCGCAGATCAATTCCGAGAGAAATCTCGAAAACGGTATGGCGGTTTCGATCGGCAGACTCAGAGAAGACACACAGTATGACTACAAGTTCGTTTGTATGTCTCACAACACGTTAAGAGGCGCAGCAGGCGGCGCGGTACTTCTTGCTGAGCTTCTCTGCGCGGAAGGATATATGGACTAAGACTAAATAATTCGGAGGCGTATTATGGCTAACCACATTTTTACCGGCTCGGGCGTGGCTCTTATCACTCCCATGAATTCAGACGGTTCCGTGAACTTTCCCGCTCTTGCTGATCTGCTTGAGTTCCATGTTCACAACAAAACAGATGCTATCATCGCCTGCGGCACAACAGGCGAGGCGGCGACACTTTCCGAAAAAGAGCACTGCGAGGTGCTGGCTTTCGTCGCCGAAAAGGTAAACGGCAGACTTCCTGTTATCGCGGGCACAGGCAGCAACGACACCGCATTCGGCGTTATGCTGTCCAAGGAAGCTCAAAAATCGGGCGTTGACGCTCTGTTGACCGTAACTCCTTACTACAATAAAACTTCACAGGCAGGTCTTATCAAGCACTTCAATGTAATTGCGGACGCTGTTGATCTGCCGATCATTCTTTACAACGTGCCTTCGCGCACGGGCTGCAACATCCAGCCGAAAACTTATGCCGAGCTTTGCAAGCACCCCAATATCGTTGCGGCTAAGGAAGCCAGCGGCGACATCTCTCAGGTCGCGCTGATCCGTTCGCTCTGCGGCGACAAGCTCGACATCTACTCCGGCAACGACGACCAGACGGTTCCGTTTATGTCGCTCGGCGCTTTGGGCGTTATCTCGGTATTTGCCAACATCTGTCCCGAAGAGATGCACAACATCTGCCGGTTCTGCCTTGACAACGATTTCGCGCAGGCTCAGAAGATGCATTTCCACTATATCGAGCTGATGAACATTATGTTCAGCGACGTCAACCCGATCCCGATCAAAACCGCTATGAATCTGTTCGGTTTTGACGCGGGCGAGTGCCGTCTGCCGCTTGTTCCTATGAATGTTGCGGCTTATCACAACCTCAAGGACAGCATGGCTAAGTACGACTTGCTTGACAAGTACAAGAAGTAAAAAAGAGTTTAAGGGGCGGGCTTTGCCTGTCCCTTTTTTCAAAAAGGAAGTGTTAAAATGATCAAGATAGCAATTGTCGGCTGCAACGGCAAGATGGGCGGCTACGTCGCCGAAGCGGTTGAAAACAGCAGCGAATGCGAGGCGATTTTCGGTGTGGACGCGTTCGGCAAAAGCCGTTATGATTTTCCTGTTTATCCGTCGTTCGACGGCGTTGAGGACAAGCCTGATGTTATAATCGACTTTTCCCATCCGTCGGTGCTTGACGGTATGCTCTCCTATGCTGTGAAAAATAATGTTCCCTGTGTTATCTGCACCACAGGCTATTCAAAGGAACAGATCGAAGAAATAAACAAGGCAGCTGATAGCGTCGCTATTTTCTTTTCCGGAAATATGTCGCTCGGTATCAACCTTTTGATCGAGCTTGCAAAGCAGGCGACAAGGGTTTTGGGAGACAGCTTTGACATTGAAATAGTTGAAAAGCACCATAACCTCAAGCTCGACGCTCCCAGCGGAACGGCGCTTATGATCGCCGACGCGATCTCCGATACTCTGCCTCAGGAGCCTCAGTATGTTTACGACAGACATTCCTACCGTAAAAAGCGCTCCAAAAGCGAGATCGGCATCCACTCCGTAAGGGGCGGCACAATCGTCGGTGAGCACGAGGTCATCTTTGCGGGTCACGACGAGGTGGTCACAGTTACTCATCAGGCGCAGTCCAAGGAGGTCTTTGCCGCGGGTTCTGTCAGCGCGGCTGCATTTCTTGCGAATCAAAAAGCGGGTATGTACAGTATGAGCGACCTGCTCGCGGACAAGTTTGCTTAATTTAATCATGTTAAAACGCTGCGGAAGCTTTTTGGTTCCGCAGCGTTTTTATGTTTGCATCATTCTTCTGTTGTTAAAAGGATTTTCGGCGTTGCGATGAATTTTGCCGCGATAGCAGCGAACAGCATGATCGGGATGAATCTCGGCGGAAAGACTATCATCAGCAGAAGCACAGTCGCAACGGGCTTTTTGAGCGTGTGACCGATAAGCGCGGTGGTGACTACAGCGGCGCTGAATGCGGCGTCGATGCCGAAAAGCATGCTCATGGAGCAGCCTATGGCGATGCCGCAGAATATAACGGGGAAGAAGTGACCGCCTTTAAGTCCGGTGTCGATACAGATGTTTGTCAAAAGCAGCTTTGTAACGGCGATAACAAGAAGCATAACAGCGCCTATCGTTTTCGCGGTTTCCGTAACCTCCGCGATCTGGTGCTCGCCCGAGAACATTGTCAGCGGCAGGAATGTGCCGGATATTCCGAGCAGCAGTCCGCCCGCTGTCGCGCGTATGATCGTGAATCTTTTCAGCTTTTGATTGATAGTAAACGTGAGCTTTTTGAATATGAAATATATATAACCTGCGGCGATACCGATAAGCGTCAGGGGGATCGCGTAAAGATAGCGTTCAAAATCGATTTTTCCAGCGCTGAGGCTTTCAATTCCCGTGGAAACTCCCGTGAGCTTGTTAAGCAGAATGAAAATGCCGAACGAGCTGAGGATCGCCGTAAAGTACAGGACGATTTTTGAGGTCTTTGGAAGTACGGTTTCGCGATCGGACTCGATCGGTTCCAAAAAACCGAACATCGGCGAGCGGAAAATAGTGCCGAGCGTCGCGCTCAGACCGATTTTTGTCAGCTCGTCAACTTCTTTTAGATACAGCTTCAGTTTGTCGCCGACCCAGGTGCACAGCCCCGCTATAACGCCCGTAAGCCCTGCTTCGGGACCGACGCTTGCGCCGATAAGCAGTGGAAAAAGCGCCGAGCCGAGAGTGGAAAAGACGTTGTGATACGGATAGCGGTTTGTTTTTTTGACCTTTCCGAGAACAACATTCAGCTCTTCGGGATAGTCGCCGAACTTACGCTTCCAAACGCCTATCAGCAGTCCGCCTGCGGTGCATACGCACAGGGTGTACAGCGGAAAGTTTATCTGTGACGGAACGAATTCCCACAAGAATTCTATCCCGAGATTCATCAGGCGCAGGAATGCCCAGATTATCGAGCCGACGATCATTCCGAGAATTATTGTGTAGAGCAAAAACAGCAGATTGTTTTTAAGCTTTTTCACGGAGTTTCCTCCAATCATTATTTATACCATTATTCTACTATTATTTGCCTTTGAAATCAACCGTTTTTTCATTTTTATAACTTCGGGCTGGCCGACTACATACTATGTAATGTAGGAATAAATCTATCAACGAGGTGAAAAATGGAGAATATCATTACCTTCGCGTCTATGACAAACGCGATGAGAGCCAAAGAAGCTTTGAACAAAAGCCGCATATATTCACGGCTTATCCGAACGCCCGCAAGGCTGCGAAAGGGTTCCTGCGGCTACAGTCTGGTTGTTAAAAGCCGCTTTTCGCAGGCGTGCGGACTTATAAAAGAGCTGAATATTCCTTATAAAGAAATGATCGGCGATGACGCGCCGTGATATATTTTGACAACGGAGCCACAACCTTTCCGAAGCCTCAGTCCGTTGTGCGTGCCGTTTGCGATACAACAAGATTTTTCGGAGCAAATCCCGGCAGAAGCGGACATGATATGTCGCTGCGTGCTTCAAAAATAATTTATGATTGCCGCAAAAACGCCGCCGAGTTTTTCGGAACGGATGATCCCGAAAATGTTGTGTTCACGCCGAACTGCACCTTTGCGCTTAACACGGTTATCAAGGGCGTGCTGAAAAAGGGCGACCACGCCGTGATCTCCTCCCTGGAACACAATGCCGTTGCGCGTCCTCTTGAGTTTTTGAAGAAATACGGGATAAGCTATTCTGTTGCCGATGTGGTGTGCGGAGACGACGAGCAGACGCTTAACAACTTCAGAAACGCGATAAAAAGCAACACAAGGCTTCTTGTATGCACGGGCGCGTCAAATGTTTTCGGCATAAGACCGCCGGTCGGCAGGATCGCCGCTATGTGTAAAATATACGGTATACTGTTTTGTCTTGACGCTGCTCAGACGGCGGGAGTGGTTCCTGTTTCGGTGAAAGATGACGGTATCGATTATCTGTGCGCCGCGGGGCACAAGGGCTTATACGGTCCGATGGGAACAGGTGTTCTTGTCGTTAACAGCGATGTCGTGCCCGATGGCTTGGTGCAGGGCGGCACCGGAAGTATGTCCGCCGATCTTAACCAGCCCTTAGCGCTTCCGGACCGTCTGGAGAGCGGCACGCCGAATCTTGCGGGAATAGCGGGACTTGATGAAGGCATCCGTTTTGTAAGGAAAAGGGGAGAGCAAAGGATCTTTCAAAAAGAGATAGCACTTTCTCAGCGGCTGTATGACGGGTTGTCCCGGATCGACGGCGTTGAGCTTTACGCCGGACGTCCCGGGAATAACACCCACGTTCCTGTCGTTTCGTTCAACATCAGGGGGCATGACAGCGAGGAGATCGCCGCGCTCCTCAACGACCGCTTCAATATCGCGGTAAGAGCCGGACTTCACTGCGCTCCTTTGGCTCACAGGAGCTTTGACACGGTGCAAAGAGGAACGGTGCGCGCTGTTGTTTCCGTGTTTACACAAGCGGCTCAAATCGATTATTTCGTGGTCTGTATAAATAAAATTATAAAACTTCTTTCCAAAAAGGTTGCAATTGATAATAAAAGTGTGTTAAAATAGTATTCAGAACGACGTGTAAAGGAGGATGTATATGGAAATATTCAATAATCTGTGGTCCGTAATCAAGACGATACAGTTTCGTGACGTAATTGATATACTCGCCATCGCGCTGATTGTTTTCGGACTGTTCAGGCTTATCCGCGAAACAAGAGCGGTGCAGCTTCTCAAAGGTCTGCTGCTTTTGCTTGTTGTGTACATCCTCTCGTCCATATTCAATCTGGTAATGCTGTCCAGCTTGCTGCGCGCTTTCTTCGAGGCTTCGGTCGTCATTATAACCGTGATCTTCCAGCCCGAGATCCGAAAGGCGCTTGAACAGGTGGGCAGAAACAAAAACTGGAAAAAGTATATCAAAATATTCTCGCGTTACGGCAAAACCGACGAATGGGAAAAGAACGTAAGAAAATCCATCATCGACGCTGCCGACACCGCTATGATATTCTCCCGTTCCCGCACAGGCGCTCTGCTTGTGTTTGAAAGAGAGACCATGCTTTCCGATATAGCATCTACGGGCACGATAGTCGACGCCGAGACCTCGGTCGCGCTGTTCGGCAATATCTTCTTCAACAAGGCGCCTTTGCATGACGGCGCCAGCATCATCAGAGACGGCAAGCTGTTTGCCGCGGGATGTATTTTACCGCTTACGTCAAACAAGGATGTGGATATCAACCTCGGCACGCGCCACAGAGCGGCGCTCGGAATCAGCGAACAGAGCGACGCTGTCGTGCTTGTCGTCAGTGAGGAAACAGGCGTTATCTCCCTGGCTGTTGACGGCGTTCTCGAACGGGATTTCTCCAGAGATAAGCTGATCAAAAAACTCAACAAGCTTCTCCTTGATGAGGCGGTAGAAGAAGAAAGCAAGTACCGCAGGTTCAGAAAAGGAGGGAAGAAGAAGTGAAGAAAAAATCTTTCCTTCAGCGCTGGCTGCAAAACGGATATGTTTTATTCATTATCGCGGTCATTATTTCTCTGACGATCTGGGTATATATGAGCATCAATACGTCCAGCAACGAAACTTCGGTCACGATCAGCAATATTCCCGTTCAGATCGAACTTTCCGACGAGGCACGCGAAATGGGGCTTCAGGTTTTCACAACCGACGATCCCAAGGCTTCGGTCACGGTTTCCGGCAGCAGGGCTGTTCTCGGTTTGGTAAATGAAAACGACTTTACGGTAACAGCTGCCGCGACGTCGATCAACTCCGCGGGCGACTATACTATTCCCGTATCGGCAAACAAACGCTCCACACTTGTCAATTACCAGATAACCAGTTCGACCCCGTCAACGATAAGCGTAACGGTCGATAATTTCAAGGAAAGTGATTTCCAGCTGCAGGACGGCATTGTGTTTGATGTTGAAGACGGTTATTACGGAGCGGTTTCGCTGCAGTATAATTCCGTTTCCATCTCGGGACCGCAAACGGAGATATTAAAAATCAAAAAGGTCGTTGCCAAGGCTACTATCGAAGGCAAGCTCAAGGAGACTAAGGACGTTGAAGCAAAAGTCGTTTTGCTCGATGAAAACGACAACGAGATTTCACAGTCGCTTCTGACGTTGAGCTATGATAAGGTCAAGGCTACCGTTACGGTGCTTCCCGAAAAAACCGTCGCCATTGAGCCTGTGTTTACCAACAAACCCGAGGGATTGACGATCACCGATAAGATGATCACCATATCCCCGTCGGAGATTTTACTTGCGGGACCCGAAAGCGACCTCAAGAAGATCGAATCCGTCAAGCTTGAGCCAATTGATTTCTCAACTATCAAGAATGAGAGAGTCACCTTTGATGGGCTCGGCATTGAGATCCCCGAAAACTGCAAGAGCATCAGCAACGACAATTCCGCTAAAGTTACCCTTGATCTCAGCGGATTCTCGTCAAAGATCTTTACCGTTGAACAGTTCAGCGTGCAGGGTCTTTCGGATGATTATACCTCCGAAGTGACTTCAAAGAGCATTGATGTTACGGTTATCGGCTCCAAATCGGATATCGAAAAGCTCACGGCTTCTCAGATCACCGCGGTCATAGACACCTCGGATTCGTCCGGAAAGACCGGCTCGGTTGAAATGCCCGTGACCTTTAAGTTCTCGGATGTAACAAGCTGCTGGGCGTACGGAACCTATCAGGCTAACGTTACGATTTCCAAAAAATAACAATTGATAAGCTGCCGCAGGTTTTGCGGCAGCTTTTTTATCGTCCGGTGGAAAATGTTTTTGATTTTTTGGGAAATATGTTGTCTTTTTTGTTGATTAGTGATATAATTAATTTTAAGTATGATGTGATGGATCACCATATCAGGAAATAAAAAATTCGGAGGGTTAAAATGAAAACTGTATTAGTCACAGGCGGCTCGGGTTTTTTCGGACAAATCATGTGCCGTTATCTTGTCGAAAAAGGCTATCAGTGTGTAAACATCGATTTGGTGAAAAGTGAGTTTGAACATGACAACCTGATCTCTTATCAGGACGATATACGCAACATTGATATTCTGGAAGAGATATTCTCAAAATATGATATCTATGCCGTTATGCATTTTGCAGCTATGCTGGCGCATGAGAAAAAGATGCTGAAAGAGCTATGGACGTCAAATGTTGACGGAACCCAAAATATTTTGGATATGTGTGTAAAGCACGGAGTCAATAAAATCATTTTCACTTCCAGCAATTGTCTGTGGGGAAAAAACTTTGATGACCCTGTGACAGAGGACGAAGAACCGTCTCCCGTGGAGATCTACGGAAAATCCAAGTGGGAGGGCGAAAAGATACTGCTTTCAAAACCCGACGAAGTCAATTCCGTGATTTTCAGATGCCCGACCATCATGGACGAAGGAAGGCTTGGATTGTTGGCGATCCTTTATGAGTTTGTCGACGATAACAAAAAACTTTGGCTGGTGGGTAACGGAGAAAACAGGTATCAATTCATCTACGCAAAGGATCTGGCAAAGGCTTGCGAGCTCGCGCTGGATCATAACGAAAGCGACGTTTTTAACATCGGCTCCGATGATGTAAAGTCGTTCAATTACACTTATCAGTATGTTGTTGATCACTCGGAATCAACATCAAAATTAGCGCATTTTCCCGCCGGCTTTGCCAAGTTTATGATGAAGCTCTGCTATCATTTGGGCATTTCACCTCTGGGTGTTTATCAATATAATATGATCTCCTCGACCTTTGTCTTTGATACCACAAAGATAAAGACGAAGCTTGGATGGGAGCCGACGCTTAAGAATGAAGAAATGCTGCTTAAATCTTATGAGTATTTCCATAAGAATAAAACCGAGATAAAGAACCGTAAGGATGAGGATGTTTCCGCACATAACAGAGAAGCGGATATGGGACTTGCAATCAGAGTTTTAAAGTTCTTTTCCTGACAGGCGGAGGAAAAAATGGGCGAACTGCTTAAACTGATTTCTACATTTCAATTCAAAAAGCTGTTTATTGATCCGACAGAAAACAACGTGATACAGTTTTTCAGGTATTGTTTTGTCGGAGGTATCGCTACAGTGGTCGAGGGATTGACTTTGTGGTGTGTTCAGCATTTTGTGTTTTCCGACGAAAACGCGGTTTTCGTTTTCATTTCGCAGGTAATTGCGTTTGTGCTGGGAACGACCACAAATTTTATTCTGTCAAGGATCTTTGTTTTCAAAGAAAGCAAAAAAACCATGAAGATCACAGGTGAATTTATTATGATCTTTGCGATCAGCGCTATCGGTTTGCTTGTAAAGGAGCTCTTGCTCTGGTGCTTCCACGTTCAGATCGGAATCCACTATATGATCGTATGGGTCTTTTCCACGATTATTGTTCTTTTTTGGAATTATGCGGCAAGGCGTGTAATTCTATACCAAAAAAAAGAGGATAAAGAATGAAGGGGTTAAAAACTATCGGTGCGTCGATCCTGAGGCTTGCAGCCTGTATTTTGGCAGGAGTGCTGTTGATGACGCTTGTTTATTTGATACCGGCGGATAAAATTGACAGCAACGTAAATGCGTCTGCCTCGCTGATCGAAGAAGAGGGAGAAAGACCATACTATTCGGGCATAAAGTATCTCAAAACATTCAGAGATAACTACACCGATTCGCTTATGATGCTTGAAGCAGCACACCCCGGCGTAAACGGTGTGCTTTCCGACGCAATGCTCAACCGTTACGGAAAAATCAAAGATAATTCTCCGAACAAAACTCTTGTGGAGCACTATCAGTACGGCGAGGAATTCAGCGGCTCGGTAGTATACGGAAGGTATTGGAACGGCTATTTGCTTTACTTAAAGCCGTTTATGTATTTCTTTGACCTTTCCGCTATCCGTGTAATAAACATCGTATGGCAAAGTCTTTTGTGCGCTGCGGTTATGTTTTTGCTGTTTAAAAGACGGCTTGCTTTTTATATAATCCCATATACGCTTTCGGTGCTGATGACTGTTCCGTTCGCGATTTTTCTCAATATTCAGCAGTCATGCTGCCTTGCGATATTAAATATCGGTCTTATCGCTATGCTTCTGCTATATAAAAAGCTGTCCGAAAAGGCGCTGATAATATTTCTTTATCTGGGGATAGCCACGGCGTTTTTTGATTTGTTGACCTATCCGCTTGCGACCTTCGGAGTTCCCGCGGTGCTGTATTTTGTTTTGACTCCTGCGGAATCGATCAAAAACAGCTTTTTGCGGCTGCTGAAAACTGCGGGCGCCTGGATTCTGGGTTATGCCGGAATGTGGCTTGGGAAATGGCTTGTCGGAAGTCTTATTTCCGGAAAAAATCTGGCATATGACGGCTTCAGACAGTTTTTGTTCCGTGCCGGAAACGGTGCGGGCGGTACCGTTTCCGCCAAGAGCATCACCGTGTGGAACAGCCTGTATAAAAACATACGCTTTTTCTTGACAAATCCCGCGACGCTGCTTGTAGCAGCTTTCGTTATTGCGTTAATAGTATTGATCGTTGTAAGAACGGTCAAGCTGAATGCTTCATTTGCAGAGATATTCAAAGCTGCTTTTCCGTTTTTGATTTTGGCTGCGGCTCCGCTTGTCTGGTATGCTTTGATTGTTAATCATTCTGTGATCCACTATAAGATATTCACGTCAAAAGCGCTTATCGTTTCAGTCATGGCAATTTGCTGTATGCTTATAAAGCTTTATTCTATGCTGAAAGACGATTCAAATACAAATATACTCTGGAAGGAAATAAAGGCACAATGAAAAAGGTATTGATTATCGGCGCGGGTCCTGCGGGACTGACTGCTGCATATGAACTGATGGATCGCTCCTCGGATTATGAAGTGATCGTGTTTGAAGAAAGCGGTCGCTTCGGCGGCATTTCCCGCACCGTGAATTATAAGGGAAACCGTATGGATATGGGCGGACACCGCTTCTTTTCAAAGGTTCCCGAGGTCAACGAGTGGTGGGAGAAAATGCTGCCCACACAGGGCGCTATGCCTTACGACGATGTTGTTCTGGGAAGGGAATCCACAATTGCAGCAAACGGACCCGATCCCGAAAAAACCGACAGGGTAATGCTGAGAAGAAACAGGCTGTCGCGAATCTTCTTCAACTCGAAGTTCTTTGATTATCCGATCTCACTTAAATTTGAGACTATCAAAAACATGGGCTTCGGCACGACTGTTGTTGTGGGCTTCAGCTATCTGAAGAGCGCGATTTTCAAGAGAAAAGAAAATTCTCTTGAGGATTTCTATATCAACCGCTTCGGCAAAAAGCTTTATTCGATGTTCTTTGAGAACTACACCGAGAATCTATGGGGCAGACACCCCAGCGAGATCTCTCCCGAGTGGGGCGCTCAGCGCGTCAAGGGACTTTCCATAAAGGCTGTGCTCGGCGATATTTTCGGTAAGATGTTCAAGAAAAAGAACCGAAAGGTCGAGACCTCGCTTATCGAGGAATTTGCCTATCCCAAGCTCGGTCCCGGTCAGCTCTGGGATATTACCGCTGCCGATTTTGAAAAAATGGGCGGCACCATTATCAAAAACGCGAAGGTCGTCAAGCTCATTAAGGACGGCGATAAGCTGACCGGACTTGTTTATGAAAAGGACGGAAAGCAAGTCAAGGTCGAAGGCGACTATATCATTTCCTCGATGCCCGTAAAGGATTTGGTCGAGGGTATGAACGATGTGCCCGAGGACATCCTTTCTATCGCCTCCGGATTGCCTTACCGTGACTATATGACGGTCGGCGTGCTTATCCCGCACCTCAATCTCAAAAACGAAACAAAGACAAAAACGATGGGGGACATCGTGCCGGACAACTGGGTATATGTCCACGACAGGAATGTCAAGATGGGACGCTTCCAGATTTACAACAACTGGTCGCCTTATATGGTCAGCGATATCGAGAATACCGTTTGGATGGGCCTCGAGTATTTCTGCAACGAGGGCGATGAGATGTGGTCCATGTCCGACGAAGAATTCGGCAGGATGGGCGTCGCCGAAATGGTAAAAATGGGTCTTGTCGATAAAGAAAGCGACGTTATCGATTTCCACGTTGAGCGCGTTAAAAAAGCGTATCCCGCGTATTTCGACACCTATGAGCATATGGACGCCTTACGCGAATATCTCGATACTATCGGCAACCTGTTCTGCGTAGGCAGGAACGGTCAGCACCGCTATAACAACATTGACCACAGTATGTGCACGTCGTTTGAAGCGGTTAAAAACATCCTTTCGGGCGAGACAAACAAGGATAACATCTGGAATGTCAACACCGAAAAGGAATACCATGAGGAAAAGGAAAGCAAATAATGAACCAAGTAAAAAAACAGCGTCCGATAGACACTCTTTTTGACGTCTTGTTGAAGCATCCTTATATTCTCGTTGCGCTGTTTTGCCTGATGCTTTTGCCGTTTGGCTTTTCTCAGGCGGGACACGTCACAACAGAGGGCATAATAATCGAGGCGATGATTTGGTGTTTAGCTATATCTGCGTTCATCGCCTTTGGAAAGCCGAGCTCAAATCCGAAAGTAAATGTTTATCTTATCATTTCATCGGTTTTGATGATCGTGCTGTTTTCCCTGATGGTCAGTGAGAATGAAAATCATTCCGTGATGATGTTTGTTCCCGCATTGATCATTCTGGCACAGCTTGCTGTCGTGCTGTATAATGAAAAAGCCCTTACCATCGAGCGTGTTGTGCTGCTTTTGATCGTGCTGGGTATAGTTGTGCGCTACTGCTATGTGCTGACATTCACATGTACCGAAATACAGCATGACGTCGGAACATTCGGCGGAACGAGCGGTCACGAGCCGTATATAATGTACTGGTATGAAAACGGGCTGACGCTGCCTGATTTTAATGTTACAACGCGCTGGCAGTTCTATCATCCTCCGCTTCATCATATTCTTATGGCGCTTTTGCTGCGGATATTGACAACTCTCGGTCTTTCGCTCGATTGGGCGCAGGAAGCTATCCAGATTTTGCCGATGTTTTATTCCGCGCTTTGCATGGTAGTATGCTTCCGCATATTCAAGCTCGTAAAGCTCAGCGGCGCCGGACTTGTTGTGTCGATGATCCTCGTTTGCTTTTTCCCGACTTTCATCATCTGGGGAGGAGAATACAATAACGATATGCTCGCGGCGCTGTTTGCGCTGTCGGCAATTATGTGGACGCTGAAATGGTACAGAAAGCCTTCTTTCAAAACGATCCTGCCAATAGCTTTATGCATAGGATTCGGAATGATGGCAAAGCTTTCGGCGTGGATGGTCGCACCCGCTGTTGCGTTGATATTCTTACTGGTGTTTATCAAGAATATAAAGAAGCCGCTGCCGTTTATCGGTCAGTTCGCGGCTTTCGGAGCAGTTTGCATTCCTCTTGCGCTGTGGTGGGGAATAAGAAACCTCATTTTGTTTGATGTTCCCATCACATATGTTCCCGACACTATGATGACATCAATGTCGGTTGCGGATGTTCCCGCTTTACAGAGAGTGTTTGATTTCAGTCTGTTCCAGTTTGCGTATCCGTATGAGGCGTTTACAATCTATCACGCGCCATATAATGAGTATAATCCGGCGATGGGATTAATCAAGACCTCGCTGTTTGATGAGTATAACCTGCCATGGAAATTCGGCGAACTGGCGACGTTTTTGGTGGTGATGACAACGGTGCTGGCAATCGTAAGTCTTGTCTATCTGTTTGTAATGCTCTTCAAAAAGAAAAGGGCGCTCGGTTTGGGAGAAAACGTGTTCTTTATCGTGATAGTTCTGACGATGCTTATTTCGTACTATCTTTTCTGCTTCAATCTTCCGTATGTATGCTCGGAGAACATTCGTTTCTGCATCCCCTTGATCCCGATCCTGGCGATGAGCTTCGGTTTCCTGGTCAACAGCGTAAAGAAAAAACTGAAAAAAGAATCATAAGAAAAAGGCGTGCCGTTTGTGCACGCCTTTACGTTTGAAATTTTTATAGCCTTATCCTGCTTTGGCTTTCGCGTCTGATTTGTGCCTTTTCCATATCGTCCATCCGGTGCCCTCGAACACTTTGAACAAGCCCGATGCAGATCAGCGCGCTGAGCGCCGAGGTTCCGCCTGAGCTGAACAGCGGAAGCGTGATGCCGATAACGGGGAAGAAGCCGAGCACCATTCCGATATTGATGACGGTCTGCGAGGCAAGAGAAGCGAAAACTCCGCTGCAGATGAATTTTCCCTCGTTTTCCGTTGCGAGAGAAGCGTTCATAATGACCTTGATTATTATGCCGAAAAGAATGAGCATAAGGATCATACATCCGATAAAACCGAGCTCTTCGCCCGCGACGGTCAGGATAAAGTCGTTTTCCTGTTCGGGTACTATCGCGTATTCCACGCGCGAGCCGTTGTAAAGTCCGCTGCCGCTGATACCGCCGCTCGCGATCGACACCTTTCCCTGATATTGCTGCCAGCCGTAGTTCGTCATCGCGTTGCCGTCCAAATCAAACAGCGCCAAAAAGCGGTTGCGGTGCTCGTCGTTTAGGAAAAAGTTCCAGATTATCGGGATCCCTATAGTTATAAGTCCGCCGAGTATCGCGAAATATCTCAGCTGAACGCCTGCGATAAACGACATAATAAGGAACATCAGCGCGAAAATCAGCACAGTGCCGTCGTCGCCCTGAAGATGGATAAGTACCATCGGGATAAGCGCGTGAACGGTCAGCGTCGCTACGCCTGCAAAACTTTCTATCATATTCTTTTCTTTCAAAAAAGAAAGGTGCTTTGAAAACGTTATGATAAAGCAGATCTTCATAAATTCCGACGGCTGAAAGGTAAATCCGCCGGGCAGGGCTATCCACGCGGTGTCGTCGGTTCCGCTGACCCTGATTCCGAAAACGAACACCAAGCCCGCGAGAACAAGTCCGACGATCATCGCGATATACCATTTTTTAACGATGAACCGGTAGTCTGCGATCGAGATCAATACCGCCGCAGCCAAGCCGATTATGACCGCGATAAGCTGCGGGCGCACATAGTTATAGTCGCCGGCGCGCTGCATACTCGAAATGAGCAGCAAGCTGTAGACCACCGCGGAAATCGTCAGCAGCCACAGTACAACGTCGGTTTTTTGAAAAAAGTCCGAAAAGGACCTTGAAAACTTATTCAAACAAAACGCCTCTGAAAAAATTGATAAGATTATATAAAATCAATACACTTCTATTATAGTAAATTCGGCTCATAATATCAAGTTATTTTTTGAATTCGGAATAATAGTGCGGCATTAGTTTGCTATAATAAACAGGAATAATCAAAGTGAGGTGCCAGAAATGTTATCTGATATTGAAATTGCCCAGCAGGCAAAGCTTCTCCCGATAAAGGACGTAGCGGCTCAGATCGGTATTTCCGAGGACGAGCTGGAGTTTTACGGAAAATATAAGGCAAAGCTCTCGGACGAGCTCAGCGAGCGCGTTAAAGACAATCCCGACGGCAAGCTGATCCTTGTCACGGCGATCAATCCCACTCCCGCAGGCGAGGGAAAAACAACAACCACGGCGGGACTCGGTCAGGCAATGGCGAAAATCGGCAAAAAGGCGATCATCGCCCTGCGCGAGCCGTCGCTCGGTCCCGTATTCGGAATAAAGGGCGGCGCCGCCGGCGGCGGATACGCTCAGGTTCTCCCGATGGAGGACATCAACCTGCACTTTACGGGCGATATGCACGCTATCACTTCAGCCAATAACCTCTGCTGCGCTATGCTCGACAATCATCTCCAGCAAGGCAACACGCTCGGCATCGACCCCAGACGTGTGCTCATCAAGCGCTGTCTGGATATGAACGACCGCGCATTGCGCAACATCGTCGTCGGTATGGGCGGCAAGGTCAACGGCGTTCCCAGAGAAGATCATTTTATAATAACCGTCGCTTCCGAAGTTATGGCTATCCTTTGCCTTGCTTCAGACATCGACGACTTGAAGCGCCGCCTCGGCAATATGCTTGTTGCGTATACATATTCGGACGAGCCCGTTTACGCAAGAGATCTTCAGGCTGACGGCGCTATGACCGCGCTGCTCAAGGACGCCATCAAGCCTAATCTTGTCCAGACGCTCGAGAGCACTCCCGCGATCATGCACGGCGGTCCTTTCGCTAACATCGCCCACGGTTGCAACAGCGTAAGAGCGACAAAACTCGCGCTCAAGCTTGCCGACTACTGCATCACCGAGGCAGGCTTCGGCTCCGATCTCGGCGCTGAAAAATTCCTCGACATCAAGTGCCGCTATGCGGGCTTAAAGCCCTCGGCGATCGTTGTCGTTGCTACCTGCCGCGCGCTGAAATATAACGGCGGTGTTCCCAAGACCGAGGTTTCAAAGGAGAATCTCGACGCTCTGCAGTCGGGAATCGTCAATCTCGGCGTTCACATTGAAAATATGCGCAAATACGGTGTTCCCGTCGTTGTAGCTATCAACCGATTCGGCACCGACAGCGACGAAGAGCTGAAATTCATCGAGCAGTACTGCCGTGAAAAGGGCGCTGATTTCGCTTTGTCCGAGGTGTTCGGAAAGGGCGGCGAAGGCGGCATAGCGCTTGCCGAAAAGGTAGTTGAGGCTTGTGAAAGACCGTCGGATTTCATTCCGATCTACGATATAAATATGACGGTCAAGGAGAAGATCGAAACCGTCGCAAAGCGCATTTACGGCGCTTCCAAGGTAAATTACACCGCGGCAGCCGAAAAGGCTATCGCTCAGGTTCAGAAGCTCGGCGCGGACAAGCTGCCCGTTTGTATGGCTAAAACGCAGTATTCTCTTTCCGACAATCCCGCGCTGCTCGGCGCTCCTCAGGATTTTGCAATCACGGTCAGAAACGTCACTCTATCCAACGGAGCGGGCTTTACCGTGGTTTATACCGGCGATATTATGACTATGCCCGGTCTGCCGAAGGTCCCCGCGGCTCACAATATCGACGTTGAAAACAGCGGAAAAATCACGGGGCTGTTCTGATGATACGCTTTGTTTCAAATAGCGTTGAAGAGACCGAAGCCTTTGGCGAACGCCTCGCGGAAAAGCTCAGCGGGACCGAGACAATAGCTTTGTTTGGCGGTCTTGGTATGGGAAAAACCGCTTTTACCCGCGGACTATGCCGCGGCTTGGGAATCAACGACGCAGTTTCAAGCCCGACATTCGCGCTGGTCAATGAATACTCAGGCAGCTTCAAGGTCTATCACTTTGATATGTACCGTGTTCAGACCTGGGACGATCTGTACTCCACCGGCTTTTTCGATTACCTCGGCAACGCCGTCATCGTTATCGAGTGGAGCGAGAATATCGAGGGCGCTCTGCCCGACGACGCCGTGAAGATCACGATCGGCAGGGGAGAAAACGACGATCAGCGGATTTTTGAAATAGAAGGGGTTGAATTGACATGATCATTATGGCTATCGACACCTCCGCAAAGGCGGCTTCCGTCTGTCTTGCGCAGGAGGACAAGATAATCGGCACATACTTTGTCAACACCGCCTTCACCCACAGTCAGACGCTTATGCCGATGGCGGAACAGCTGTGCAAAAACACCGGCGTTTCTTTTGAAGAGATAGAAGCGGTCGCGGTCAACGCGGGACCCGGTTCGTTTACAGGTGTCCGGATAGGTGTTGCTGCGGCTAAAGGACTTGCTTTTGAGCGCGATCTGCCATGCGTATCCGTTTCGACCTTGGAGAGTATGGCTTATAATCTTCTGGGCTGTGACGGAGTTGTCTGTGCGGTCATGGACGCGCGGTGCTCTCAGGTGTACAACGCGATGTTCCGCGTTAAGGGCAATAATATCGAGCGCCTTTGCGACGACAGGGCTATTTCGCTGACCGATCTGCAGCTTGATTTGAAGAAGTATGACGAACCTGTCACGCTTGTGGGCGACGGAGCTGAAATAAGCTTTGGATTCCTTGAAAAATCGCTCTCAGACGTGCGTTTGGCGCCGATGAATATGATAACGCAAACAGCGTCCTCCGTCGCTTGTGCGGCGTTTGAGCATATAAAATCAGGCGATACGATTTCGCCTGCCGAACTGATGCCTGTGTATCTTCGTTTGCCGCAGGCTCAAAGAGAACTAAACAAGAAAATGGGGGTAACAAAATGATAGCACTCGGATGTGACCACGGCGGCTACAATCTTATCGTCGCCATAAAAGATTATCTGGACGAAAAGGGGATAGCCTACAAGGATTTCGGCACCGACAGCGACGAAAGCGTCGATTATCCCATCTACGCCTACAAGGTCGGCAAGGCGGTTGCCGGCGGCGAGTGTGAGATGGGAATCCTCTGCTGCGGAACCGGTATCGGTATTTCAATGGCGGCTAATAAAGTCAAGGGCGTTCGCGCGGCTGTCGTCAACAATGAGTTCGGCGCCGAAATGACCCGCCGCCATAATCACGCAAATATCCTTTGTATGGGCGGCAGAGTGACCTCTGTTGAGGACGCTTTGAAATACACCGAGATCTTCCTGAACACCCCCGAGGAGGGCGGCAGACACGACAAACGCGTGGCTATGCTGACCGCTATCGAGGAAGGAAATTTTGAGGCTTGATTTTTCAAATAACCGGTTTAGAAAATTAAAAAGCGGCGTGTTTTAGCGTCGCTTTTTCTTGTACGGTAATGTAATAATTATGTAATATATTGTAATAATTTCGTCAAAAATCGAGTTTTTCAACACTTCTAACATTTTTCAACATTTGAGGGGTCAATTTTTAACATCATTAACGCCTTTCAACACAGCGAAAATTATGTATAATAATTACGCTATACGGTGATATTATCTATAAAATATATGCATAATCACAACAAAAACAAGGTCAGTAACGAATATTTGCAAAAAATTTCATTTTTTTAAATTTATTTACAAAAAAGGCTTGTTTTTTTTCTTATAAAGTATTATAATAACAACATAATGTTCTTGAAGAATTTTAATAAAGAAAATTCAAACAGTCTGAAGATATGGAGAGAGTAAAAAATGAGATTACGCAAACAGGAACTGGGAGACAGAAATCTGGTAGGCAACCGTGTTGAGCTTGTCAGAAAACAAAAGGGTATGAAGCAAAAAGAACTGCTTGCTCAGCTGCAGGTCAACGGCGTCGATATGAATGCCTCCGGTCTGTCAAAGCTTGAGGGTCAGATCCGTTTCGTTACGGATGTTGAGCTGGTAGCCCTTGCCGATATTCTCGAGGTATCCGTGGATTACTTACTCGGTCGTGAAAAATAAGAAACGTGACGCGATTTTCAGTCCGCCTTTGGAACAGTCGGTGTATTCTATACACCGGTGTGACGGCGGGCTTTTCTTTTTGTTTTTTTAAGAAGCAGGGGGTGACCATCGGTCGCCGGAGAAAAATTATTCTTTATATGCTGACAGGCGTGAGATGCACACCATTATCAAAAAAATTTTTAAATTTGAAAAAAATATTTTTTGATGATTTTTCCCTCCCGGGTAACGGGGTATGGGGGAGATCGTTATTTTTTGATATTATTATGCAAAAAAATCCCGCCGAAATGCGTTTTCGGCGGGATTTTATGTGCCCTCACAATTTATATTATATCACGTCTGTTTTAAATATTCAATAGTTTTTTGAAAAATAAATTTATAAATATTTTTATAAAAAGTATTGACATTGTGAAAATTTATGGTATAATATAGACAAGAAATCAATCAAGGAGGTCTTTAATATGAAAGTTAAGATTTTCCGAATCAGAGCGATCAAAGATTTTATTCGGAGTTTGCCCCCCAATGTATAAAGCCCAATGCTTTTGGGTGAGATGGACGAAATCTTATTAAGTCGGATCAGCTAATCAGTTTTTATTGTTTTTGAAACAAATTTATTTTAGTGGGTTATGACTTGAATTCGGTGCAGGGAACACTTTCTTAGTACGTTGACACTTTCATTTTGACATATGTGTTCGATGCCTTAATAAGAGATTTTTCAAGGAACTTTAAAAGTATTTGGGAGAGTTGGATTTCTCACAATTTAATAT
The DNA here is from genome assembly GCA_902767325.1 of uncultured Ruminococcus sp. Lineage (GTDB taxonomy): Bacteria > Bacillota > Clostridia > Oscillospirales > Acutalibacteraceae > Ruminococcoides. Next base: position 27,794 of record CACXGW010000007.1, read on the forward strand.
TTCAAATACTTTTCGATATTTAGGTTGTTTACCAATCAGATGTTAACAAAACCAAGTTAACGGAGGACTGTCCAATGAGAGGTTTAGATTTATAACGGACATTCAAGAATTGGAGAACGAACCAATTTAACATTCGATGAATTAAACAGTTCATTATTTACGATCGGAGAATAGTCCCATGTACACGTAAAGTACACTTTGAAATTTTCAGCAACTGCGGAATACGTCCGAAGAACAGTTTAATTTTGAAGTAAAAGTAAAATCAAGACCGGCGTCAGCAGATGCCGGTCTTTTTGCGCGTTATCGGATTATTGCTGGGCAGCCGTTGTTTGGTTAGGAAATCAATAAAAATAGAAGTTTGCCTGTCCGCTGCCGAATCATCAAAGCCTCGGCTTAACGTTCATGACGCACGGTGGTCAAACTTCTATTGATAGTGTACCATAGCATAATTTATAATACAATATTTTTCTGATAATAAAGAAGATTTTCTAACCGTAAGGTCTCTTCTTAAAAAGAAGGCACCAAACACATCCCGTGCAGCTCATAAGTCTGCCTTAAGTGGATATCAAGGTGCCTTCAATGATAGTGTACCATAGTATAATTAAAATAACAACTTTTTTCTTTGATAAAAAGAAGATTTTCTAACCGTGCGGGCTCTTCCTAAAATAATGAGGCGCTCAAAAATGTTAGAAAATCTTTTGATTTAATTATAAATTCACACAGAGAAAAAGTCAAGAAGTATTATAGAAGCTGTTTTTAAATGTTATTGTAGGGTTCGGTCTTGACCGAACCGCGAGATCAAGGCTAACTTCAAACTTTCAACCTGCGGTTTGGTCAAGACCAAACCCTACGAATAGTAATATTGAATTATTCTACTGTTTTATTACAGTCCTAAAATCTCTTTGGCGCTGCCTAGAAGTCCTTCGCAAACTTCTGCGGCGTTTTCTTTTGTGGTTCCCACGGCGGTGATATAGAGCTTGATCTTCGGCTCGGTTCCGCTGGGACGGAAGATCACCGCGTTGTCTCCTTCGAGATTGAGCGCGATAACGTTCGAGGTGGGGAGGGTGAGGTCGGTGGTTTCACCTGTAAGGATATCGGTCTCTTTTTTGAGCTGATAGTCGCTGACCTTAACGACTTTGTAGCCGTCGATCTCGGCGGGAACATTCTCTCTTACCGAGGTCATCATATCCATCATCTTTTGCATGCCCGTAGCGCCGTCAAACTGGAAGGCATACGTTTTATTGAGGTAATAGCCAAACTCCTCATACAGACCGTCTATGACCTCAGCAAGCGACTTGCCCTGCTTCTTATAATACGCAGCCATTTCAGCGACGAGCATCGAAGCGACAACTGCGTCTTTATCTCTTACATATGTGCCGGAAAGATAGCCGTAGCTCTCCTCAAAGCCGAACAAATAGCGGTTTTCTTCGTTTTTCTTTTCAAGGTTAAGAATGACCTCTCCGATGTATTTAAAGCCCGTGAGCACGTTTTTGAGCTCGCAGCCATACTTTTCACAGAGCTTGTTGATAAGCTTGGTGGTGACGATCGTCTTAACTACAACGGGATCCTCGGGGAGAGTGCCGGCAGCCTTTTTGCAGGAGAGGATATAGTTTGTCAGCATAACGCCGTCCTCGTTGCCGGTGATAAGGCGGTAGCTGCCGTCGTAATCCTTAACGGCGATGCCGACTCTGTCGGCGTCGGGGTCTGTCGCGAGAAGCAAATCGGGCTGTTCCTTTTCGCATAGCTCAAGACCCTTAGCCAAAGCCTCTTTGATCTCGGGGTTGGGGTAGGGGCAGGTGGTGAAGTTGCCGTCGGGCATCTCCTGTTCCTTTACAACGATAACATCCTTTACGCCGATTTTATCGAGCACTTTTCTGACAAGCTTGTTGCCGGTGCCGTTGAGCGGAGTGTAAACGACCTTCAGGTCGGCGCCTTCGCAGATACCCGGGTTGACCTGCTGCTCCATAACTTTTTCAAGATAGCTGTCGTAAACGCTGTCGTCGACGTATTCGATCATACCCGAAGCGAGCGCCTCGTCAAAGTCGGCGAGCTTTACGTCGTTGAAGATGTCAAGCTTCTGGATCTCGTCGTAAACCGCTGCGGCGGCGTTGTCTGTCATCTGGCAGCCGTCCTCGCCGTAAGCCTTGTAGCCGTTATACGCGGCGGGATTGTGGCTCGCGGTGACCATGATACCAGCCTGACACTTGAAATAGCGTACAAGATAGGAGAGCACGGGCGTGGGTTGAAGCTCGCTTGTGATGTAAACCTTGATCCCGTTCGCGGCGAGAACACGCGCGGATTCGATCATAAACAGATCAGCCTTGATCCTGCTGTCGTGCGAGATAGCAACAGCGCCCTTGCCGTATTTGTTGAGAACGTAGTTTGCAAGTCCCTGGGTCGCCTGACGGACGACATAAACGTTCATTCTGTTGGTGCCTGCGCCGATAATACCGCGCAGACCTGCCGTGCCGAATTTCAGCGCGGTGTAAAAGCGGTCGTAGATCTCGCTTTCGTTGTTTTTGATGCTTTCAAGCTCGGCGATAAGATCTTTATCGTCGGTAGCGTTTTCAAGCCAAAGTTCATATAATTTCTTCTCATCCATAGTTAATACCCCCATGGCAAAATTTAACATTTTTATTATGTTTTTTTTACAGGCAAAACGCTGAAAAAACGTATAATACCTCATTTATTAATATAACATAAAACAGCGGAAAATACAAGGTCTTTTACCTGTATCTTTCGCTGTTTTAATAATACTATTTAGTCTTATCCGATTTTTTCAAAAGCGTATCCGGCTGATGTCTGGGTGTAGCTGTAGCCAAAGCCCATAAGCTCTGTTATCAGCCATCCCATATCCCACTTGGAATCATTCGGAACATAGATATAACGCGGCTTTTTAGCGGGATTCAGCTCGTAGAAATCCTTTAGTCGCTCAATGCTGTTGGGCTTTTCGCCCGAAAGCCATGCCGAGAAGGTGCCGTACGGCAGATCAGCGGCGAGATACGTCCATGTTTTTTCGGTTAGGATCAGCAGATTGTCCTCATTGACGTTCCAGTACATCGACAGATCGTCGTAGATGTCGTAATATGTCTGAGCCTTTCCCATGTCGGTGATAATACCCGCCGCGGGACCATCGGTGATCTCGGTGTCGAGAGTGGAGGGCTCGCCGTCCCAGAACACATGGCGCGCCTTCGAGCCGATCTGGAATGCGCCCTGAAGCATAATCATAAACGCGACGAACACGAAGCTGAACCGTTTGATCCATACGGCGTATGTAATGTTGTCAGGCGTTTCGCGCATTTCTTTGATCAGCTGCGCCAGGAAAACATAGCTTGCCATATTCACGGTGGCAAATGCCATGGAGATAACATACAGATACTGGTTCGAGGTGTAGTGAACGCAGAACGAATAGATAAGTCCCAGGCAGAACACGCCGGCAAAGAATTCCCTCGGCTTGTTTTTGCAGAGCACATATGAAGTTATGCCGATAAAGACAAGCGGCAGCATGATAGCGTTGTAGGTGGTGCTGTGCAGGTCGGGCATAATCAGGATATATGTGTAGATAACGATAGCCGTGGTGACTATAAGATATACCGATCGGTGAAGCCTTCTCTTGCGGTCGATAAGCATAACAAGCGCCATCGCGCAGTAGCTGTAGATCGCGTATTTGAAATGCGGCTGCATACGGAATATCGAATTGAAATAGTCATATATCTTTTTGCCGAGCGGCATGGACTGATGCTCGGGATCGTTGAGCATCTTCGGCAGATTTTCAACAAATCCGCTGATACCGGCACGCGGCAGGGTGAACAGAATGAAAATCACGGCAAGTATTCCCGCGCCGATAGTGAAATAGAGGAAGGTGCGCGGCGCGAACATCTCGCTTTTCAAAACAAAATTGAACTGCTTCTTTTTAAGCAGGAGATATATCAGCACGCAAATGCCGTAGATAAAATATGCCGAAGCAAGATACGGACAGCACAGCACGGCTCCCGCAAGCGCCAGACCGCTGAATATGATCTGCAGACGCTTTTTGTAGTCTGCCGTTGCAATGAGGATGCCCGAAAGCGTAACAAGCCCGACGCCCATTGAGTCGTAGCCGCAAGCCATGATATTGTACGGCGTATACAGGAAGAAGAACACGCTCGCGAACACGGAGATATAACCGTATTTTCTGAGCTTGATATAGATAAGCGATGACGCGGCTCCGTGAACGACTACATAGAAAACTCTCGCCGCGATAATGATCCCGTCGGTTGAACCCGCAAACAGCTGATAAACCCAAACGAATGGGAGAATCAGAATCGAGCACATCTGCGAAAGATTCCACTCATCAATAAACAGCGCGTCGCCCTTTGTCAGCCTGTGGGGGATCGTGAGATAGAAGGGCTCGTCGTTGCCGCCGAAGCCGTAGCGCAGCTTCCAGAACGCGAAAATCGCGGCGCCGCCCATCAGGGCAATAAACAAAAAGTCTTGCCATTTCTTTTTATCTTCACGTGCTCTTTGTTTAATGACGAATTGCTTTATTTTCTCATAAAGAATAATAATTCCTTTTGCGATCAGGTTGATTATAAACGACGCAATAAGTGAGCATACAAAGCACAGCGGGACCGTGACAAAGTAATATGGAAGCTTGTCGAAGATCGAGACCATTCTTTCGTTGAGGAACGTGTAAATAAGCTTGTCGAAGATAAACGACATCAAATAGATTCCGAAAGCAAGGTCTGAGACCTTCCACAGCGCCACTCTTACCGGCGTTTTCCATTCGTTGGCTTTCAGCCTGCTCAGCATAACGAACAGCATCACGGACAGTATGTATGGCTGGAAGCCGTACCAATATACCCAAATGCCTGACTGGAACTTGTCGCCGTAGCTGCGATAGAAATTGAACGCCGTGAATAAAAACAGCAAAATGCAGAACAGCGGCAGCATAGAGCGGGTTTTGAGCTTTATGCCGTATTCGCGGATATAGCAGCCCGTGAAATAGAACGCGACGGGATATGCCGCTGCCCAGAACGAGGGAATAAGCTTTTGATAGTTTCCGTCCTTTACGGGATTCAGCCACCAGTCAGCGTTGTTGAACTCAAAGATATTGAACAGCGACGGCAGGATCATCAGGAAAATAAACGTGCCGACAAGAACCTGCTTTTTTCTTTTTGTGCCCAGCTTGTTGTAGCCGAGGTTAAGAAACGGCGCTATCAAAAACAGACCTATATACATCTCGACATACCAGGAGTAATTGGCTCCGGTGAAGTCAAATATGCTGAGGATGTAGTTTTTCAGCTCATATTTTCCCGTTTTGTGTATCTCGTCGAACATCGTTCCAAAGTCAAAGGAATAAAACGCGTCTCTTGCAGCCTTTGTTTCGTGGATCGACTTGAAAAACATACAGGCAAACGTCGCCAGCACAAACACGATAAGGGTCTTGCGGATACCGTTGTAGTATTTTTTGCTCAGAGTCTTTTTTGACATAAGGTATCCCGTGAGGATCATAAACAGCGGAACGCAGGTTGAAAACAGCGTCTTCATCATGATCATCAGGAACCACAGCGGTCCGTGCAGCAGATCACTGTCGCCCGTTTGGATCGCCTGAATGATGCCGTCTATCGGACCCAGACCCTCAACGGTCAGGTGATAGAAGCCGTCGGTGCCGTTTATCGCGGGATTGACAGCGTAGGTATGAAACAGAAAATGAACCGAAAGTACCAAAAAAACCGCGACTATTCGTATCAGATCGATTGAACTGTCGCGCCGGTCAAGTTTTCGTAAATCCATTGCTATTTTCTCCTTAAATCATTTTCTAAATATATAATATCATAAAAGCAATGATTTTACAACAATAAAATATTTTTGCTTTAAATACGTCAAAAAAACAGACGGTTTTAAAGCCGCCTGTTTTAAAATGATTATCAGTATTTTCCGAGAGCGTTAAGCGTGTTGATGTCCTCTTCGATTTTTTTCACCTTGCCGCTCTTTATCAAATCGTCGCAGTATTTCCTGAGTTTTTCAAAATATTCTACCGATTCATCCCAGTTTTCTTTTTGTTTGTCGCTGAGCTTGCTTGGAGCAACGCCGTATTTGTTTTGAATTATATTTCCCAGGTAATCGGTGAACTTTATTGCGCCGTAGATGTTCATATGATCGTAATTGTAGAAATCGGTTTCGCTGTCGATACCGGTTTTCAAGACATCACGCTCAAGATTTATAAAATCATAGCCGTAGCTGTTGATGATCTCTCCCGCGCCGTTTGCGCGGCGAAAACGGTTCATCGTTGTTTTGTTAACAAGGTGAGGAGAACGAACGAACACAACGTTATCCAGGTTATTATCCTTGCAGTAATCAAGAAGCTCGCGAAGCTTTGCGTCAAGATCGGCGTTCAAAGCGTATGATGTGCTCTCACTCGCGACGCGGTCGTTATAAATCGGGAGCTCGGCTTTGAAGACTTCTGTGGTTGTGCGGAAGCCCTTCAGATATGAATATCCGCGCAGATCCTGCAGAATAGTGGAGACAGTCATCCTCACGGGAGAGGGATAATCGTTCCACATGCTGTGATACTTTACCAGCGGCAGATAATACTCAATTTGTTCGTCGGACGATATAAAATTGCTGACATAGTCTATTTTGTTTTGGTTGAGCGGAATATTGTCGAGCAGCTTGTGGAGATGCGCCGCGTGATGTTCGTTTTCCGACAGGCCGTAAAGATACGCGTTGATTTCAATAACGATAAGCTTAGGGTCCTGTTTGCTAAGCGCTTCCTTCAGCGCTGTAAGCGTTCCGTCGGCAGTTATGGATTCGCTTGCGTACGGATAGCTGGTAAAGCCGAATTTTTCATACGCGTAGCTTGAAGAAAAGCTTGTGTATATATCGCTTGCGCCGATTAACACAACGTCAAGCGATTCGTCCGGCTCCTGATAAAAGCCGCGTATACGCGTGCTGTTGTTATCAAGCCTGCGCAGTGCATACGTTTGCAAAAACGCGACCGAAAACAGTATCGCCAGCAGAAAACAGGTTATCTTTACTGTGCGCGTTATATATGGTTTGATCTTCATTATATTGCCTCTGAATTAGAATTGCATATATACAAAGTCCGCGGCGTTATATCCCGAACCGTAGATTCCGAATATAATAACCGCCATTATTCCCGCATATAACAGCAGGAAACGAAGAGCAAAAGGTTTTGTGTCAAGCAGGGTGCGGATGTTTGTTTCGGGACGTCTTTCCTGAATGATGCTTGCGGTCAGAATGATGAGCGAGCCGATAAGGAGCACTACATAATCCTTTTTTCCGAGACCCAGGCTGCTGATCTCCGCCCAGCCTCTGGAAAAGTTTTGAGAGGTGAAAAACATACCGATAGTCTTGATGCCGTAGCTGAACGACGGAGCGACGTCAAATACATAGCCCACAAGAACAACAAGCAGCGTGCGGAATATCTGGAACAGGGTGTAGGGAGCGCTTTGGCGGTTGATGTGGAGCTTGTCCGCGATCTTGTCAAACACCGGCTGAAGCAGAATGCTCAGCATGATGATAAGACCGTTCCACAGACCGAACGCGACATATTTCCAGCTTGCGCCGTGCCATACGCCGACGACCAAAAAGACTATCAGCGATGCCACGCTTGTCGGCAGGACTTTAGAGATGTGGGAACCTGCGGCGGTTTTTCCGAAACGGGTCGCCTTCATTTTCTTGCTTGCGGTCAAAAATACATTTGACATCGCGACGGGGTAGAAGAGGTAGTTTTTCAGCCACGCGCCAAGCGAGATATGCCATCTGCGCCAGTATTCGTTGATCGATTTTGAAAAATACGGACGCTTGAAGTTGTCGATCATATCAATGCCAAAAATCTGCGCCACGCCTCGGGAAATATCGATACCGCCCGAGAAATCAGCGTAAAGCTGCACGGCGTACAGCAAAATGATAAACGTAAGCGTTGTTCCGCTGTAGGTGCCGTATTCCGGAACGACGGTGTTGATCGCAATAACAGCTCTGTCGGCAATGACAAGCTTTTTGAAGAAACCCCATAATATCAGCTCCATTCCGTGCTTGAAACGGGTGAAGTCAAAATCATGCGGTTCATACAGCTGATGTGCCAGCTGGTCGTAAATGCTGATAGGACCCTGTACGATCTGCGGGAAAAACGAAACGAAAAGCAAAAGCTTGAGCGGGTTCTTCTGCGCCGGGGTTTTTTCTCTGTAGACGTCTACGATGTAGCCCATCGACTGGAAGGTGTAGAATGAAATACCCAGCGGCAGGAAAAGATTAAGCGTAGGCGCCGAAAAATCGATCCCGAAAACTCCCAAAAGGGAATTCAGGCTGCCGGAGAAAAAGTTGTAGTATTTCAGAAACGCAAGGATGCCGAAATTGAGCAGCAGCGCAAGCGTCATTACAAGTCGCTTTTGGACCTTTACGCGGTTTTTATATGACTTTTTCTTTTCTCTGTCCCATTCCGTTTTATTTGCCTTTAAAGTCGATTTTGAGCGTTTTGAGATATTGTCGATCCACAGCGCAATGGCGTAGGTGCTAAGCGAAGTGAACAGAATAAACGCCGCGAATTTGTAGCCCGCCACCGCATAAAAGAATAAGCTTGCGGCAAGCAGGATAGTCCACCTGTATTTTTTTACGGGGAACAGAAAATATACCAGCATCGCAGCCAGCACAAAAAACAGAAAGTTCAGAGAAGTGTATGAAATATTAAACAGCAAAATAACATCTCCATTTGATCAGATCGCAGGGGTGTTGAATACGTCGGAATAAAGCATCTCGCGAATAACGGTCAGACCGTCTTTTTCGGAATATACGGAAACCGCGGGCATTTCGCGGCTGAGAAATACAGTCATACCCTCGGTGACGGAATAAGCTCCGGTCCTGCAAAAAACGAGAACGTCGCCTATCTCAAGACTGTCAAACACTGCGTTGCGGGACAGCACGTCGGCTGTTGTGCACAAGCTGCCGCAAAGCGTCCAGGGTTTTTCATCATCTGCGGAATCATTATTCTTTAAATGAATTATTTTCGGGATCTGCATACCCTGCAGCTGTCCGTCATATTTAAGCTGATTGAGTCCGCCGTCAACGATAGCATAGTTGATGTCGTAATTTGTTTTGACGTCGATGACCTTAGTGAAATAATATCCGCAGGGAGCGGCAAAGAATCTGCCCATCTCGACCGTAAGCTCGGCTTTTTCGGCAAGCGCGCGGATACCTTCGGAAATCGAAGCAAGGCGCTCTTCCTCAAGAGTATCGGCGTCGTCTTCAAAATAATCGACGGCAAGCCCGGTGCCGTATTCAATGCGCTCAACGGTGAAGTCAAGCTCGGCTTTTACGCGGTCAATAAGCTCGCTTATATATTCGAGCTCACGCAGGATCGGCTTTGCCTTTTTCTTTTGAGTGCCGGTAAAATAATGGATGCCGACGATCTCAATGCCCTTGAAGTCATCGCGGTTTTTGATTATGTCGAGCACTTCATTTTCTTCCATACCGAACTGGCTTCCGCCCTTGACGTCGGTTACGCGAAGAAGCACGGGATAGACCTTTCCTCTTGACATAGCCTCGCTGTTGATCAGATCAACGTGCAGGCGGCTTTCGGCGGTAAAGGTGCCGACCTCATCCTCGGCGGCGCGGGCAACATCCTTCGCGGTTTTGTTAACGCCCGAAAAAATGATCTTGCTTGTATCTACGCCGGTTTTTTCACAAACGGTGAGCTCACCGGGAGAGCATACCTCGATCTTGTCAAAAATATCGGGGAGCCTTCCAAGCAAAAACGGATTGGCTTTTATCGAAAAGCAAAGTCCTGTTTTTTCGCCGAAATATCGGCGCACAAGAGCTGCGCGCTTCTCAAATTCATCCAGATCAAAAACATAAGACGGAGTTCCGAGGTTAGAAGCGAGCTGTTGAAGGGTAGTTTTATCCATGATTATTCGTCCTGAAGCTCTTCGATGAGCGCCATCATAGCCTTAGCCGAATTAAAGTTGTCGGGAACAAGGTTGTTAGGCTTGATCTCAATGTCAAAAGCGTCGTTCAGTTCGCCGACAAGCGCTACGATGTCAAAGGAGTCGAGCACGCCGTCGGTGATGAGCGCGGTCTCGTTTTCAAAGTCTACGTCGGGTCTGAGTTCTTCCAGGATCTGCATTAATTCTTCCATTTTAATTCTCCTTTAGAAATATGATTTGAGTGTCTGCATATCGGTTTTTCCGTTGGGAAGCGTCGGCAGCTTTTCAAGGCTTATGAGCTTTCGCGGAACCATGAACGCAGGCATATTCTGCCTGAAATAAAGTACAATTTCCTTTGAGGTCGCCTGACCCGTATAGAAAAGTGTGAGGGTTGCCTTTGGTTTATTGTAAAGCGCGCAGCAGTCTGTCACGCCTTCAATCTTTTTTGCGGTCTCTTCAATCTCGCCAAGCTCGATTCGGTGACCGAGGTGTTTTATCTGGCGGTCTTTTCTGCCGTGGAACAGCAGATTGCCGTCAAGGTCATAGCTTCCGAGGTCGCCTGTTTTGTAAATAAGCTCGCGGTATTTATCGTTGAGCGGATTTTGCATAAAGGATTTTTCCGTTTGCTCACTGTTGCCGTAGTAGCCCAGTGCAAGGATCGGACCGCTTACGCAGATCTCTCCGGTCTCACCCATAGGCGTGGGAGAGTTGTCCTCGTTCAGCAATGCGATGCGGTAGTTATCATACGGCTTGCCGATCGGCAGCACGGTGTCGTCATCCACCTTTTCTTTGACCACATAATATGTGCAGGAGGCAGTAGCCTCGGTTGGACCGTACTGGTTGACGTATAGTACGTCGGGCAGGTTTTCCTGCCAGATCTTCAGATAGCGGCAGGGCATGACCGAGCCTGAGAAGCATAGCTTCTTCAGATATTCGGGCTTTCCTTCGTCAAACGCTCCGAGTTTTGCCGGGAGCTCAACGCCCGCGACGCTCCAGCACAGTGCGGTTATCTTTTCACGGTTGAGCGTGTTGAACAGCGCTGTCGGCACGGCAAACTCGTTTTTCGGGATGATGAAGGTCGAGGCTCCGAAGGTGATCGGAAGATAAATGTCCCTGATCGCCGCAATATAATCGAGCGGGCTTTGGTTCCCGAAAATGTCCGTGTCGTCGATAGACAGCACCTTGCCGACGGCGTCGATATAGCACATCAGCGACTGGTGCGAGGTGATGACGCCCTTCGGAACGCCGGTCGAGCCCGAGGTGAAAATGACGTAAAGGGGAGAGGTGACCGTGATCGAATCCGCTCTTTCGGCAAGCAGAGATTCATCCGCGGGTGTGTCGCAAATGTCTTCGAAAACGATGATCTCGCCGCTGAAGTCAAGCTGTTGCGCGGTTTCCAGGTGAGCTTTGTCAACAAGCATTGTTTTTGCCTCGATAACGCCGAGGATCTGATTCAGTCTGGTTTTTGGCATATCGCCGTCCATCGGAGCGTAAAAGCCGCCCGCGCGGACAACGCCCAAAAAGCACGACGGTGTAAGCGCGTGTCTGCCGGACATTACCGCGACCGGTTCGCCTGGGGCGATCTTACCCGCGAGGAACGTTCCCACAGCCTTTGTCAGGCTGTTGAATCCGCCGAATGTAATAGATTGACTTTCGTCTTTGAACATAACCTTTTCGGGGTAGCGTTGAGCCGAGCTGTCCAGTCTGCATAAAATAGATTTTTCCATAAAAATCACCTTATACTTTACATAAATATACAGTTTATATTATATTTAAAAACGGCGTAAAGTCAACAATATTAACTAAATATGAAAATAATTTTACGATATGACGATTTATACAAAAATATAGCTGTTTTTTTGTCGAAAAATACTTTTAAAAAACCGAAAAAAGCGCTGTGCAAATGAACGTTCATCAACACAGCGCGTTTGTATTTAGTTATTCGAATTCGTCGCGTAAATATTCCTCGATGATATAACGCGGACGGCGTTTTGTTTCGAGATAGATTTTACCTATGTATTCGCCGATTACGCCGATAGCCAGAAGCTGCAGACCTCCAAGCGCCCAGATAGAGCAAAGGGTACTTGTCCATCCGCTGACGGACGCGCCGACCAAAAAGCTTATGAGTGAGTAAATGATCATTATCAGGCTGATAAGGAAAATGATCAAACCCATCCATGTGATGATGCGGATAGGCTGCACGCTAAGCGAGGTTATACCTTCCCATGCGAGCGCCAGCATCTTTTTCAGCGGATATTTGCTTTCTCCGGCAAGCCGCTCGGAGCGCTCGTATTTTACGATCGCCGATTTGTAGCCGATAAGCGGAACCATACCGCGCAGGAAGATGTTCGTTTCGCGGTAAAGCGAAAAGGCTTCAAGAGCCCTGCGGCTCATCAGGCGGAAATCCGCGTGATTGAAAATGACTTTAGCGCCCATTCTGTTGAGGATCTTGTAGAACGATTCGGCGGTGAAGCGCTTGAAAAACGTATCCGTCTCGCGCTTTGAGCGAACGCCGTAAACCACGTCGCAGCCAGCTTCGTATTTTTTTATCATTTCATCAAATACATTGATGTCATCCTGCAGATCGGCGTCGATGGAAATAACGGCGTCTGCCTTGCTTTTCAGCGTCATCAGACCGGCAAGCAGGGCGTTTTGATGACCGCGGTTGCGGCTAAGCTTGATACCCTGGAAAATGGAGTTCTGATAGTGCAGATCCTGGATTATATCCCAGGTTTTGTCGCGAGAGCCGTCGTCGATGAACACGATCTTGCTGTCGGAGGATATTTTGCCTTCCGACATCATATCATAATACTTGTCCAAAAGCTTTTCCGCCGTGTCCCAAAGAACTTCTTCTTCGTTATAACAGGGAATGGCGAGATATAATTTTGTCATAAAAACACCTTTAATCATTCTAATACAGAAATTTCCTGTTAAGATAATAATAATACTAATAAAGAAAAATGTCAAGAAAATAGTAATAACAAAATGGAAGATAAACTTGAAAATTTTGTAATATTTTTTCATAAATTTTCAAAAATCCCTTGTAAAGCGGCACTGTTTGTATTATAATTATGAAGTAGAATTATAGTCGAAATCAATATATCCTCAGGAGGTATCGATATGGAACAAAAAACAATTGCTGTATTGACCAGCGGCGGCGACGCGCCGGGTATGAACGCGGCTGTCCGTGCGGTAGTCCGTTCGGGAATAAACATGGGTATGCGCGTTTTCGGCGTTTACCGCGGTTATAACGGCTTGCTCAACGGCGACGTTGAAGAGATGAACCTTCGCTCGGTTTCCGAAATCATCGGAAACGGCGGAACAATGCTGTACACTGCCAGAAGTGAGGAGTTCAAAACAAAAGAAGGTCAGCAGAAAGCGGCTGATTTCTGCCGCAGCATCGGCATCAACGGCGTTGTTGTTATCGGCGGCGACGGTTCCTTCAAGGGCGCCAGAGCTCTTACGGCTGCGGGTATCAACTGCATCGGTGTTCCCGGTACCATCGACAATGACATCGCCTGTTCGGAATATACCGTCGGCTTTGATACTGCAATGAACACCGCTCTTCAGATGGTCGACAGGATCCGCGATACGGCTCAGTCTCACGACCGCTGTTCCATAGTTGAAGTCATGGGCAGACGCTGCGGAGACATCGCTTTGCAGACCGGTATCGCAACCGGCGCGACTGCGATCCTTGTTCCCGAAGTTGAGTATAATATTGAGCGTGATGTTATTGCAAGGATCGTCAACACCCAAAAGACCGGCAAAAAACACTTTATTATTGTTGTTGCCGAGGGCGTCGGCGGCGTTAATGATTTGGCTAAATATATCGAGCAGCGTCTCGGGATCGAAGCAAGAGCCACGGTTCTCGGTCACGTTCAGCGCGGCGGCACTCCGACTGTCCGCGACAGAGTTGTTGCCAGCCAGATGGGTTACGAGGCGGTTTCGCTCCTTAACAAGGGTATCGGCAACCGTGTTGTCGTTATGCGCGACGGCAAGATCACAAACCTTGACATCAATGAGGCGCTTGATATGGAACGCGTATTCGATACTCATTTGTACAAGGTCGCAATGACGATCTCAATTTAAAAATATTTAAGTTTTATTGCGGGCGGACAGGGTTCGCCCGTGATTTTTGGAGTTTCCCGGGAAGTAGGATGAGACTATGCTTTCAAAACTGAAAAAGATTTCAAAGGATCTGATTTTATATTCTGTTTTAGCGTCGGAGTTTGAAAAGCTTGACTTTAAAAACGACGCTCTTGCGGGCGTTCGCGCCAACTATTTTAACTCGAAGTGCTCGCCGCAGACTGAAAAAACCGATGTTAATATAGACAACAGAGTATATAGTCTTTCCTATTCCATGAAAAAAGGCGAGCCGCTCTCATGGAAGATCACCTATGAGTCAAATCCCGTCCAAACTGTCAGACGTTCATCCGACGGCGGATATTGCGTGCTGTCATACGGAGAAAACGGTATCATTTTCAAGCGTCAGTATTTTGATGGTTCACACACCTGGCTCAGGACCGAATACTATAACCGTTCGCTTGAAAACCAGATCGCCGCGGTGATCTATCCTTCAAAATCAAACGGGCTTGTCATACTCAGGCTGCAGCGGTTTTTGCAGACCGGTATTGAAACGATCGATCTTTATCCGTCGCTCAAAGCTCCGAAAAAGCGATGCACCGCGCTTATCTATTCCAATTCGGGTATGGTTTGGTATGACTCCGTGTTCAAGCCTGCCGATATGACGGCTGAAATGCCCGAATCGGTTGAAAAGGGATTCCGTTTCACGCAGGAAGCGTTTGCTTCCGACTCCGTCAGCGATGCTCTGGATCTGAAAAACGCTCCGTATCTGAGCGACGGCGACATCGAGCGCGGTATGGAAGAAACCGTAGTCACCGCAGAGGAGCCCGAGGCTTATTCGGCGTATGATAAGATAGAAAACATACTTTTTGAAGCCCATAAAACTAACAAGAACATTTTCGGTGAGCTTGCAAGCCAATCCCAAAAACAGGAAGCTCCCGAATCTCCCGATGATGAAGAAGCTGCCGAAGTGCCTGAAGAGGAGAAAACGCCCGAACAGCCTGCGGAAGCAGCCGAACCCGAAGCTTCGGAGGTCGTTGCGGAACCTGCGACCGATGCTCCGGCAGAGGAAAACAAGGCTGAAGAAACTGTTGCAAAAGAGCCCGAAAACGAACCGGAAAAAGCCGAAGAAAGCACCGAAGAAAAGCCTGTTGAAGGCAGGGCGGACTCCGTCATACTCACCCCGAACGGCAGCTATGCTTATTACGGAGAACTTGATGAGAACAAAATGCGCTCGGGCAGAGGCAGGACAGTCAGTCCCGACGGCATTACAGCCTACGAGGGCGAGTATCAGGCTGATAAGCGCCACGGCTTCGGTGTTTGCTACTATAAAGAAGGCAGCCCGAACTATGTCGGCGACTGGAACAAGGGCAACCGCGACGGCAGAGGCGTCGGCTTCAGATTAAGCGACGGCACGATGCACGTCGGAAAATGGAACAAAAACAAGCCCGACGGTTTTGGCGCCCGCTTTGACAGAAGCGGAGAGTTCCTCGACGTTTGCACCTATATCGACGGCGTTCGAAACGGTAAGAGCGTGTCCTTTGACGAGGACGGAAACATCGTTGTCAAAATCTGGAAAGACGGCGAGCTTATGGGCGAAAAAGTGATTTCCGATTAGGAGCTGAATATGGAAGAATTAAAAAACAATTTAAAAGTTTTCGGCATTAACTTTCTGAATTTTGCAATAGTTCTGGTCATCGGCGTTATAATCGTAAAGCTGCTTCTTATTCCCGTCAAGAGGCTGCTGACGAAGTCCCGTATTGACCACACGGTCAAAACATTTCTTTTTTCCATCGTTAAGGTGCTGCTCTACGGAGTTGTGTCGATCACGGCGCTAGGCACCGCAAAGGTAGATATAACATCGCTTGTTGCCGCTTTGGGAGCGGCGGCTCTGACCGCGAGCTTAGCTCTGCAGGACACGCTGAAAAACTTTGTCAGCGGAATCATAGTTTTGTTTACAAAGCCTTTTTCCGCGGGTGATCTGATCCAGATAGAGGGGATCGAAGGATATGTCGACAGCATCAGGATATTTTACACGCAGATACACACCTTCGACAACAAAACCGTTCAGATCCCTAATTTCAAGCTGACGAGCAATAACGTGACAAACTGCTCTGTTGCCGGAACGCGCAGGGTCGATCTTAAATTTTCAGTCAGCTATGACGATAACCTTACAAAGGTAAAAAGCGTTATTTA
Source organism: uncultured Ruminococcus sp. (assembly GCA_902767325.1). Classification (GTDB taxonomy): domain Bacteria; phylum Bacillota; class Clostridia; order Oscillospirales; family Acutalibacteraceae; genus Ruminococcoides. The sequence continues at coordinate 43,996 of CACXGW010000007.1, forward strand.
CGGCGTTTTGGCTGCTAACGAAAAGGTCCTCAGCGAACCCGAATCAAAGGTGTATATCGGAAAACACCTGGACAGCGGCGTGGAAATAATCGTTTTTGTATGGGCTAATCAGGAGGATTACTATCCGGTGATGTTCAAGGTCCAGGAGGATGTCAAAAACGCCTTTGACGAAAACGGCATAACGATCCCGTATCCTCATGTTCAGCTTGCGGAAAAATCAAAAAAGGTAATAACTGAAAAATAATTGCACATAATAATGACGTCGTATTACACGGCGTCATTTTTTATGTGAAGGATGATTGTTTTGAAAAAACTGACTGCGATTATCTGCGCCGCGCTTATCACGGCGGCTTTAGCAGGCTGCGGCGAGGCTGCAAAGGACACAGCCAATGCAGGCGCATCAATGGTTTCGTCTGCGGCGTCAGGCGTTGGTGAAGCGGCGTCGGATGTAAAAGAGGGCGTTACAAACGCCATGTCCGCCGTATCGAGCGAGGCTGACAGAATGTACAGCAACGGCGTCGTATCAGACGGCGACGGCTTTATCGGCGACGAGGGAGAAACCGACTCCACCGGGGCCACGACCGATGCGACGGAAGATGTGACCGACATAACCGACAGCGAGATGTGAAAAAAGTTTTACGGAGCGGTGAGGGTGCCGCTCCCTACATTTATTAAAGTTTCTCAGTAATTGTAGGGAGCGACGCCCTCGTCGCTCCGTGTTCATTGATTTTTTGAATTATCCTGCCTTCTTCAATTCGGTTTTAAGATGTTTTATGATTTTCTTTTCAAGGCGGGAAATGTATGACTGCGATATGCCCAGCAGATCGGCGACCTGCTTTTGCGTGTGCTCCTTTTTGCCGTTCAGCCCGAAGCGCAGCTCCATTATGGCGCACTCTCGGCTTTCGAGTTTTGCCACCTCGCTTAGCACGAGTTGTTTTTCCACCTCATGTTCAAGGTTGTTGTTGATCTCCTCGGCGTCGCTGCCCAGAATATCGCACAACAGAAGCTCGTTGCCGTCCCAGTCGGTATTGAGCGGCTCGTCAATAGATACCTCGTTTTTCAGCTGAGAGGATTTTCGCAAAAACATCAAAATCTCGTTTTCTATACACCGCGAGGCGTATGTTGCAAGCTTGATGTTCTTTTCGGGTGAAAAGGTGTTTACGGCTTTGATAAGCCCGATCGTACCAATTGAAATCAGGTCCTCGGTGCCGGCGCTGGGGGACTCGAACTTTTTGGCGATGTATACGACCAGCCTTAAATTATGTACAATAAGCGGTTCTCTGGCACGGCTGTCGCCCGAGCGTATACGCTCCATTATTGCCGTTTCTTCCGCTTTGCTCAGCGGCGGCGGAAGCGATTCACTGCCGTTTATGTAGTATACGGCGTTTTCGTCAAATAACAGCGTTTTGATTTTCAAAAGTATTCTTATCATTTCATTACCTCACATTCAAATCTTTTACAATAGCATACGGAACGATCGCTTTGACGTCTCCTTTAAGAACGCCGTCGCATATCCCGATGTATATCCTGTTTGTTATTTCTTTGCCGTCGATTTTGATACCATCCGCTTTTATCCCGTCCAAAATCCCTTTGCCTCCCAGACTGTCAAATGGGATAACGCGCTTTTGAAGTGGGAGAGAGGTGACGCTCTCCAGGCATGATTTCTCGGCTATTATTACATATTCTCCCGAAAACGGCTCTTTTACCTCGCAGCCCGTGTCGATCATCGCTGAAAATTCCGCTTCGCTGTTTCCGAAGGAAAGATTTACCGTGCAAATCTGCTTTCCGAGCTTTCCTTTGGAAAATTTTTGAAAAATCAGCATAAGATAGTAACATACGAGCGTGAGTATAATAAGCAAAATCGGGGAAATATTAAAATAGACGACGTCGTTGTAGACTTCCATTCCTTTTGGCTTGAAAGCGGTGTAAACAAACACCATAATTCCGCAAAAGAAAAATGATACAGAGAACAGCAAAATCGTTCTCTTTATAAAGCTTTTGAAATCTGTTTTTCCGAAGGCGACCGTTACCAGCAGCGCCGCGGACGTTATATCGAGCAGGATGTTCAAAATGGCGGGAATCGACGGAAGAAGCGCTGTAAGGCTCAAGAACCCGCCGAGCACCGCCGAGAGTATGACCCGCCACAGCTTAGTTTTGATATGTAAATACCGCCTTACGCATAATATCAGCATAAGGTCGATCATAAAATTGACGGTTATCAGAACATCTACATACACCGTGCGCATTTTCTCACCCCGTATTTATTATTGCACAGTGCGCGGATAATAAATGTCAAAATCTGTTAGGAGGTAAAATTTGATGATCGCAGGTATCATTATAGGAATGTTTATCGGAGGATTTTTCGGAGTAGCGCTGATGTGTTTGCTCTATTACTCCCGAGAGTCCGACAGCGACGTTTCACAAAGAAGGTAACCCAAATATACGAAAAAGGCTGACTCTTGCCGTATCTGGCAGGAGTCAGTCTATATTTTGAAAATATTACTTTTTGTTTCCTTTGTTTTTGAAGCAAGCTTTGTCGAATTCGGGGTTGAACGCGTAGAAGTTGCGCTCGTCGAGCTTGTCGGTAAGCAGCCTCAGGTTTTCGCCGAAGCGCTGATAGTGAACAACCTCGCGCTCGCGCAAAAAGCGGATAGCGTCCTTAACGTCGGGATCGTCGGCAAGCCTTAGGATGTTGTCGTAGGTCGTGCGCGCTTTCTGCTCCGCGGCGAGATCCTCATGAAGGTCGGTGATGGCATCGCCCTTTGAAGCGAGATATGCCGTGGTAAACGGCGCTCCCGAAGCGGACTGCGGGTAAACGCCGAGCGTGTGGTCTACAAAGTAGTCGTCAAAGCCCGCCGCTTTGATCTGCTCAACGGTGAGGTTCTTTGTCAGCTGATACAGGATCGTGCCGATCATTTCTATATGGTTGAGTTCTTCCGTGCCGATGTCGGTCAAAGTTGCGCGAAGCTCGGGCATCGGCATGGTATAGCGCTGGTTAAGATAACGCAGCGCGGCTCCGAGCTCGCCGTCGGGACCGCCCAGCTGGCTCATAATAACCTTGGCGAGCTTTGCGTTAGGCGTTTTGATCTTTATAGGGTATTGCAGCTTTTTTTCGTATACAAACATCAGCAGTCCTCCTCATTTTCCCAAGGCCACGGAGCTTTTATCCATTGCCAGTTGTTGCCCTGTTCGCTCCGCTTTGTCAGCGGACCGAATTGCTCTTCGTATTGCTTTATCAGAGGCATTGCCATTTCTTTGTAGCTGTTCATCTTTTCGACCGTTTCCGTATCGTTCGGATGTGTGTCGAGGTATAGCTGCAGATCAAGCGCGGCAAACTGATAGGTCGAGATTTTTTTGAGTAGCGCCTCGCGTTTAGTCATTGCCGTCACCGCACTTGCCGCCGAAAAACGGCTTGTTCAAATCATAAAACATCGTGCCGAGTACGAATCCCTGGTCGGGCGGGAAGGTTTTTGATTCCTCCTGCTGGAACGGTACATATGCCATTGCGCTCACAGGGTTTTCCGGAAGCGCGGGGATGCCGTACTGCTGACGAATCATTTCCGTCATATCCATTTTCATTCTCCTTATAAAATTGTAAGTGAGTGTTGCTCGATATACTGATTTTAACTGTATCAGTAATATATACTATGAAAGCGGAATGAAAAAAGCCACCGGAAATCCGGTGGCTCGATGATTATTCTTCGATCACTTTGTAGAAAACAAGCGGGTCGTTTTGTTTTATTCCGCCCCAATAGTTTCCGACAGAATTGATTTTTGTGATTTGCTCAAGCTTTATTTTCTTTCCTTCCTGCGCGTAGTGATTGGTGAGGAAAGTTCCGATGATCTTCGGGAAATCATTTTTGTTCTTTGTTACAAGGCAGATCTTATCGTTGTTTATCATATCGCGGAAAAGATTCTCAATGCCTTTTTCCTCCAAAAGCTTATCATTGTAATTGGAGTAAATATTCCAGCTTCCGTAGAAAATCGTGTTTTCGGGCATATCGGACGAAAGCAGCGCGTTGTTGTAGTTGGGGTCTACGCTTATCGCGCAGGGGACGACCATGGCGTAGGTAGTGTCGGGATGGTCGGTAATATAGTCGTAGATTGTCGTTTGATATACGCCGGTCTTGGAAACAAAATTGCTTCTCCACGTCATCGGCATAATATTGAACGCGATAACAAGCGCCAATACAACGGGAATACCCGCGGAAATGCCGCGGACAACGGGCTTGCTGTTTTTCAGACCTTCCATGTTCTTAAACTCAAACAGGAAGCACAGGAACAGAAACGCCGGTACAGCGAAGATATATGTCGAGCGGAAATTGAGACGGAAGCATACCTGGTATCCGTAAAGCGCCATCGTTGCAAGTGTGAATATCCAGCAGGAGATAGTGTGCACCCAATTGGAGTTGCGGATGGTCAGAAGAATTATTCCGCAAACAGGCAACAGCATACAATTGAGCAGGCTGAACGGATATACGATATAGAATGCAAGCCACAGCAGGGCTAAAAGAACTTTGAATATAACAAGCGGAACGCTTCCGTATATAAGCGGTGCAAAGCCGAGCTTTCGGCGAAGAAGCTTCCAAAGAAAGACAAGCAGCGCCGCTATGAGCATCCAGAACAGCACGAAGCCGATCACGAATGCCTTGTAGCTCATTTGTATCGGGATATACTGTTTGAAAGCGATAATATTGTCATATTGCTGCCACATCGCCGCGCGAAGCTTTTCCATCGTTTCGGAAACGGCATAGCTGAGGTTTGACTTGCCCTTTTGCAGATATTTTACGGAGTATTCTCCGATGTTTATCGAGCTTTCGGAATCCATAACGTACGGATCGATCTGTCCGCGGTTGATCATTTGGATATCCTGACTGGAATAGACGTTGTTTTCACGGTAGAAATCAACGTTTTCCTTGTAGTTAGCCAGAGGATAGTCGGTTAACAGCGAGCGGCCTTTTTCACCTTCGCTGTATGCGACATAAGAAGGATCGGAGTTCTTTATGGTGTTTGACAGGAAATTACCCGCAAAGCACACCGCAAAAATCAGCACAAAACAGACAAGGAAACGCCAGTTTCTTTTAAGGACTTCAAGTATCCTCGAGAAGAAGCCGAGTGCTTTGTTTTCGCGGCTGAGTTCGATGATGAGCATACAAAACAGCAGGATAAAGGAGAAAACAGCCACCACGCGGAACGACATAAAGCGGTAAAACGAGCTGACTATTATCAGAAAAGCCGCGAAGATATATTGAACGATCTTCGGCTTTTTACGCTGTTCGGTGAAATGAGCGTGGATCAATAGCAAGGTTCCGCCCGCGCAGATAAGCGTCGTTGTCTGTGTAAACTGAACGATCATTACGCTGATCGAGTAAAGGAGAACATCGGTGACAAGGGATATAAAGGCTCCGAGCGGCTTTCCGAGACGGCTGAAAAACACATAGTTGATCGCCAGCAAAGCGGCAGCGCCGAGAACCACCTGCGAGATCCCGTAACAGTTAACAGCAGGGAAGAGCTGCTGCAAATGTGAGAAGAAAAAGCCCGCGTAATAGCTGATGAAAAACAATCTTTCTTCGCCGCCGTTCATAAGCAGCGACAGGGCATAGTCGTCGTTTGTTCCGTACGCATAGCGGAAACCTCCGATGATCGAAAGCACAAGCCCGACGCCGATAACGATCAGTGCGGCGAGGACGATGTTGCTTGAAAAGACTTTTTTTACTTTACTCAAAACGCGTCTCTCCTTCATAAAAAACAACTCAACGCTGTTTTATGTCTATAATTGTTTCAATTATATATCACGCGCAGTTAAAAGTCAATATTTCACGCGGAGAGCACGGCGCTTTTCAGTTTGTATCATCGGCTGCGGACAGCTTCGGCAAATACCATTTCAGCGCATTCTCAGCGCTCATTCCTTTTTTGCAAAGATAATCTATTCCGCTTACGCTTACACCTGAGCAGCTCTGTGCCTCGCTGTATTTTTCGCTGAAGCAGTCCCAGGGAGACGCCACGGCTTCAAGATACGGATAGCGCTTGTCCGGTTGTGTAAAACCGTTGGAGCATGAAGAAAAGGGGATAGCGACTGCTTTGTTTTTATATAATAATATTTCTTTATTAGAATTACAAATCTTGCTGACACGCTTGTATAATTCCGAATCAGAATTATAACCATCACGGTCAGCTCTGTTATTGCCATTCTTTTCAATGGATGCGTTTGTTTTTTGAATTATAGCCACAGCCCTGATCGCCTCGTCGCAGAACGACTCTTCGCAAAGAGCGGCTGTTTGGACGATTTCTTTTTCGTCAGATGATTTTTGCAAAGCGTCACCGCTTTTCGGCGCTTTTGCCATAAAACCTATCGGCATCGCCGCCATAAGCAAAAAGAAAAGGACGGCAAACATCACTTTGATCTTCATTTTCTTTTCTCCTTTATTATTTTTTCTTGACAACAAGACAATATTGTCTTAAAATAATATATGTACGTAAATTAGGTAGCATACCTTTTTAACAAGAACGGAGAGTTTAGAAATATGAAGGTAAAGTATTCGGTAATTCCTTTTATTCCCGCTGTTTTGGCTATGCTTTTTCTAAAGCTGATGAGCCTTTTCGGCATGGACGGCAACGGCCGTTTCCTCGGAATGAACAATATCAGCATCACTTATACGGTCATTGGTATTTCACTCGGACTGTTTGTGGTTTGTATTCTGATCAATCTTTTTGACAGAAGGACGGCGCCTGTTTATCCCGTTAAAAAGAATGTTGCTGCGGGATTTTTCGCGGTGTTTACCGGAGTTGCAATGCTGGCGAGTTCCATGTTTTCGGCATACAGCGCGTTCAGTGACAACGCAAATGTCGAGTATCTGATAATGACGTTCGTGTGCGCGGTATTTTCTCTTCCCGCCGGTTTGGCTATGATGCTCATTTCAAGAGTCCATTTTCAGGGAAAGACTACCGTTTCAAATCTTTCCGTGCTGTTTGTGTTCCCGTCTCTCTGGGGCTGCGCAGAGCTTGTCAATGAGTTCCTGCAGGCAACAAAGGCGAGCATCTATTCCAAGGATCTCACAGGACTTTTCTGCTACATATTCATAATGCTCTTCCTGTTCACCAATTCCATGATCGTTTCAAGGATCAAAGGCAGGAACCCCGTTAAGGGATTATTCATTTACGGTCTTCCCATGGCGGCGCTCTGTATTTCTTACGGCGTCTATGAGATCGTCAGATTGACCAGAGAGGGCTTTGACAACGCTCAGGCGTTCAGTGCCGCGTTGCTTCTGATCGTGTCGGCATACGCGCTGTCTTTCATTTTTGAAATTTTCTCAAATTACTATACTACCGATGAGATCGAGATCGTTGAAGAGTTTTCGGATGACGACGATTATTCCAAGCAGCTTGAAGAAGTGACCGGAAAATCCGATAATTCCAACTCTGTTGAAAAGCCTGCGTCCCGCAGCAATAAGGGTTATGATGAAATCGTATTCTCCGACCGTTCCGCAGAAAAAAATCCGAACGTTGTATATGCCGACGATTATTATTCAAACGCCCGCGGAATGGATGATTATATCCTCGGTTATGATGATTATGATAAACCGGACAAAAAAGATAAAGATATAGAAAAAGAAATAAAGAAGCAGGAAAAAGCCGAAAAGAAAGCCGCAAAGGCAGCCTCGACCGAATCAAAGCCGGTCGAGGAAATCAGAAGTTCCTCGATCGACGCCGGACTTTCGGCAAAGCTTAACAGAAACGCAAGAGAGAATAATATCAAAAGCGAATCCCCCAACGCCAAAAAGCTTTCCGAGGAGTTAAGAAAGGCTGCTCAGTCAAGAAAAGCTTCCGCTTCTCATTCCACTGCGGAAATTGACGCAAAAATGGCGGAAGCGGCTGAGGAAGCAAAGAAAGCCGAAGAAGCTAAGAGGGCGGAAGAGGCTAGAAAAGCCGAAGAAGCACGCATCGCCGAAGAAGCGAGAATTGCGGAAGAGGCTAGAAAAGCCGAAGAAGCACGCCGTGCCGAGGAAGCAAGAAAAGCGGAAGAGGCAAAGAAAGCCGAAGAAGCTCGTCTCGCCGAGGAAGCAAGAAAAGCTGAAGAGGCAAAGAAAGCCGAAGAAGCCCGTCTTGCCGAGGAAGCAAGAAAAGCGGAAGAGGCAAAGAAAGCCGAAGAAGCTCGTCTCGCCGAGGAAGCAAGAAAAGCTGAAGAGGCAAGAAAAGCCGAAGAAGCCCGCCGCGCCGAGGAAGAGGCAAAGAGGGCAGAGCAAGCACGTCTTTCCGCTGAGGAAGCAAGGCAGGCAGAGAAAGCCGAAATCGCCAGAAGAGCCCAGGAAGCTCGCGCAGCGCTTGAAGAGGCAAAGAAGGCTGAGGCTATCCGCCGTGCAGAAGAGGAAAAAAGGTTAGCCGAAGAAGCCAGACTTGCCGCTGAGGAAGCTATGAAGCAACAGGAGCTTGCCCGCGCAGAAGCTGAAAAAGAACAGCTTCCCGACGATAAGCACCTTGAACAGATCCGTCTTGCAGCCGAGCAGAAGCGTCTTGCCGAGCAAAAGCGTATGGAACAGGCTCGCAAGTATGAGGAAGAAAGACGCGCTGCCATGGCAAAGAGCAATCCCGAATCCGCCAAAAAAATCAACGAGATCGGCGAGGGAGAGGAACGCTACCGCGAAAAGCGCAGCGAAGTTGACAAGCTTTTAAAGCAGCTCGGTGAAAAATAACGGTTGACATTTTCACTTTCGGGTGATATTATATTTTTAATAAAGGCTTAGAAAGGGACAACACCTTTTGTAATTCGTTTTCAGAGAGCGGCGCGTTTGCTGTGAGCGCCGTATTCGAAGCATCAGGTTACCGCCCCGGAGCCCTGTGCAGGAAATGGCACGGCGTTTTCCGCGTTAAGGATTCCAAGAGGACACTTCGGTGTTGAATTTGGGTGGAACCACGAGTCAATTCGTCCCAATACCCTTCGGGGTATTGGGATTTTTTACGATGAAAAGGAGAATAATTATGTTGAACATCGAACTAAAGGGCGGCGTTATAAAGGAATATGACGAGGGTATCACGCCTGCCGAAATCGCTAAATCCATCGGAGCCGGTCTGTATAAGGCTGTTTGCGCGGCGAAAATCAACGGTGAGACCGTAGATCTGCGCACACCTATCAACAGCGACTGCAAGGTTGAGCTTCTGACCTTTGACGATCCCGAAGGCAAGCACGCGTTTTGGCACAGCGCTTCTCACGTTCTCGCGCAGGCTGTAAAACGCCTTTATCCCAATGCAAAATGCGCTATAGGCCCTGCTATAGATTCGGGCTTTTACTATGACTTTGATGTTGAAAAGCCCTTCTCCAACGAAGATTTGCAGAAAATCAAGGAAGAGATGAAGAAAATCGTCAAGTCGGGACTTGAGATCTCCCGCTTTGAGCTCGTTCCCGAGGACGCTGTAGCGCTTTTGAAGGATATGGGCGAGTCCTATAAGGTTGAGCTCGCTTTGGAGCACAGCAACAAGGGCGAAAATATCAGCTTCTATAAGCAGGGTGAGTTTACCGATCTTTGTGCCGGTCCTCATCTTATGTCCGTTGCGCCTATCAAAGCCATCGAGCTGACAAACTGCACCGGCGCTTATTGGCGCGGCGACGCCAACAACGCTCAGCTTTGCCGTGTTTACGGCATCGCTTTCCCGAAGGCAAGTATGCTCGAAGAGCACATGGCGATGCTTGAGGAAGCAAGAAAGCGCGACCATAACAAGATCGGCCGCGAGCTAGGCTTCTTTACCACTGTTGATTATATCGGACAGGGACTGCCTATCCTTCTGCCTAAGGGTGCCCGCGTCATCCAGCTTTTGCAGCGCTTTGTTGAGGATAAGGAGCAAAGTCTCGGCTGGCAGCTGACAAAGACTCCGTTTATGGCTAAAAGCGATCTGTATAAGATCAGCGGTCACTGGGATCACTATCTTGACGGAATGTTTGTTTTCGGCGATCCCGATTCCGACGAAGAGGTTTACGCGCTTCGTCCGATGACCTGTCCGTTCCAGTATCAGGCTTATCTCAACAAGCAGCGTTCTTACAGGGACCTGCCGCTTAGATACAACGAGACGTCCACGCTGTTCAGAAACGAGGCGTCCGGCGAGATGCACGGACTTATCCGTGTGCGTCAGTTCACGATTTCCGAGGGACATCTCATGTGTACTCCCGAGCAGCTTGAGGATGAGTTCAAAAGCTGCGTCGAGCTTGCGTCCTATATGCTAAAAACAGTCGGACTTTACGAGGACGTTTCCTACCGCTTCTCACAGTGGGACCCCAACGACCGTGAAAAGTACATCGGCTCGGAAGAACAGTGGAACAATGTTCAGGATATGATGGGCAAGATCCTTGACCATCTCGGCATCCAATACAAAATCGGAATCGGTGAGGCGGCGTTCTACGGACCGAAGCTCGATATCCAGATCAAGAATGTCTACGGCAAGGAAGATACGCTGATCACGATCCAGATCGACCCGTATATCGCCGAGAAATTCGGTATGGAATATGTTGATTCCGACGGCGTCAAAAAGAATCCGTTCATCATCCACCGCACTTCCATCGGCTGCTATGAGAGAACTCTCGCGCTGCTGATCGAGAAGTACGCGGGCGCGTTCCCGCTTTGGCTGGCTCCCACGCAGGTCAAGCTTCTTGCGGTCGCGGACAGACATCTCGATTATGTTTACGGACTCAAAAAGATCCTTGAAGAAAAGGGTCTGCGCGTTGAAGTCGACAGCAGAAGCGAAAAGATCGGATATAAGATCCGTGAGGCGCAGCTTGAAAAGGTGCCGTATATGTTCATTGTCGGCGACAAGGATATCGAGGCTAATACGGTTTCCGTCCGCCACAGAAAGGACGGCGACCTCGGCGCTATGAAGCTCGAGGACTTTATAGCTATGGCTATGGAGGAAATCGAAACCAAGGCTATCAAATAAAAGCAGGTGACATATGGGACTTTCCCCATACGAAAAAAAGAGTTATAAGGAATCTAAACAGCGGCGCCGTCAGGCGCTGCTGCAAAGCGAAACCGGATATATAATACCGTATAAACGCTCAAAAAAGCCGCTTGTTATCGCGATTTTCGTATTTGCGGCACTGTGCCTGGCTGCCGCGGCGGTGTTTGTCGCTTTTCGATTTTCAACTCCTAACGAGGTTTTGCCACAATCGGATGAGATCGCGCTTTCCGAGGAGGAGCAGCTTCGCGTTGTAAACAGATTGTATCCTCTCGAGCGGGACTATGTGCCGCCGCTTTCCGATTTCGGAGGAGTAAAGGTGCATTCGGCGATAGAAAAGACGCTGTCATCTATGTTTTCCGAGGCTAAGAAGCAGGGCGTTGCGCTCAGGCTCAGGGACGGATATGTGTCTTTTAAGGAACAGGAAAAGCGATATGAGGAAAACCTCGCGGCTTTTACGGCAAATCCCGATTATACGCCCGTAAGGGCTCAGGCGGCGGCTCAGAAAGTCGTTCCCGAGGCGGGGTGCTGTGAAGCTCAGACCGGATTGCTTTTGGATTTTGAAGTGTCCGACACTCACACAAAGGAGTTCCTGGAGAGGGAATGCATCAATTACGGATTTATTCTCCGGTACCCCGAGGAAAAGGACGATCTGACGCATATCGAGCCCTCGTCTTCTCTTTACCGATATGTCGGAAAGGAAAATGCGGAAAAGATGCGGGCATTCGGTATGTGTCTGGAAGAATATACGGATTATATCGATTATAACGGATAAACGGAATGGGTAGAATATGAATCAATCATCCAAAAAACCGAAAAAACAGAATCCCTTTTTGAAGTTTTTTAGAATCATTTCTCTGCAGCTTTCGCGCTTGCCTAAAAAAACAAAGCGCAACACTGTCGTCGTTTGCAGTGTCCTTATAGTTGTGGGGATCATCATCTCCGCTGTATGCGCTCCTGGCGTCAGCGTTTCTTCCGCGTCCGATGAGAAGAACACGCAGGATGCTACTCAGCCCACGACAGTGAAGCCCGTCGTTGAAAAGAAGCATCAGATAAAAGGGATCCCGATCGTGGTTCAGGATTACTACAAAGCCGGCTGCGAAACATATGCCTGCACGATGCTTTTGCAGGGCTTGGGCTATGACATCGACGAGCACGAGTTTGTCGACAATTATCTCATCAGAAGAGATATGTCATATGACGAAAACGGCACGATGTACGGCCCCGATATGAACTCGGCGTTCGCGGGCGATATTTTCACGGGTCACGGCATCAACTCTCCGGCTATGGCTAAATCGATGAATCAGTACCTGAAAACTCAAAAGACCGACAACCGCGCGTATTCGGTCAAGGGGAAAACTCTCGCCGAGCTTTGCGACATATATATTTCCCATGATATTCCTGTAATGACTTGGGTAACGACATATATGGAGGAATCCTACGAGAGATTCTCCTGGGTCGTCGATTATGTTGACGAAAACGCGGAGTATAAAATAGGAGACGAGGTCGCGTGGCGTCAGAACGAGCACTGTATGGTGCTTATCGGCTACAACGAAAAGGAATATATCTTCTGTGATTCCGTTGCCGGAAAGGTCGTTTCTCACGATAAAGCCCTTGCCGAGACCCGTTTCAAAGAGATAGGTAATCAGGCTGTCGTGGTCAAAAATACCTTCCTGTTTTGATAATTTATAAAATATTTAAAAAAACTCTTGCATTTTGTAAAGAGATGTAGTATAATCGATACGTTAATTGCGTAAAGTAAGTAGGTGAAAAGAATGAAAGAGAACATCCATCCTAAGTATGAGCAGACAACCATTACTTGTGCTTGCGGTAATGTAATTGAGACAGGTTCAACAAAGAAAGATATCCGTGTTGAAATCTGCTCTAAGTGTCATCCTTTCTACACAGGAAAGCAGAAGCTGGTTGACACCGGCGGACGTGTTGACAGATTCAAAAAGCGTTTTAACATCACAAAATAATTTGCAACAGTCA
>CACXGW010000008.1 GCA_902767325.1 uncultured Ruminococcus sp.
AATTGTGCGGTGGTGCCTTAAGATTTTACAGGACACTTCGGGAGGCTGACATGACAAAAAAAGCGGTCGTGGTAAACGACCTTTCAGGATTCGGCAAATGCTCGCTGACCGCTTCCGTTGCCGTTTTGTCGGCTATGGGAATCCAGCCCTGTCCCCTTCCCACCGCTGTGCTGAGCGCTCAGACGGAGTTTAAAAACTACGTCTGCAAGGACCTGACCGGCGAAATGCCCGGTTTCATTTCGGCTTGGAAAGAAAACCGTGAAAGATTTGACGCGGTCTACACCGGTTACTTCGCAAACGAAAAGCAGATCGGATACGCCCTTGAGCTTTGCGGCGCTTTTAAAAAGGACGGCTGTATGCTGCTTGTCGACCCGGTCATGGGCGACGAGGGCAGGCTTTACCCCGCCTATCACGCGGCGGCGGCTGAAGCGATGAAAGAGCTCGCCGGGTGCGCCGACATCATCACGCCCAACCTGACCGAGCTGTGCATACTCACAGGCGAGGATTATTTTTCGCTGAGTTCTAACAGCGAAAAAAGCGATTATTTTGAAAGGATCGCTGACGCGGCGCGAAAGCTTGAATGCCGGCAGATCATCGTCACCGGTATCGGGACAAAGGGCGGGATAAGCAACCTTGTCTTGTCGGATGACGACGCCCGGATAATCCGCGGAAAGCGGCGCAACGAACGCTTTTCGGGAACCGGAGACCTGTTTTCCTCCGTTGTTTGCGGCGGAATGTTAAACGGAAAAACTCCGTATGACTCAGCGCTTCTTGCGGCACGGTTCGTGGAAAAGTCGATAGACGACACGCTGTGTGAACCGTATGATCCGCTTTACGGCGTAAATTTTGAAAATAACTTATCAATGCTTACAGAGGTGAAATAAATGCAGACACTGAATGCACAAAAAACAAGATTTTCTGGAAAAACACTGGCGGTCACCGCGATGTTCGCGGCGCTTGTTACGGTGACGACCGCTTTCATAAAAATCCCCGCTCCGCTGGGTTATGCCCACGCGGGCGACTCGATGGTATATCTCGCGGCGTGCGCGCTGCCCGCTCCGTTCAACTTCATCGCGGCGGGACTAGGCGGAGCGCTTGCCGATCTCCTTTCCGGCTATGCTGTGTGGTCGCTTCCGACCGCGATAATCAAATCGCTTAACGTTCTTCCGTTCTTCCTTGCAAGAATAATTCTTTCAAAGAAAAACAAGGACGATAAGATACTCCGTATCCCGACGCTTGCGGCTACGGTGCTGACCGCGGGGATCACCATCGGCGGCTACTTTATCGCCAATTGGATCATTTATGACATCAATGCGGCGATCGCCGAGATACCGTTCAACATCATGCAGTCGATCGTCGGAACGGCGCTGTTTGTCGCGCTGGGAATAGCGCTTGACTCGATAAAGTTCAGGCAGCGTATACATCTTTGATTTAAAAGGGCAGCTTCGGCTGCCTTTTTTTCTGCCAAAAAACTTGCAGTTTATACAGGCTTATGCTATAATATAGGATGGATTTTTATGCAGAGACAGGTGTAGATATGGGAAAACAGAAAACCGTTATCAAGGTGGGCACCTCCACCCTGACATATGAAAACGGAAAAATAAACTACAGACGGATCGAATCGCTTTGCAAGGTGCTGGCTGATCTGCAGAACAGCGGCGAGGATATTATGCTCGTTTCGTCGGGCGCTATCGGCGTTGGCATGGGAAAAACCGGACTCAGCGTGCGCCCCAGCGAAATGAAAAAAAAGCAGGCGCTGGCGGCTATAGGTCAGTGCGAGCTTATGTTTATGTATGACAAGCTGTTCGGCGAATATAACCACTCGGTGGCGCAGATACTGCTGACCGCCGACGCTGTGGAGACCCAAAGCAAGCGGCAGAACATCAACAACACCATCGACGAGCTGCTCAATATGGGCATAATCCCGATAATCAACGAAAACGACACCGTGGCTATCGACGAGCTGGAGGGCAACAATATCGGCGACAACGATATGCTTTCGGCGATCGTGTCCCACATAATCAACGCGGACAGGCTGGTGATTTTGACCGACATCGACGGTCTTTACGACTCCAACCCACACAAAAACCCGAAAGCCAAAAAGCTTGAGGTCGTTGAAAGCATCACCAGATCCGTTATGGATATGGCGGCGGGAACCGGCTCAAACCGCGGGACAGGTGGCATGATAACCAAGCTTCAGGCGGCTGACTACGCCACCAAACGAGGCATCGAGGTGTATATTATCAACGGCGAAAACCCCAAGAACATCTACTCGGTATTTGAGGGCAAAAACCCCGGAACAAAATTTTTAGCGCGCAAATGACCAAAGCGCTTAAACAGCTATTTAAAGGAAGGAATACCATTATGACGCAACTTGAAACAATGGGCGCAAACGCCAAAAAGGCGGCGCGTGTGCTTATGAACGCGGGTTCAAAAAAGGACGAGGCTCTTCTGGCTATAGCCAAAGCGCTTCGCGACAACACACAGGCTATTATCGAAGCAAACAACGTCGATATCGAAAACGGCAAGGCGGCAGGGCTCAGCGAATCGCTGCTCGACCGTCTGAAGCTCGACGAGGGACGTATCGAAGGTATGGCTGACGGAGTTTGCCAGGTAGCCGCTCAGCCCGACCCCATCGGCAGAGTTATTGAAGGCAGGACGCTTAAAAACGGCTTGCAGATCGAGAAGGTCACCGTCCCTATGGGCGTTATCGGCATAATATATGAAGCCCGTCCCAATGTTACAAGCGACGCGGC
>CACXGW010000009.1 GCA_902767325.1 uncultured Ruminococcus sp.
CCGGCGCGGCGTACAAGCGGCTTGCAGTGACCGGCGTTGACATAAGCCACTTTTCCGGTGTCGGTGTCGAGTACGCCGAACCACAATGTCACGAACATATCCGCCTCGTTGTCCTCGCAGAGCGCGTTGTTGGCGATGCAGATTATTTCGTCAACGCTGCGGTTTGCCTGAGAAAGCGACTTGATTATGGTTTTTGCCTTCATCATAAACAGCGCGGCGGGTATACCCTTGTCCGAAACATCGGCAACAAGGAAAACAAAGTGGTTGCTGTCGGTGAAGAAAAAGTCGTAGAAGTCGCCGCCCACGTCCTTTGCGGGCTTCATCAAAGCGTAAATGTCGATGTCGTGCCTGTCGGGATACGGCGGAAAAACATTGGGTAATGATGACGTCTGGATGGAATGGGCAAGCTTTAGCTCTTTGCTTAAGCGCTCCGACTCTTTGGCTATATATCCCTTCAGCGTCGATACCGTTGTGTTTATGCCTTCGGACAGCTGCGTAAATTCAAGGTTGTCCTCCACGTCGATCTTTACGTCGAGGTTGCCGTCTATTATTTCCGACAGCTCGCTGTTTATTTTTCCGATATTATCAACGATCAGCCGCTTTGTAAGGTGGTTGACGCGCAGGAAAATTATCACCATAAGCACTGTGACCAAAAAGCCGATGATGGCTGTGATGAAGTATACACTCGTCAGTATCTCGGATTTGGTGATGACAGAAACGGCATAGTAGCCTTCCGCGCGCAAATACATCGCGTAATATTCGGTCCCGTTCAGCTGAAAGGTGAAAAGCGAGTCCTCGTTCGAGAGAGACGTCATTGTTTTGATGTTGATGTCGGAAACGCCTATCCCTTTCTTTTCGCGAAAATGGGCGGATGGGCTTATGACTTTTCCGCTTTGATTTAAGAGCAGGTTATAGCCTTCGCTTCCTACGGTGTTGAAGTTACATGCTTTTTCCGTCGCGATATCCATATGATAGTAATATGAGTCCGCGTCGTACGACAACACTATTTTTTTCCCTTCTTCAAAGTCACAGACAACGCGCTTTGCCCATTTTCCTGACGCATAAGCCTCGTCTGTGATATCGTAAACATAACATTGGTCTTTTTCGCATTTTTGAAGATTCTCTAGGTCCCGGGTGAGCTCGGGATCGTCTGCGGCTTTGGTTTTTATCTTGCTTTTGTCGCTTGAATCTTCAACAACGCCCTTGCTGTCTATGACCGTCCAACCGGACACGTGCATAAACTCCAGATCTTCCTCAAGCGTGCCCATGGAAGGCATGGCGAAATAGTATTCCAAAGACGAGAAATACATATGGGACTCGTAGTCGACCTCTTCCTTCAACTCGTTGATCTGCGACAAAAGAAGGTTTGAAACAAACCGCCTCATAATCAAGGGGATCGCTATGGCTACGAGCACTACGGATATCACAACGATGAAAGCCGTGACCTTGAGCAGCCTTCTGCGAAACACCAAAGAAAGTTTTAATTCTTTCTTCATATCAGATTAAGAAAAGAGGAAAAGCCCGTGGATTCAAAGATGTCGAGAACTGTTCCGGTCGCGTTGCTGATGAGCAGGGTCTTGCTGCCCTTGACGCGCTTGTGAGTAGAGTGGAGAACGCGCAGTCCTGCCGATGAGATGTACGCGAGTTTTTCCATATTGACCTCGATCGTGTCGTGTTCTTCAAATGCGGCTTTAAGTTCAGCGTCGAGCTGAGGCGCGGTCACGGTGTCGAGTCTTCCCTCGAGAACAAGGATAAGTTTGTTGTCTTCGGTTTGTTTTGTGATGGTCATGATGCTTCCTCCGTTTTAACCTATTGTATTGATAACGCCGGCAAACTCGTCGGCAGTTATGTTTTTGCTGTCCCAGAATACTCCGTCGATCATCTCGTTGTTAAAATACTCCGCAAGCTTTTCGGTGCTGAGCATTCCGCCGTAGAACAGCGGCATTTCGATCGGGAATCCCGGGAGAGTTTCTTTTACGGCTTCTCTTATTGTCTTGAACATAGAGAGCGTGTATTTCTCGTTCGCGCAGCATTCGCCGTTAAAATCCCAGAGCGGACGGTAGATGGTCCCTATCCTGTAGTGCGCTTCATACGGGATTTTTGAATATCCGGTCTTTATCTGGTTTGCGATGATGTCACACGCGGTGCCGTTTTCAGCCATCTCGCGGGTCTCGCCTACACAGAGCATCGACTTGAAGCCGAGGTTAAGAATCGTTTCGAGATTGTCGCGCGTCATTTCGTCGGTCTCACCCAGATAATAACGCCTGTCGGCAAGTCCGGTTATCGCCATATCGGCGCCAATCTCCTTTAGCTTTTCGGGCGTAAGCTCGTTTGAAACGGGCTTTACGGAAAAGCTCTGAGAAGAGATTTTTACAAGCTTTCTTTCGGGGATGGCGGCGCACACCGCCTCCAGCGAAACAGCCGGCACAAAGACGAAAAGCATTATATCTTCCTCGCGCTCGAACTGTTTTGTTTTTTCGCAGACGGACTTTATGTCTTCGATGATCTGCCCGGTCGATTTTTCCTGTGTGAAATTGTAGCAATAAAACTTTAGCATGATTCCCTCCCGATCGTAATCAGCATATTGTTAAGCCCCAGCGCGCGGGTGTATTCCACCTTGTCCGCAAGGGTGTTTATCATTTTCAGGTTTGTAAATACTTCCTCGGCTTCGTCGACCGTAGCGGGGTCGAAGGCTTCGCCGTTGTCGCGCACCGAAAGAATGACTTTATCGTCGGTGACACGGCAGATAAGGTCGATCTGCGGCTGCTTTTTGTCGCTGTTGAACTGCCTGATGTGCTCGACGGTTTCCTCGGCGAGCACGCCCGCGTAGTCAGCGGTTTTTCCTCCGGCGCCGTTATCCGTGCAGAAGCCGATGACCAGATCGGCGATCTGTGAAGCCTGTTCCGCTTCGGGGCAGAGGCTTGCGTCAAACAGCGCGCTGCATTCGGTCTGCCTTTCGTGAAGCAGAATGCCGCTGTATTTATCCTTCTTTATGCGTGATACCGTAAAGCAGATCAGGAAGGTCAGCAAAACCGTCAGCGCTTCCGAGATAACATACGCCCAGCTTGTGCCCGAAATGCCGTAGCTGACGGACAAAAAGTACGCCATCGGAACGGTTATGATAAGTCCGCGCATAAATGTGGTGGCCAAGGAGATAGCCTTTTGCTTTGTCGCCTGAAGATAGTTCATTGTGACGCAGCATATGCCCATTCCTATAAGGCTCAGCGAGAAGATCCGCACAGCGGGTATTCCCATTGCCACACGCTCGGGGCTGTTTACGGAAAACAGAGAGAGCAGCAGCGTGGGGAACAGCATTATGAACGCAACTATTATCACGCACGAAATACCGACAAAGATAAACGTTTTTCTCAGCACGATGTCGATTCCCTTGTAGTCGCGCTCGCCGTAGAGCAGGCTGACGATCGGGGTCATCGTGTCGCTGCCGCCCGAAACGAACATCGAGATGAACGTTACGGTGAAGTTGCAGACCGAGAACACCGCCATACCGTCGGCGCCGCTCGTCTCCTGAACGATGCGGTTTAGCAAAATCGCCTTGACGAACAGCAAAATCGTGTTGACGACCGACGCTATTCCGCCGGTGCTCAGCTCGCCGAGACATTTAAAATCACTTTTCCTGACTGCGACGAATTTAAGCGTTCGTTTTTTGAAAAACATCAGGTAGTAAAGCTCCATAATGAAGCCGACAACGTAGCCCGTGACGGTCGCGAGCGCGGCGCCCGAGGTGTCCATTTTGAAAATGCCCATATAAACCAAGTCCATCAGAAGATTGACGGCGTTGGACACCAGCAGGATATTTGCCGAAAACTTCGGCATTCCGTCCACGCGGATTATAAACACGAGATACGGCACAACTATCATAAACACCGAGCCGAAAATGTTGAACAGTGCGTAGTGCTTTACATAATCGTACAAAACGGCGTCGCTGCAAAGCAATGAAGTTATCGGGTCGATCAGCAGAACTCCCGCAATGGTGACAGCTACAGCCACCAGCACGGACGCCGCGAACGACAGTGTGAACAGGACGTTTGCCTTGCGGTTGTCGCGCTGACCCTTTGCTATCGAAATGCTTATCGCGCCGCCGATGCCGAACAGGAAGAACATAGCCTGCATAAACAGCACCACGGGCTCGGCGATATTTACAGCCGAAAAAGCGTTGTCGCCGACAAGCGCCGAGACGATTATGCCGTCAACAAACGACGCCAGCAAAATCGACATTGAGCTGATTATCGTCGGAAAAAGGTATTCGTTGAACTTTCTCCCGAGCAGCGCCGAGTTTCTTCGGAGCGTCATATTTCATCACCCTCCGTTTCAAAGAATCCAAGCCCGTCAAGAGCGCTCAAAAAGCTGTTCATATAGTCGCGCGAGGTCATCGACCAGCTGAAGCCCAAACGGTAAAGCACCTGCGTGGTGTATTCGTTTTCGGTGTGGATCATCTCAACGGTCTTTGAGCTGTCTTTGTTTTCATAGGCGAGCAGCGTGGTGAGCTTTGCCGCCTTTTCCGGATCGTTCTGCGCGACGTCGAGCATCGCCGCGAACTCGTCGTCCTCGGCAAGCTTTATGTCAAGACCCATCTTCTTCATTTGCAGGATAATGTCACCCAGGGGGACATAGTGGTTGTTGTAGGGGTGGAAAATGCAGCACTTGTCGGGTGTTGAGCAGAGCCTTACTATCGCCTCGGCGGTCTCGTCGATCGGCGCCATCTCAACGGGATAGTTCATAAAGCTGTAGGGGTAAGCGCCTATGACAAGGTATGCCCTGAGCCTGCCCATAAAGCCGTTGGTTACGAAGTTGATCTGGAACTCGCCGTCGCTGTCGCGCGCAGCAAGGTTTCCGACGCGCATTATCTTGCCCTTCAAGCCGTCCTTTATCGCCTCGAGAACATAGCGCTCGGCAAGGAACTTGCTGTGGACATACTGGTTGTCGATGATCTGTCCGAAGTAGAGCTTCTGCTCGGTAAGGGAAATATCGCGCGGAGGATAGTTGTTGACTCTGTCGCCCGCCACGCTTCCGGTGGAGACCTGAACGATCATACTGTTGTGCAGCTTGCAGAAGTCGATGAGGTTCTTAACGCCGCCGGCGTTGACACGCTCGATGTCGTCGGTTTCGGAGAAGTGCTTTACAAGCGCGGCGCAGTTGATCACCGTGTCGATCTGTTTGCCTTCAAGCTGATCGAACCAGTTTTTGTCGGTGACGCTGCCCTCTACGACCGTTATCCTGTTTTCGAAGTGCCACTCGAAATCGTCCTCGAAGTAGTAGTAGAGCTGACCTCTGAGGCGTTTTTCCGCGGTGGCTCGTTTTGATCCTCTGAGCAGGCAGTAAACGTGTCCGCTGTAGTTGTCGAGGAAAATCTTGAGGATATGTATGCCCAAAAATCCGGTGGCGCCGGTCAGCAGAAGGTTGCCGACGCGGTTATTGCTGTCTTTTAATGAGCCGAGGTTGTTTGATTGGAGTATATCGTCAAAAGCGGAATAGTCGTAATCCGCAAGCCCGTCGGAGAATTCTCCGCTGTCGGAGCATTTGGCGGCGATCTTACGCGGGGTCTTTAAAGCGAAGATGTCGCCGTAGGAGACCTCAAGTCCCTGCTCGTTCGCCTCAACCAGAACGCTCGTTACCGTGAGCGATGTGCCGCCCAGATCGAAGAAGCTGCTGTCTGCGCTGACCTTGTCGAGCGAGAGCACGTTTTGGAAAATATCGCAGAGGATCTTTTCTTCGCGGGTAACGGGCTCGCTGTATTCCGCTTCGAAGCTGAGCGAAGGCTGAGGCAGAGCTTTGACGTCGGTTTTGCCGTTCGGCGTTTGCGGCATTTCGTCAAGCCGCATAAGCGCCGCGGGAACCATATACGCGGTCAGGCGCTTAGAGATGTGCTCGCGCACGAGCTCCTCGGTTACGGCGCTGTCGGCGCTGTAGTAAGCGCAAAGATTATCAACTCCGTTGACCGGGCGGATAAGCGCGACAGCCTGATTTACTCCGTCGCAGGAAAGGATGGCGCGCTCGACCTCGCCGAGCTCGATGCGGAGACCTCTTAGCTTGACCTGGTTGTCGCATCTGCCCAGTATGACGACGTCGCCCTCGTCTGTCCAGCGCGCGTAGTCGCCTGTTTTGTAGACGCGCTCGCCGTTGTATTCTTTAAAGCTCTTTTCGGTAAGCTCGGGATTGTTGAGATAGCCCTGAGCAACGCCCGCGCCTCCGACATACAGCTCGCCCACGATTCCGGCGGGCAGCGGATTGCCGTCGGCGTCAACGATGTATTCGGTGACGTTGAGCAGCGGCTTGCCGACGCAGACGTCATCTGCGTTTGTAAGCTCCTTGGCGTTGCAGGAAACGGTGATCTCGGTGGGCCCGTAGGTGTTGAAAATGCGCGCTTTGGTCGTCTTTTTCAGGTTTTCAAGCAGCTTTGGAGAATATTTTTCGCCGCCGCACATAATTATTTTGCACTTTGAAAGTACCGCCTTAAACGCGTCGAGCAGCATATACTGTTCGATTCGCGACGGCGTGGCGTTGATGACGTCGCCGCCCGTGCGCTCAAACAGCGCGCAGAGCTTGAGCGGGTCTTTGGTTTCGTCCTCGTCGGCGAGCACGAGCGTAAGCCCGTTGCAAAGCGAGGCGGCTGTTTCCTTCAGCGACATATCGAAGGAAACGGTCGTTACCGAAACGTAGACATTTCCGTCGTTTTTGAGCGCGTAGATATGCGAATTTTCGGGGAACGGCGCAAGGTAATTGGCGATTCCCGAATGCTTTATCACAACGCCCTTAGGTCTGCCGGTGGAGCCGGAGGTGTAGATAAGATATGCGGTGTCGCCGGGCTGAACGTCGACCTGCGGCTTAGTTGCGTTTTCGTTTTTGATAAGCTCCTCGATATCCAGCTCGTTTTCAAAGCCGCGAGGCTTGTCGGTCAGGATGAACTTTGCCTCGCTGTTTTCAAGGATATAGCGGATCCTGTCGTCGGGATATTCGGGATCGCAGGGGATATACGCCGCGCCGGTTTTCAAAACTGCGTACATAGCGATTATCTGGCGGGTGGTGCGCGGCAGCAGGAACGCGACCCTGTCGCCCTTCTGCACGCCCTTTTCGATCAGAGCGTTGGCAACGCGGTTGCACTCGGCGTCGAGCTCGGAATACGTATAGCTTCCGTCGCAGGCGATCAGCGCGGTCTTGTCGGGATTCTCCTGTGCCTGCGCTTCAAACAGCGCGTGGTAAAGCTTGATAGTGATCTCTTTGCCTTCAACGCGGGAGAAGCCGATCAGCTTTTCTTTGTCGGGATCCGTCAGCATACTAAGCGTGCATAGCTTTTGAGCGCCGTCGCCGATGATGGATTTAGCCGTTTCGGAAATGGAGTCGGAGATAATCTGCGCGAGCTTTTCGCTGTAGAGCGCGGAGTTGTATTGAACATTGACCGCGATCTTATCATCCGCGGCATCCTCGATGTGTATCGAAATATTGAACTTCGGCAGAGGATTTGTGACGACGGTCTCGATTATCGTTTCGTTTTCCAGGACGGCGGTCTCGTCGACGCCGAGCTGGCAGGCGTAGTTTATTTTTGAAGTAAAGCCGTATTGATCGAACAGCTTGATGAACGGATACGCGCTGTTTTTCTGAGCCGCGCGGATAGCGGTTGCTGTGTCGCTCACAAATTCGCGCGCGGTGCGCTCGGTGTCGATATACGCGTGCAGCGGCAGGCTTTTTACGAACATACCGAGCGAGTCGATAAAGCGCACGTCCTCTCTGCCGCCCGAGATCATCGAAATGTAAACATTCCTGTCTGCGGTGCAGCGGCTAACAGCATACTGCGCGGCAGCTAAGAACAGCGCGGCGGGCGTCAGCGAATTGTCGCGGCAGAACTTGTCCGCAGCGGTTTTGTCAACATAGGAATACGCTTCCCTCAGCTCGCCTTCGTCGGCGTTGCCGTTTAAGTCGGCGGAGATGTCCGAGGCGTTTTCAAAGTCGGCAAACAATTCTTTGTAATATTCAAGCGCCTTTTTGCCCTGCTCGCTTTGCTCAAGCTGTGCTTCCTCGGCGATATATGTGTAGTAGGAAGTATCGGTTTCGGGGTCGGAATCGTTTGTGTAAATGTCGGCAAGCCGCTGGATGAACGACGAAAGCGAAAGTCCGTCGAAGATGATGTGGTGCGCATCAAACAGCAGCAGCACATTCTTTTCGGTGCTGATTATCTCGCAGCGGAACAGCGGTCCGCGCGAAAGGTTGAACGGCTTGACAAACTGCGCTTCCTCGGCGGCGACGTCTTCCGACTTCATCGTGAGAACGGGGATATCGAAGACGAGATCTTCCGCTTGCCGCTGAACTATATCCTTGCCCTCCAGCACGATGACCGAGGTGAGCACGGGGTTCGTTTCGATGAGCTTTTTAAGAGACGCTTTCAGCTTATCGACGTCGGTTTTCTTGGAAAGCGTGTATTTCATCGGAATGTTGTAGATAAGCGCGTCGGGACGTTTTACGCTGTCGTAGTAAACGCCTAGCTGTTCCGCGCAAAGCGGGATGTTATTGAGCTGTGCCTCAACGCTTTCGGCGGACGCTGCGGTCTTTCCGCTGAGCATTTCTTCGATTATCATATTTTCGACCGTCAGCAGCGAGCAGTCGTCGTCCATCAAATCGGAAACGCCCGCCTTCAAGCCAAAGCTTTCAAACAGCTTTGCCGAGAACATTATCGTCGTAAGCGAGGTGAGTCCGAGAGACACAAGGCTGTCGGTTATGTTTTTGCTTTCAAAGCCCGTTATCTCGCTGACCATATCGCACAGGCGTTCCTCAAGCATATTGAGAGCCTTACTTCCCTGATCGTCGCTGCTTTGAACAGACGGCTCGGGCAGCTTGCGCTTATCGACCTTGCCGTTGGGGTTGAGCGGTATCTTTTCGATCTGCATTGTAACAGACGGCACCATATACTTCGGCAGCTCGTCCGCGATAAAATCGTTGAGCGCGGGAACGTCGACGGTAACGTCTGAGACCACATATGCAACGACCGCCTTGCCGCCGCTCGGAAGATCTTTTGCTATAACAGCGGCGTCCTTTACGGTCTCAAACTCGCGGATGCGGCGTTCGATCTCGGTCAGCTCGATGCGGAAGCCGCGTATCTTTACCTGCTCGTCGCGTCTGCCTACGAACTGTACATTTCCGTCGGACAGATAGCGGCAAACGTCGCCCGTGAGATACATCCTTTCGTAGCCTTCAATGTCGAAGAAGGGGTTGTGAATGAATTTTTCCGAGGTCAGATCCTCGCGGTTGAGGTAGCCTCTTGTTACGGGATAACCCGAAATGACCAGCTCGCCGACAGCGCCCGCGGGCAGCAGACGGTTTTGTTTGTCGACTATGTAGATGTCGCAGTTGCCGAAGGATTTTCCGATCGGCACCGAAGTGTATTCCCTGTCGAGCACATAGTCGGTGACGTAGATCGTACATTCGGTGGGACCGTAGGTGTTTGCGAAGGTGTAGTGCGGGGGAGGACACGGCACAAGC
Organism: uncultured Ruminococcus sp.; assembly: GCA_902767325.1. Lineage (GTDB taxonomy): Bacteria > Bacillota > Clostridia > Oscillospirales > Acutalibacteraceae > Ruminococcoides. Next base: position 9,490 of record CACXGW010000009.1, read on the forward strand.
TTTTCGCCGCCGACGGTGAACACCTTCATATAAGGGCTGTCGGGATAGGCGGTTATATACTGTCTGCCGAGCTGGGTGGTGCAGTCCATCATCGTTATCTTATTGCCGATAACGAACTCGTTAAGACCCACCAGATCGAGCCTTGTTTCCTCGGGCACGATGTAGACCGAGGCGCCCGCAGTCAGCGCGGGATACAAATCCTGCATAGACGCGTCAAAGCCGAACGCTCCGTACGCGGCAAAACGGTCTTTTTCTGAAATATCGAATCTGTCGCAGAACGCGAGACAGAAGTTCACAAGATTGCGGTGCTCGAGCATACAGCCCTTAGGCTTGCCGGTGGAGCCCGAGGTGTATATCAGCGCGAACAGCGAATCCGCTTTTGGAGCGGTCAGCTCGGTTTCGCTGTCGTCGGGCAGGTCGTAGATCTCGTTTGCCGAAAGGATAACGCCCTCCCAGCCGTCGATGATCGGCGCCAGCTCGTCGTCGGCGATAACGACGGGAGCCTTTGAATCCTCCAGCATATACATAAGTCTTTCCTGGGGATAGTTGCTGTCGAGCGGCTGGCAACCGCCGCCTGCCTTCAGAACGGCAAGCGTGCACACGGGGAACAGCTCGCAGCGCCTGATCATGATTCCTACGGGAACCTCGTGGGTAACGCCGTTTTTGGCGAGCAGCTTCGCGAGGTTTTCGGAGTAGCGGTCAAGCTGAGCATAGGTCAGGGTCTTGTCTTTGAAGCCGATTGCGATGTTGTCGGGATGGAGCCTTACCTGCTCGCGGAACAGGTCGACAAGCGTCAGCGAACGGTCAAACTCAAGACGGTTGTCGTTTGCCGCGCGGTAGAACTCTTTTTCCCTGTCCTTGCAGAAGGTGATGTTGTTCAGAGCTTCGCACCCGAGCAGACCTTCGACGATATTCATATAAAGGTGCGCGAAGTTTTCGATGGTCTCTTCAAGATAAAGGTCGGTGCGATATTCAAACGACAGCGTGTAGTCGTCTTCTCTTTTCAGCACGTCGAGCGAGAGCTTCGACATAGCGTCGCCCGATTTGTGGATGTGATATGGCACAAAGCTGCCGTTGACTGTCACGCCGTTGAGCATCTCGCCCTGATAGACAAAGATTATGTCGGAATTTACCTCATATTCGTTTGCGAGCTGCACGATGGAAACGAGGTCATGATTCAGGCTGTCGAAAAGCAGCGCCTGAACGCCCGCGAGATAGTCTTCGGTTTTTTCGTTTTCGTCGATGTTTACGCATACGGGCAGGGTGTGGACAAGCATTCCGTAGGTGTTTTTCAGCTCGGGGATATGTCTGCCGTTTTCAACGGTGCAGAACAGCGACTGCTCCAAGCCGCCCTGCTTTGCCAGAGCATAGGCGAACGCACCGAGGAACAGCGTGTTCTCGGTGATCTTCAGTTTCTTGCAGCTCTCGGCGATCTTTGAAGCAGACATATAGTCATTTAAGCTGAATGTGATATGGGCGCCGGTGACTTTGGGCGGATCGTCGATCTGATCGGGAATGATGTTTGAGTCGGTCTCAACGCCCGCGAGCATTTTGTCGTAGAATTCCTTGCATTCCTCAAAATGCTTGCTCTGCTTCAGCTTTTGCTCGTATGTGCTGAGCATAAAGCCGTTCACTTCCTCGCGGTCGGGGCTTTCTCCCATATATATCTTAGCGAGGTTGTTTGTGAACACCGAGGTGGATGTGCCGTCGGTGATGAGGTGATGGACGTCGTTGAAGAAATAAAGTCCTTCGGGGGTGATGAATATTTTGAAGCGGAACAGAGGTCCGTGCTCAAAATCGAAGGGCTTTACAAAGCCTTTGCACAGCGTGTCCGCGTCGGTCTCGTCGGTCGATTCTATGTCGACCCTTATTTCCATATCTTTCACGGGAACGACGCACGGCACGCCGTCGATGACCTGCACACACACCTTCATAAAGGGGTACAGCGCGGCTGTCTCTTTAACGGCGCTTGCGAGGCGTTCGGCAGATACTCCGAGCGAGTCGGGGAAAAACATGGATGCGGGGTTGTTATATTCAAGGCTCTGCGGCTCCTGCATATTAGCAAGGTAGATGCCGAGCTGCGCGTCGGTCATGGGATAGGCGGACTTTTCCTCATATTCAAAGGTTATCTGCTCGCCGCTGCCGACGCTCTCCGCTATCGCCTTCGGGGTCCTCAGCGAGAGTATCTGAGCGGACGAAAGCCCGAAGGATTCAAGCTCCTCTTGAAGCATAACGACCTTTATGGAATCGCCGCCGAGCGAGAAGAAGTCGTCGTTGACGCCGACTTTTTCGATGTTGAGCAGCTTTTCAAAGGCGGCGCAGACCTGCTTTTCCGCCTCGGTGACGGGCGCTTTATATTCGCTGCGGAAGTCGGTCGCCTCGGGTTCTTTGAGCGCCTTGCGGTCGAGCTTGCCGTTCGGGGTGAGCGGGAACTCGTCTATCTGAACAAGAAAACGCGGGACCATATACGGCGGGAATTTCTTCAACAGGCTTTTGCGTATCAGCGCGTCGGAGATTTTTTCATCCGCCGTGAAATAGCCGCAGATGTATGTCTGACCGTTGTCATCGGTGAACGCCTTGACCACGGCTGTCTTGATTCCTTTGATTTTGCCGAGCTGCACCTCGACCTCGCCCATCTCAACGCGCTGACCGTTGATTTTTACCATCCAGTCCTTGCGGTTGACATATACGACGCTGCCGTCGGGCAGGCGCTTGCAGACGTCTCTTGTGTGCAGCAGACGTTTGTCGGCATCACTCTCGGAATAGGGGTTTTCGGTGAATATCTCGGCGGTCAGCTCGGGCAGGTTGATGTAGCCGCGCGCCATCGTGCCGGCTATGCAAAGCTCGCCCTCCTCGCCGTCGGGGACTATATTGCCATCGTCGTCGAGCAGCAGCGCCTTAAAGCCGCTCAGCGGTCTGCCGATGGGCGTGTTGTCATACGCCTTGTCGAGCTCGAAGGTCATGGCGATGCTGAGCAGCTCGCTGAGACCGTATGCGTTCTTTATGTGAGCATACGGGCTGTAAATTCCGCTTATGCGCTCGCCGCCGCTGTTGATAAGCTTCAGGCTGCTTTCACGCACGGGAAGCTGTTTTAAAAGCTGCGGGCTTATTACGGAAGCCGTAATGCCGTGCTTGTCGATATATTCGTCGATGAAAATGATGTCCCTGCGCTGATCCTCGGTGAGGATATGTATCTCGGCTCCTGCCCAGAGCGGCGTGAGGATGTCGTGGGCCGAAATAGCGAAATTGAAAGGCGTAACGCTCATTTCTATGTCGTCAAAGCCCGCGCCGACCTCGAGCTGACGCACGACAGCGTTAGTGAACGACCAGTGATCGTGCAGGATGCCTTTGGGATTTCCGGTTGAGCCGGAGGTGTAGATGGCTATGGCTGCGTCCTCCATATGTATCTCGGGAAACTCCGAAAGGACTTTTTCGCTTTCGATATTTTCCAGAAACTTTTCGTCAACGGCAAAGTCGGCGCCGCTGTCTTTAAGGATAAACGCGACCCTGTCCTTCGGGTATTCGGTCGACAGCGGAGAATATGCCGCTCCCGCGCGCAAAATACCGATGATCGAGGCGATGTAGTCAAAGCCGCGCTCAAGCACGATGGGGTATATTTTTTCCTTTTTTGCCCCTCTTCTTAGCAGGCGCGAGGCGATTTTCGCACTGAGCCGTTCAAGCTGCGCGTAGGTCAGTTTTTCTTCGTTGCAGACCAGAGCGGTCTTGTCCGGGTGCGCGGATGTGATTTGCAAAAAACGTTCGATAAAATTCTGCATAGGCTCTCCTTTCAAACCGGCTTTTTGCCGTCTGACAGACAAATATTTACATACACTATTATTATATCAAAGCGCTCGGGTTAATTCAATCCTATTTTCAATATGTTTCGTTCAATCTGCAATACAAGCTCAGAAACGAAAAGTTTTTGACAGAAGCGGTGGCTGATCATTTCAGGAAACACGAACCTATCGGCTGCAGAGATAAGGGAACGGCCGCCTTTCTGAACGAGCACGGCATAAAGGCATATTTCAGCGGTTGTCTGACCACCACCCTTCTGCCGAATCCTTCGCTCAAAAACAAGTTCTATTCCGGTTATATCCTTTGTGTTGATGTTCCCGATAAAGTTGCTTAAGAGATCAGGAAGAGAACGAACCGCGATGTGATCTGTATTGAAAGGCATCAAAAGATAGGCTTTTCGTATGAAGAACGGTTAAGAATGGCAAAATACACCCTCTTTCTTTACCACAACGCGCACTGCGTTGTCACCGTAGCGCTTCACGCGGCTCTTCCGTCGGTCGCTTTCGGAACCCCGGTATGCGTAATCTCCCGTGACGACATCGAAGCAACAAGCAGATTTGAAGGGCTGGAAGGCTGTTTTAATATGGTAACGGAAGAACAGTTTATAAGCGATCCCGAAAGCTATGATATAAACACTCCGCCCGACAATCCCGACACATACCGCGACCTCGCTCAGCAGCTTTCCGAGACCTGCGAAAAATTCACCGGCTTTGACAGCAAAGCGCCGATCCTGGAGGATGATTACAATCCTATCACGGATATTGCAAAGGTATTGCCCTATACCAAGCAGGCGATCTCCAAATCCCTGCACTTTGCTCCGGTCAAGGAACTGATCAACGTTTGCTACAGGAGAAAGTTACGCGGCGAGGATATGGCAGATCACCCCGAATCATGTGCCGGCATTGATTTATTGAAAAGAGAATAAGCCGAAAATTTGGCTGTACATTCAAAAAGCAGCAGGGATCATCCCTGCTGCTCTTTTTGTTTTCTTTCCTCTGCAAATGTTTCTTTTGTTCCCAGATGAGGAAAAACAAAATCCATATATTCATCTGTGAAAACGTTGTCGCAAAACTCGCCTAAAACGGTTTGAGGAGGAATGTTTTCCGCGCGTTTGCTTTTTCTTTCGATGGCAACGTTTGTAAGCACTCCGCCGATCGCCATAAGCACAAAAAGTATCACCGTTAATTTTTTGCCGGGCTTTTTTGGTATTTTTTCGATCAAACGGCTTATGGAAGGATACACGTATCTTATCCACAAAAACCCCAAAGCGCCCCACACAAGCGCAAAAGCGAGGTTTGTTCTGCCGTCGATATTAAACGGAGTATCGCTGTAGTCCCAGCTTATCGTTCCCAGTATCATCTCCTGGAAGTAGGAGCAGAAAAACTCAAACGCTCCGCCGATGATTGCCGAAAACAGAAATATAATAATACCGTTGTATTTATAAAGCTTATACAGGCAAAGAGTCATCAGCACCGCGCCGCCGCCGTAAACGGGGATAAACGGTCCGGTCACCATTCCTACTCTCACCTCAAAATGCCCTTCGACCATCAAAGCCCAAAAGGTTTCCATGACCGTTCCGAAAAAGCTGCCTATCATAAAAAGCCAAAAAAGCTTTGAAAAACAAACCCCGTAAGCAAAGGGTCTGTCGTCTTTATTTTCTATCGTTTTTTCATAAGCTTCTTTGTTTCTTTCCATAACAAGCTTATGATGTTCCCTGAACTTTTCAAAGCCGCGGGAAATCGTCATTTCACTCATATACCCACCCTGTTATAAAACCATGCAAAACATTTCAACAGCATGAAAAACAATCAATCCGGCGATCCGTTGTCTTTTGCCAGCCGTTTCATTGTCTGATAAATCGTCTTTGCAACGTCCTTGTTTGAGATCGTTTGCAGTTGCTCTTTCATTTCACGGCGATCGAGGTCGCTGTTCATAAGGCGAAGGCAGACGTTTGTGATCTCGTCAACAGAGGCTCCCGTTTCCGCAGCGCCCTTTTCCAGAAAATAGAAAAGATTGTATTCCTCACAGCCCGCCACCGCGTCAACAAATATCATAGGCAGATTTTTCATCTGCGCTTCTGTCACGCTGGCGCCGCCCGGCTTGGTCAGATACAGGTCAGCGCTGTCCATCAGGGCTCCCATGTCCTCAACAAAACCGCGGATATGCACGCGTTCGTTTCCGCCGTATTTATTATCGAGCCGCTGAAAAAGCTTTTCGTTTCTGCCGCAGATAACGGTCATCTCCCAGTCCTGCGGCATTTTTTCGGCGATCTCTTTTATCACCTTTTTCAGCGGTCCACAGCCCATGCTGCCGCCCATCACCAAAAGGTGCTTATTTCCGGGCTTTATGCCCGCGTCGGTTTTTGCTTCCGATTCTGCCTGAGAAATACAGAACATCTGCCTTACGGGAATGCCGTAGGGAATGATTTTTTCTTCCGTTATCGTTTCGTTCGTAAAATCCTTTGTCAGCGTGGCGTCGGGAATAAAGTAGTAATCAAGATTGCTGCTTTTTGTGCCCGGGCTGCAGGTGTAATCGGTAGACACAAAGCAGGTCGCCAGCTTCATCGGGTGCTTGTTGAGCATATCTGTCAGCATAAAGGCGGTGAACGGGTGCACACAGATCACCGTGTCATATCCGCCTGAAACGATATAGTCATACATTCGCTCGCTGCCCTGCGTCATAAAGCGATAAACGGTCGAACCGTCCTGAAAAATATTCGGGTGTTCCTCGGAGTAGCTGTAGCCGTATTTGAACAGCCACGGCGTATAGCGGTAAACGAATGAATGACCTTTTGAAAATATCTGAGCGGCTTGGGGCGAAATGAACCCTAAGCCGTCAACGCTGACGCATTCTTCACCGACAGAGTCGTAATATTCTTTGATCGCCTTCGCGCAGGAGTTGTGACCCTCTCCCGTGTTGGCGCTTAAAATCAGGGTAGACATTTTTGCTTTCACTTCCGTATTTATGCAGTTGCCTGTGCTGCCGGGGGATTTCTTTTTTCCATTCGTTTCAGGGTATGTATCAGCCGCGGCCGGTTATATCGCTGTATCATAACATATGCGAGGTTAAAAAACTCGTAAAGGGTAACGATAACAATGCTCCCAAGCCCTTCCCAAAGCGAAAAGCAGTATAAAACCGGAACAAAAAGGATCCAGTGTATCAGCTCCGCGATACAGGTCTCTTTGATCATCAGCGGCAGCGTGTCTTGTAAATTATCATTTATCTTTTTTTGAGGAATTATTTTAGGAAAGATTTTGCTCATATCCAAAACCTTTGTCTGCCATCTCCTCACGCCGAACTGCTCATAAAACCTTCCGTCGTTCTCAAACCGGTAAGATTTATATGGAAAAAAGTCGGGATTTATCCACGATTTCGGAATAAATCTTCCGGCAAAAAACGCAAGCATTCCCAAGCTTGTCAAATATACAAAGCATTTCAAAAAACCATCCACTGAAAATCCCGTTCCTATCTAAACCAATGATGAACCGTTATGGCTTATCTTCGCAGCACTTGTTTAAAAGCCATAAGGCGCAGCCTGCGGCCGCCAAGACCGTACAGCACGCGGCACCGATCGCGATTGCCGCGCAAACCGACTTCTTTGCCGTGCAATCCGGCTTTTCGGTCTTTTTGCGGCACGCTTTTCTTTTCAGTATGGGCTCGTATTTCTCTGCTTCCGCAGACATATCCTGCGTTGATGCTTCTTCTGTTACTTCTTCGGCCATTTCATCCACAGCAGGCTCTTCTGTGATTTCGATGTTTGTTTTCTGTTCATCCATTTTAATTTCCTCCTTAGTATTGAATATTTGTTTTGAATGTGTTACACTTGTATCAGTTACAACTGTAACGTTTCTTCTGCCATTATTATATAAACATCCCCCATTAAAGTCAATATTTCGACACTAAAGTGTGACAAACGAAAGGAAAGTGTAACGCTATGAGCAACAGTGCGCACGTTCTGGCGATGGATTGTATATATGATGCCCTAATTGATTTGATGAAGGTCAAGCCGTACAACAAAATCAGCGTAACGGATATCACGGAGCGCGCAGGCGTATCACGGATGGCGTATTACCGCAACTATGAAGATAAGGATGATATCCTCCTGAACCGATTCAGAGAAGAATTGATACAGTTGGAAAAAAATTTATTGAACCTCAAGGATTTCTCAAAAACAAAAGTGTTCGAAATGCTGATCAATATGATAGACAAGGATTCCCCGGGACAATATATTTTGCAGGCGAATCTGTTTGACAAAGCTTTTTTGCTGTTCAAAGACTTTCTAATCAGCTTTTATCCGAAGGTAGGCATTGATATCGAGAATGACAAAACCAGATTCTATAAGGACATCGGCGGTCTTTTGGGATGTATGCTGTATACGCTTGAACACCGGGATTCCGAGGACAAAAAGCAGATCGCGGATAATCTGGCGGAGATAATGGACTATTGGGAAATCAAGTAATCCTAAACCTGACTGTCAAAGAAAGAAAAGTGATAAAAAGATATTTATGCAATTCAATGGTTTCTCCGATTGGGTTTATCCCGACGCTCCCGAAGACCCCTGCTTTCTTTCAAACGGCAAGTGTGTTTTTCAATGCATTGCCCATGAAGGACTGCAATATCTTTATTCCAATAATAAAGTTATTTTGGATTTCTTCAAAAAGAACAAGGTAGCGTTTACTTCCGTACCCTGTCGGAGCATTCCAAAGCTCGATTTTTGACAAAAAACAACAGCACTTTCACTCATCTGCTTCAGCAAGGCGTTTGAGCGAAAGTGCTGTTTTTGCGCAAAATAATATGAAATAACACTTGCAAGGAATGATTATTCATTATATAATGAGATTATCCTTTAGATCGACAAAATTTTCGGTCAATATTCGTTTCGGAGGCAGATATGATTCGTATTCAGGGCAATCGGGACAACAGCGCGTCTTTGTCCGGATATCTTTCCCCGCTCGGCGCGTGGGCGCTGGCTTTCGGCTGCGCTGTAGGCTGGGGCTCGTTTGTGATGCCCGGCACAACGTTTTTGCCCATCGCGGGTCCGTGGGGTTCGGCTCTCGGTATCTTCATCGGCGCCGCGGTCATGCTGATAATAGGACTGAGCTACCGGTTTTTGATGGAACGCTATCCCGACTCCGGCGGATCGTATACTTATGCCGCAAAAGCGCTGGGCAGCGACCACGGCTTTTTGTGCGCGTGGATGCTGCTGCTGACCTACACCGCTATCATCTGGGCAAACAGCACCGCACTCTCTTTGATCGTGCGCTATTTGTTCGGCGATGTTTTCTGCTTTGGCTTTTCGTACAGGATCGCGGGCTACACCGTCTATCTTGGCGAGGTGCTGCTCTCGGTAGCTATACTCGCTGCCGCATGTGGGATCTGCGTTATCGGCAGACGATTCGCGTCGCTTATACAGATAGCTTGCTCGCTTTTGCTTTTCGGCGGCATAACGGCGTGCTTTATAGCCGTGACAATACACAGAGGCGGCTTGGGCGGCATAGCGCCGGCGTTCTCCTCTCAGGGAGATCCCGCCGCTCAGGTGTTGACTATAGTAATACTCGCGCCGTGGGCTTTTATCGGATTTGAGTCGATATCTCACTCCGCGGGCGAGTTCCGCTTTTCCGTAAAAAAATCGCTGCCCGTCATCGTGGCGGCGCTGATAACCGGCGCGCTGGCTTACATAATGCTGACGCTGTGCGCCTCAATGGCGGTTCCCGACGGCTTTTCAAGCTGGACGGAATATATCGGTTCGCTTATGCGGCTTGACGGCATCCAAGGATTGCCGACCTTCCACGCAGCGCAAAAGGCGATGGGCACCGCGGGAACAGCGATACTCGGCGTAGCCGCGGTGTGCGGCATTATGACAGGTCTTATCGGCAATATGATAGCGCTGAGCCGACTGATCTACCGTATGTCCGGAGACAAAATGCTGCCCAAGTCCCTGCATCGGTTCAACAAGCGCGGAGTATGTGTTCCGGCGATTTTGGCGGTAGGCGCAGCGTCGATACCCATCCCGTTTTTGGGAAGAACGGCTATAGGCTGGATAGTGGACGTCACCACCATAGGCGCTACTATCGTTTACGCCTATGTTTCCATCTGCGCGGTCGTTGTCGGATGGCGCGAAAAAAAACGCTCTGCCATGATATTCGGCGTTATAGGGGCCGCGGTATCCGTTGTATTTGTCATTTTTTATCTGCTGCCGAACATCCACTCTCAGGGCGAGCTTGCGCCCGAGTCTTATCTGATCCTGATACTCTGGAGCGTTATCGGTATGATAGTGTTCCGCACCCTGATGCAGCGTGACAAATCGCACCGCCTGGGCAAAAGTATGGTCGTATGGATAATCCTTTTCTTTATGATACTGCTCGTATTCATTTCCTGGATGAACCGAACGGTAAAAGACAAGTCAAGCGATATAACAAACGACATACAAACCACATATTCCCAAATCGCCGAACAGTCAGGGGCAGACGACGACATCATAACCGAAGCAAATCTTTATGCCGAAAAGCGCTTCGGAGAATTCTCCGATACGATAAAACTATACACCTACTTGTTCGGGGGCTTGATATTGTGCTCTCTGGGGTTGGTGTTCAGTATATTCTCGATAATACACAAGCGCGAAAAGCTTATTGAAAAAGAAAAACTGCTGGCTGAGGAAAGCTGCCGCGCAAAGAGCACCTTCCTCTCAAATATGAGCCACGATATCCGCACGCCGATGAATGCCGTTATGGGCTATACCGCACTTGCGCTCAGAGATAATGACATTCCCGATTCGACAAAAGGCTATCTGGAAAGGATAGATACCGCGGGCAAACAACTGCTTTCTCTGATAAACGATATATTGGATATGAGCCGCATAGAAAGCGGAAAAATGGAACTTGACCTCGCTCCTGCCGACCTGTGCGGACTGTTTGACGAGGCGTGCCATATATTTGATCTGCAAATGGAGACAAAGCTGCTTGAATATACGGTAGATTACAGCGGAGTGAAGCACCGCTATGTAGTATGTGACAAAAACCGTCTTGACCGTATTTTGCTGAATTTGATCTCTAACGCGTACAAATTCACCCCGGCGGGCGGAAGCGTAAAGGTCGTTTTGAGCGAACACGACTCGACCGGAACCGAGGGGATCTTCGAGCTGAGCGTCAGCGATACGGGAATCGGTATGAATCCCGAGTTTGCCGAGCATATTTTCGACGCCTTTGAGCGCGAACGCAGCCGTACCGTGGACTCGATACAAGGCACCGGTTTGGGTATGGCTATAACCAAAAACCTTGTTGAGCAGATGGGCGGCACCATACTTGTGCGTACCGCCAAGGGCATGGGCACCACCTTCATAATAAGCCTGCGTTTTCCGCTCGCCGATGAACGCGAGCTCCTCGCGTTTACCGAAGCCCGGCGCGAAGAGCGCTCGGAGCTTGCCGGCGAAAGGATACTGCTCGCCGAGGACAACCCGATCAACAGCGAGATAGCCTCTGCGCTGCTGACTCAAAACGGTTTTATCGTAGACAATGCCGAAAACGGCAAGATAGCCGTGGAAATGCTGGAAAAAGCCGACGATGACTTTTACTCCGCCGTGCTGACGGATATCCAGATGCCCGTACTTAACGGTTATGAAGCCGCGCGCACGATACGCGCCATGGACGGCAGAAAATCAAAGCTGCCTATCATCGGTATAACGGCTAACGCCTTTGACGATGACCGCAAAAAAGCCCTTGAAGCGGGGATAGACGTGTTGGTAGCAAAGCCGTTTGAGCCCAAGGAACTCATAACCGTGCTTACGGATCATATTAAAGAAAACAGCGCAAAGTGATATCCCGCTGTTTACGGAGACAGATATGGAACGATTTATGACAACCAGCGGCTTGAAACGCCGCGTGCTGATAGTTGACGATGAAATAATCAACAGAGAGCTTTTGGGCGCTATTTTGTCGCAGAACTACGACACCGCTTTTGCGGCAAACGGAGAAGAAGCGATGGAGCTCCTCTCCGATCCCGAGGCGTATTATTCCCTGATACTGCTTGACCTGATGATGCCCGTGATGGACGGCTTTGAGGTTATAGAACGGTGCCGCGCGGACGAAAGGCTGAGGCGTATACCTATCATCGTGATGACGTCTGAGAAATCCGCCGAGGTGCGAAGCATACGCACGGGCGCCGCCGATTTCATCACCAAGCCCTACGATATGCCCGAGGTGATCCTCGCGCGGTGCGAGAGGACGATAGAACTTAGCGAGGACGAGAGCATCATCCGCTCTACCGAGCGCGACAAAATATCGGGATTGTACACGCGCGACTACTTCTTTGCCTATTTGCATAGGCTCATTCCGCGGCTTGACGTGCCGATGGATGCTGTGGCGCTGAATATCGACCGCTTTCAGCTTATCAACGAGATACTCGGACGGCAGGAAGGCGACCGTATCCTGAAATGCGCGGGCGATCTGATCAGCGATATGCTCACATCATCTATCGGAATAGCCTGCCGCGGCGAAAATGACACTTTCTTCGTCTTTATCGAGCGCCGGGATGATTACCTGGAGCTGACAAAGCAGATGCAGAAAAAGCTCGACTCAATGGCAGGCGGCCGTCATCTTCACCTGAAAGCAGGCGTTTATTCCTGCGAGCCGGGCGAGGGCGATCCCGAGATCTGGTTCAGCCGCGCAAAGGCGGCGTGCGAAGGCATACGCGGAAGCTTCGGAACGTACTGCGCCCGTTACAGCAACGAATTATATGAGCGTATGGTTTTTTATGAGCGCCTGATCAGCGACGTCAACGACGCTATAGAAAACCGTGACTTTGTAGTATACTATCAGCCGAAATACAATATACAGGGCGAGCGCCCGAAGCTTGTCAGCGCTGAAGCACTTATCCGCTGGAACCATCCCGAGCTCGGTTTTATCAGCCCGGGTGAGTTCATCTCGCTGTTTGAAAAGAACGGATTGATCCGAAAGATCGACTATTACGTATGGCGCGAGGCGGCAACGCAGATAAAACGCTGGCGCAAGTTGTACGGCACGGAGATACCCGTCTCGGTGAATGTGTCGCGCGTCGATATTTTTGATACCGGGCTGGAAAGCAAGCTGTCCGATATCCTTGACGAGTTTTCTCTCGATCCGTCTCTGCTGATGCTTGAGATAACGGAAACCGCCTATTCCGGCAGCGCCGACAGACTGATCGAGGCGGTGGACAATCTGCGCGAAAAGGGCTTTAGGATCGAGATGGACGATTTCGGCACGGGCTATTCTTCACTGAATATGCTGACGTCTATCCCTATTGATATTTTGAAGCTTGATATGCAGTTCATCAGACGTATGCTGATGGATCAAAAAGCGTACAGGCTGGTAGAAATGATGATAGACATCGCGGGATTTTTGGACGCCGCCGTTGTTGCCGAGGGTGTTGAGAAAGAAGAACAGCTTAAAGCGCTCAAAAAAATGGGCTGCGATATCGTGCAGGGTTTTTATTTTTCCCCGCCGCTGCCCGCGGAACGCTTTGGCGAGCTGATAGAAAAAGAACTGAAGGAAAGAGAAGGAAGCTATGCTGACAATTGACAGGTTAAAGGATTTCGGCGCCGATACCGACGAAGGTCTCGCGCGCTGCTGCGAAAACGAAGCGCTGTATTTGCGCCTGGTAAATATTCTGCCCGCCGACGAAAATTTTGATGTGCTTGAAAAAGCGCTGGCTGAGGGAGATCTCGACAAAGCTTTTGAAGCAGCTCACGCGCTGAAAGGAATACTCGGAAATCTTTCCCTTTCGCCGATGTACGAGCTGTGCTCACGTATCACCGAGCTGCTGCGTTCACGCGCCGAAGCGGACTATTTGACGCTCGTTACGGAGCTCCTCGCTCAAAGAGATGTTCTGCGGACGATGTGCGCCGAATAACAAAAACCGGTTGCGGGAACGGAAACTTTTCTCAGCCGAAATCAATTATAAAGATGATACGTAAAACTATTTCACTGAAAAGAATCCCCGCCGAGAAGCAGAAACGCCTCTCAGCGGGGATGGTTTTTATTGTGCCGCTAAAGCTCCCACAGGCTAAGCTGTTCGTGCGGCGACTTTTCTTCAAAACGGTGCAGATACGAGAAAATCTCGTCTTTATCGTGCATGATCCCGTTTTTTTCACAGGTTTGGTGAAACAGCCGCATAAGCTCGTCGCCGCGCGGACTCGGTAGCTCATAGCGGTTTCCGTATTCTCTGATATATCGATTTTTCAATCCGGGAAAATGCCTGTCAAGCTGACGGTAGAAATACTCGCGGTTGCCGTCGCGGAGCGTCAGCCCCATACCGAAGCAAATAACTCCGCGCACCTGAGCCTCAACGCACATTTTCAGAATAGCCTCGATATTTTCGCGGGTGTCGTTGATATATGGCAAAACAGGGCACAGCCACACGACCGTGGGAATGCCGTTGTCGCGAAATGTTTTCAGCGCTTCAAATCTTTTTGAGGTGGTGCAGACATTCGGTTCGATAATTTTGCAAAGGTTTTCATCCGCCGTTGTCAGCGTCATCTGAACAACGGCTTTGGTTTTTTCGTTTATCTTTTTTAGAATGTCAAGGTCTCTGAGCACACGGTCGGACTTTGTCTGGAGCGCGACGCCGAAGCCGTATTTTTCAATTATCAGCAAAGCCTTTCGCGAGTATTCCAGACTCAGCTCAAGCGGGATATACGGATCGCTCATTGCGCCTGTCCCGATCATACACCGTTTCCTTTTGCGGCGCAGAGCGTCCTCAAGAAGTTCCGGCGCGTTTTCTTTGACCTCGATATCCTCAAAGTCGTGCTCCATCCGATAACAGCTGCTTCTCGAGTCGCAGTAAATGCACCCGTGCGAACAGCCGCGGTAAATATTCATTCCGTTCTGAGAGGACAATATCCCCTTTGCCTTCACACCGTGCACAAGCCTTCCCTCCGAATTTCAGATCCTGATATTATGATAACAGGTTTTTTACAGTCACCCGATATATGCTTCGATTTTTGAGATCTGATCGTCGCTTAGTCCGCCTTTGCGCAAATAGTTTTCAGCGCCGGCTTTCAAGTCGAGTGTGTCGGTCGCGGTGCCTGATTCGGCGTCGCACATACAGTAAAGAAAATCATAGACGTTCACGACGATCGCGCCGTACTGTTCGGGCTGACCTTCTTTTGTGACCCCGTAGTAATTTTTGTAGGTCTCCATATAATCATCAACGATCCGGTCCGACGATGCGCCCGCGAGCGCGAGGAGCAGCGCGCAGGCAAACCCGGTCCTGTCCTTGCCCTCAACACAGTGGATCAGGCATGGTCCGTCGTGGCTTGCCATTTCGAGGAAGGCTTCGGAAATCGTTTTCGTAAATTTATCCGAGCGGTAGTTTACGTCCAGGTTGAGGAAATCAACGTTTCCGTCCCGATAGATCCCGTCGTAATACTCGGAATCAAAATCATCATCATCGGTGTAGGAAAGATAAGAGTCTTCATTATCGGAGAAATTGATCGCATATTTGACGCCTTTTTCCTCGGCAAGGGCGTTGGCGTATGGCGCGCGGTTGCGACGGTTGTCGCAGGGGGACGCGGAGCGGTAAAAGCCTTTTTCGCGGAGAGCTCCTCCGCGCACCTCGCGGAAGTTGGCGAACTCGATGTCCGAATCGTAATCCTCACGCTTGTCGGAATATTCCAGCTCGCTGAGCTCCTGCGTGCTGAGATATTTTGCCTTTTCGTTTATCGTAACGGTGACTTTGGTGTTCTCGGTCATCTTAAACTCTTCCCAGGCGGAATCGCCGTAATTGCGCGCTATCTTGGGATGAGGAGACCCCGGATATCCGCACAGAAGCAGCGCGTCCACAGGAACATAATAACCGGTGTAGTACGGGAGATCATCCAGCTTTGTTCCGTTGTCAAAGCTTATGTTCACGCTGTCGCCGAAGTCAAAGCCGAGGGCGTTGAATTCATCAATTGTCAGATCGATAAATATGCCGCCGTATTCCTCGTCCCGAACCACTCCGACCTCACCGGTCGTCACCGCCTGAGCGCTGTCATCAGTTGCTTTTTTATCTCCGGTTTTCTCATTCCCGCACCCGCATAGCATCGACAAAAATATGCAGGAAATAATAACCGGAGCTATGATTCTTGTTTTCATATGTGATCTCCTTTTTAAATCATCCAAAGCGGTATGGAACCGCCATTGATCCGCCGTTGCGTTTATGATAGCATAAAACAAAACCATTGTCCATTATCTTTTGGTTTCGGCTTGCTTAATTATCTAATAAAGCAGCCCTTAACGGTTTATAAATTTTCAATGAGCATTTGCAGGCATTTTATGTGTCAGCCCCTTTCCTTTTTTGAATGAAACAATGGACATTAACAGAGTTTTCTGTTATCATAATTGCAGTAAGAGATTTGCTGAAAAGAAGGTGTGAAAACTATGATCGTAAGCAGTGGTTACAGAAAAAACGGGTTTGATGCGAATGGCGGAAAACTGCTTAAAAAGAAAGATATGGATTTCTGGATGAATCTTCCCGAAAGAACCGACCCAAGCGGTGTTTGTTTTGAGCTCGGAGAAGATGTTGAAGAAGTGGAGCAGGGGTTCTTCGAATTAGTCCCGACGATATGTGAGCTTTGGATGCTGAATCCGGAATGCAGGCTGTATCTGTCTGAGACGGAGAAGGAGCTTTTTAAAAAGAATAACGTCCTTATCAGAGGCGAGTTTGATACATCTGCCGAAGCCTTTGCAAAAGAAAACCACCTGCGCTTTCTGCATACCGACACAGTGATAGCAAGAGAAGGCGACTATTTTGAGCGCGGGATAGATATCCTGACACTTTGCTTTTATCATGACGGCAGCGCGTATATCAATCAGGATGAAAAATGTCAGGGCATTTCCGCGGGCAATACCGGCGGCGGTGAAGTTGACATCGATCTTCCAAAGGACTTTTATAAAACAATGTCTGCAAAGGATGTTGCCGGAATGTGCTGGGGGAATTGTTACGACGATATTCTGAAAAGAGGTATACTAAACTCGCTGATGAAGAAAGCCGCTAATAAGAACGGTTTTTTTCAGGACTACTCAAAGAAATAAAAAAGCGATCTCAATATTTGCGACGCTGTAAACAAGGATAACGCAAAACTCCGCAGCACCTAATATGGTGTTGCGGAGTGGTTTTTATTTATTAATTTATATCCTCAACATACTCATGAGGCGTTGGCTTATAGTCCTCAACATAATACTTCTCGTATTTTGAAGATTTCTTATTTGCTTCTGTTTCGGATTCTTCTGATTCATCGACCGGCTCAGTTGAAATAGCATCAATAAGAATCTTTTCCAAATGCTCAAATTCAGAGTGTTCACCGAAGCAGCAGAGGACAAAAGCGTTGCGGACATATCCTGCGCTTGCTGCC
>CACXGW010000010.1 GCA_902767325.1 uncultured Ruminococcus sp.
GCGTCAGCCTTGCGGCGTCCTTCGCCTCGTCTTGCGAAAAATATCCTCGCAAATCCAAGTCTACTTTCTATCAGGAATTAGTATAAAGAGTGAAGCTTTCGCTGATAGATGAAAATGTAGGGTTTGGTCTTGACCAAACCGCAGATTGAGCACAAAACGTTTAGTGATTATCCGCGGTTCAGTCAAGACTGAACCCTACAATACAATGAGACAAAACAAAAGGTTAATCCAAAATCGTTTCCAGCTTTGTCTTTTGCGGCTTCATTCCCATTTTTTGATAAAAGCTCAGGGCGCTGTTGTTGCCTTCCCAGACGTTTAGGGTTATGTTATGGCAGCCGAGCTTTTTGGCGTAGTCCTTCACAAACTCATACAGCTTGGTCGCTATGTGTTTTCCGCGGTACGCTTCGTCTACGCACAAGTCGTCGATGTACAATTCTTTTATCGGCACGAGCATACGGTCGCCGCCGTGGTCAAAAAGCACGGTGAAGATATATCCGAGCACGACGCCGCTTTCTTCATATACGAAAACAGGCTTTGAGTCGTCTGCGAAAATTCTATGCAGCTCATCCTCGGAGTATTTGGTCGCGATGTTGAATAAATCGGGGCGGAGGTTGTGGTGGATAAGATTCACCTGCTCCAGAATTTGCAGCACGCGAGCCGCGTCTTTGTTTTCCGCTCTTCTTATACACATTGCTTTTCACGCTCCTTTTCCTGCCGCGCGACTGCCTCGCAAAGCGAGACAAAAATGATAAACAGCGGAGTGGCGATCGGCACCGCGATGTTTACTATCGCCTGAGCCATATACCCCACAACAGCCGAGGCGAAAACGAGTGATACGGGATTCTTCTTCGCCGCGCGGAAGCCTCTGATGAGCGCGCTGCCCGTAAAGGCAAGGTATGACGCAAGACCTACTATGCCGATGTTGAGCAGGTAGTTGATATATTCGTTGTGGGCGGCGTTGGTTGAGGTGTCGCCGAAACGGTCCCACAGCTCGCCGAAATATGGCATAAACGTGTAGTAGAAGGTCTCGGGGCCGGTGCCGAACAGCTTTTGGAAAAAGTTATAGCCGCCGAACGCCTCGAAGGCTTTGTTCCACATAAAGCCGCGGTGGGTGCCCCAGCTGTCGCTGAAGCGGAGAAGCCTTTCGGCGTCGCCCAGATCGGACTTGACGTCGATCGCGCTGAAATATATGAACACGCCAAGCATTGCAAGCGCCGCAAATCCGAAAACGCTTCCGACAACGATCGGAACAGCTTTCGGAAATACCGTTTCGGGGCGCTTAGCGTCGAGCAGGTAAAAAACCGCGGTGAGGATCGCCAGCACGCCGACGGCGGCAAATGTGACGGGGGAGAGCATTATCTTATACGGAATGGCGCTGAGCGCTTTATAGCTTCCGCCGCTGATCGATGCGAACAAGCCGAGCAGCTTGACGCTGCACAGCATTACCGTAAGCGCAAGCAGATAACGCTTCAGCCGCTTTGGACGGCGGGCGTATACGACCGTGAACACCACGGCGAAAACGCCCATACCGAGCACCACCGAGTCGCTGTCACAGATAACAGCCGCCATTGCGCCCAATGCCGCTGCCGTGAGATAGACCGCCCTGCACCAAAGCTCTTCGGCGCGGACAAACAGCGTGACGATAACCGGCAGCGCGACGCAGATGAAGCTCGCGAACATATTTTTGTTGCCGATGGTGGTCATAAAGTTGTTGAACACGGTTTCGTCGTTGACGTACTGCACGAACATATTGAGCGGGTCGATATAAAAGCCGTGCAGCACCGCCAGCAGGAATATCAAGCCGCTCGCTATAGCCATCGCCCTGAACACGTATTCTTTGAATTTGAAGCAGCGCGTAAGCATAAAATACACCGCGATATAGACGAGGATAAGCAGCAGACCGTTGTTTCTTCCGTCTCCGTCGGCTTCGCCGAAAAACGCCATTTCGATATGCTCCGAAAACAGCGTGGAGATCGCGCAGCTAAGCACGAGCGAAAGCGCCGCCCAGTCGGTAAAGGTCAGGGCTTGCGGCAGGCTTTTGCTTTTTGTGCCGGGCTTTGAGGCTTCGTCTGATGACCTTGTAACAAGCATCATAAATTCGGCGATAAGCGCGAACAGAGCGATCGCCATAAAAATATAATATTTCTGATGGCGAATGCCGTAATAACAGCTTTCAAAGGAGATGAACGGAAAACTGCCCGTGAAGGTTATTGTCACCGCGAGGGGGAACAGCGTGAACGCCGCAAGCAGAAAAAGGTTTGCGACGGTGTTTTTCAGCGTGTATCGTTCCTCAACAGGTTTTATTGTGTTTTTCTTTTTTGCTTTGCTCATAACAGCAGCCTTTCATTTATCTTTATAAAATGATTGTAAACCTTTGAAGCGTGAATGTCAATCAAAAAACTATTGAGTTTTTTTCGATTCGTGGTATAATATAAAAAGATTCTATGTTTTGGCGGTGAGCGTATGAAAAAACTTGTGATAATCGGTTTTGACGGAACCATTGCCGATACAGCGCCCGGTATTCTGTATTGTATGAACACCACGGCGCTTTCAATGGGCTATACTCCTGTGTCGCACGACGAGCTGTACGGCGTGATAGGTGTGTCGCTCGAGCAGGGCTTTATGCGGCTTTACGGAATGAAAGAGGACGAGATCGACTACGCAATGAATCAGTACAGCAAGCTTTATTCGATCAAGGGCGAGGAGATGATCCTCATCTATGAGGGAATCGCCGAGTCGCTTAATAAGCTCAAGGACAGCGGTATCAAGCTTGCGATCGTCACCCACAAAAACGAGCGTTTTATCAACAATATGCTCGGTGTTTACAGTTATATCGGCGAGTTGTTCGACACGGTCTGCGCCACAAACGTTGAGCGCGAAATGACAAAGACAGATATGCTCCGCAAGGTGTGCGCCGACCTGGAGGTAGACCCGGGAGAAGCGGTTTTTGTCGGCGACAGCTATGTTGACGCCATTGCCGCGGGTGAAGCCGGAATGGACTTTGCCGCAGCGCTTTACGGCTGGGGCTTCCGCAGCCGCGAGGACGCCGAGCAATATCAATGCAAGGTTTATCTTAACAGCGCCGCGGAGATCGCTAACAAGCTGGCTTCGCTGGAATAAAAACAAAGCATCCCGGCGCTCGGTGCGTCCGCGGATGCTTTTATATTATTTGTAACAAAATGAATGGGTTGTGATTATAATGATTATATGGAGACGTTTGTTTAAGATCCTCAGACGTACGGGAATGCTGCAGGTGTTTGCAAGCTTCTGCGTTTTTCTGTCGATATGCGCGTTCGCGCTGTTTTTCTGGGATCCCGAGGTCAAGTCTGTCGGCGACGGATTCTGGTATTGCTTTGTTGCGTCAACCACCATCGGCTTCGGCGACGTGTGCGTCAGCACCGTTTTCGGAAGGATCGTCACGGTCATATTGTCGCTGTACGGTATCCTTACGGCGGCGATGATCCCCGGCGTTGTAGTGACGTACTACACCGAGTTTATAAGGATCCGCGAGCAGGATACGGTCTCGGTCTTTCTTGAAAAGCTGGAGAATCTTCCCGATCTTTCAAAGGATGACCTCGAAAAGCTGTCTGAAAAGGTAAAGGCTTTCAACAAAAACAAACGCAAGAACTGAGCTTCAGCGGATAGTCAGGGTTTTGAGATGATCCTTGTGTTCGGGCGTGACCCTGTAGCTTTCGCGAGCTTTTTGGATCGCCTTGTTGTGGGTCTGCTTTTCGAGCACGGGAGTTTCAAAAAACGGTACGATCGCGTCGTACTGCTTGGCGAGCGCGGTCGCGAAGTACCATGCCACCATCATATGGATATAGTATTCGTCCGTTTTGATCTGCGCTATCCTGGTCGGATATTTTACATCGAACGCGTCGTCGAGGAAACAGTCCATCAGCGCCTTTATTCCGAAGCGTACCGTGTAGGTCTGTTTGCTTTCCAGCCATTCATATATTTGCGGAAGCAGCTCATCGCGGTGTTTTTTGAAAGTTTTGGGCATCGATTGGTCGCAGACCGCCCAGTTGTCGATATACGGCAAAAACGCTTGGAACTGCTCAAGGCATTTTGAATAATCCTTGGTCAGACAAATGATCAGAGCGTGCAGCTGGTTTTCGTCATAATATTTGTGGGGCAGCGCTGTCAGAAAATCGTCGATATCCTCACGCTTTGAAAACTCCTTTGCCAGCTTGCGAAGGTCGGGTATGCGAACTCCGATGATGTTTTCCTTGTCAACCGTGGGAACAAGTTTTGCCTGAAAACCGCGGTAAGTGATGTCCTGCATATCTTTGAGCCGCTGCAAAATTTCGTCTTGTATCATAACGCGCCTCCTGTGTCCTTTTTAGATAATTATACGGGAAACCTATGCTTTTGTCCAGATAAATTTTCTTAACGGATAGTGATTATATGTCGAAAAAAACAAAAACTATACTTTCGCTGATCTGCAACGCAACTGTGTTGACGGTGACTACGGTCATCATCACCTGCTATTTCGTGTTTGGGCACGAGCTGCTAGGAGAAGGTTATAAAAGCTTTTTATTATTCACAACCGACGCCAACGTGCTGGCGGCTGTCGGGTCGGGTCTCGTTATCATTTGCGACGTAAAGATACTTCAGGGAAAGCGGACCGCGGTGGCGCGTCCGTTCACGCTGCTGAAATACGCGGGCGTAGTGTCGCTGATGCTGACGTTTTTCGTCGTTTTGTTTTTGCTTATTCCGGTGTACGGGATCGCTATGCAATGGGGCGGAAGAGGCTTTTACAATCATCTTCTGGCTCCGGTTATTACTTTTGTTTCGTTCGTGTTTTTTGATCCGCACACGAAACTCCGCCTGAGGGATTCGTTTTTTGCGATCATTCCGGGCCTGATTTACGGCGCTATGTATTTTTTGCAGGTCGTGGTTTTTAAGAATTGGATCGATTTTTACGCGTTGAACAGCGGCGGGTTCTGGTTTTTGATAATGCCGTTCGTTATTCTGTCAACATATATGATGAGCCTTTTCGTAAGATTCATCCGAAATAAAACCATAGGTTGACAATTAAAGATTTTTGATATATAATACTTTTACGGACAATGATCCATCGCACCCTATGGCTGCCGATGGCAACAGCGGCAAAATCGGGGTGTAGCGCAGTTGGTAGCGCGCCTGCTTTGGGAGCAGGATGTCGGGAGTTCGAGTCTCTTCACTCCGACCAGAATTTTTGGGAGTGTTCCTTAAATACTCCCAAAAATTTAAAATTTTTATACGGGGGCTTAGCCCAGCTGGTTAGAGCGCTTGCTTGACATGCAAGAGGTCACTGGTTCGAGTCCAGCAGTCCCCACCATGCGAAAAGGACTTCTTAGGAAGTCCTTTTCGCAATTAAGTGTTCCTTTTGGAACATGAAGTTTACTGCGTAAGTGAAGCAGCTTCGCAATGAAGTGTGCCTTGCGACACATTATTAACACTTAACTTCACTTTCCGAAGGAAAACTTCATTATGATGCAAAGCGTAATAACTTCATTTGCCTACGGCAAACTTCATTCTTATTAGGAGTATTATTATGGCTGAGAACAAATTGAAAGAGTTATCTGCTGACTTCGCAGTAGATGTTATCAATCTCGTAAAAGAGCTTAAATCGAAACGCGAAAGCATTATTTCAAATCAGATCGGCAGAAGCGGAACATCGATAGGAGCGAATATCCGCGAGGCACAATACGCTCACAGCAAAGCGGACTTTATCTCTAAACTGCAAATAGCGCTAAAGGAAGCGAATGAAACCGGATATTGGCTTGAATTATTATTGAGAACCGACTATATCAGCCAAGAGGTTTATAAAGATTTAGATACGAAATGCAGTACTCTTCGGGTACTCCTAATCTCCTCTATTAACACTGCAAAAAAGAATAGCTAACAGAAATATGATCCTGTCACGAAAGTGGCAGGGTTTTCGCTTTTATAGTAATCATTTTTTGATTTAAAAACCGTTAAATAATTATCTCTTTTGAGAGTTTAGGGATTGAAAATCCAGTGATGATATGATAAAATAAAGTTGCTACACAAATCTAATAATTATTTGCTGAAAAAGTGTGCATTTTATTTGTATAAAATGCAGGCTCTTATATAGTACGCTTTTTTAGCAGAACAAGATTTGTGTAGCAACAAATGGAGCTATGCGTTTTAGGTGTGTAGTTCCGTTTGGGACTACACATTTTTTATTATTAAGGAGGAAAACTCAATGAAAAAAACAGTAACAATCATTTTAGCAGTCGTGTTAGCAATATCCGCGGTATTATCGCTCACGGCTTGCGGCTCACAACCTGTAAACCTTACAAAAGATAACATCGATGAGTATTTAAGTTTTTCAACTGAAATATCAGATAAAAACGTTGATGTGGACAAAAAATCTGCACTTGGTATTCCAATAACAAATTATTCGGGAGACGCAACCGAAGATGTAAAGATCTCCAATAAAAACGGAGCAAAGTTCCAAGATGTTACCATTAAATTAATGCTAAAAACTTATACAGAAATAAATGAAAAAGGCGAAGTTTACGGATGGGAATACACTTCAGGAAATGAGCAGAATCTCACAGGCAGCCGCCTCGACAGTTACAACTATAAAATCGTTGATGTTAAACTTCCTAACGATGGGAATTACAGTTCTACTGAAAAACTCAAGCTTGAAATGTATCAATCATTAAGTTCTAATTTAATATTTGATCCTGAAACAGACGATATTATAGCCGGCTCCGAAGTCGTAGAGGTTTCGGGAACAGCTAGTAAATAGTAAATAATATGAGCGCGGCTTGTGTCGCGCTCCATTTAACAATAAAAAGGAGAAAAAACTATGGCACAAGACGTAACGCTTTATAACAATTTTAGTAAGCTTTCTGATGAACAATTAGAAAATGTTATCAACGGTAACAAACACACAGATGAAGCAAAAGAAATAGCTAAAGAAATATTATCAAAACGCAAAAACGGGGATTCGGATTCCTCAACTATACATCAGGATTTTGTTGACTTGTCTCTTAAGAACATTGCGGAAGATGTACGAACCATAAAATCAATAATGATTATTTTTGCTATAATAACCGCAGTTTCGGCGTTGGTTACAGTTATTCAATTATTGGTTCATTAAAAAACTTGAATTCATCCCGGCTCGGAGCGTGGCGTATGTCACGCTCTTTTTTTATCTCAGACAGTCCGTCATAATTATAAAACGTTGCTTTGTATTATTCATTTTAAGTTTTAAGTTTTAAGTCTTCAGTCGGTATGACAGGATTTTCTAAATGAATACTGAAAATTTAAAACTTAAAAACCGGATAATGATTGTAAACTATAAGCATTTGCGCTATTGTAACATAACCAACTATATTTTTCAACAACTTTTATACTTTTATGTCGTAAAAACCAAAAAAGTAAAACATCAGGCAGATCACTTATGATGATGTTTGAACAATATTCTTTGATTCGGGGTTGCAACCATTGATATTTTATGATACAATAAATCCGGTACGGAGGATTAGCTCAGCTGGTTAGAGCGCCTGCTTCACACGCAGGAGGTCACAAGTTCGAGTCTTGCATTCTCCACCAAAGCAAAAA
>CACXGW010000011.1 GCA_902767325.1 uncultured Ruminococcus sp.
GCGTCAGCCTTGCGGCGTCCTTCGCCTCGTCTTACGAAAAATATCCTCGCAAATCCAAGTCTACTTTCTATCAGGAATTAGTATTAGGTGACAAAAAAATGCCTACCGTAACTAAACAGTTACAGTAGGCATTTATCTTTTGTATTACGATCAATTATCAGGCGGCGCTGCCAAAGTCGTTTGCTGTGTCGCCGATATTGTATTGGTCGTCATATTCGGCAAGGTATCGCTGGATCGCGGTAGCGTCGGAAATGCTCAGACCGCCTCCGTCAACATCACAGCGCCGTGCGATAGTGCCGTCCTCGTCGCTTTCAAACTCGGCTAATACTCGCTGAAGCTTTGTCACGTCAGCAATGGTTATTTTTCCGTTACCGTCCGCGTCGCCAATAAGATACGGTTCATAAACGTTAAGTGTTACGGAAAGATCGCCGTCGTCAAACGTAAGCAGCAGGTCATGCGTTCCCAGGCTGAGATTATACAGTTCCGATCTTCCTATATTCATCATGCCTTCGTGAAGCAGCATATTGCTTTCAATAATTGATCCCAGGTAGCTTCCGTCTACAGAAACCGAGCCGATGACCGATTCGGAGTTTGTCTGTATTTTGATTCCCGAAGTTCCCTTGCGGTTCCAGTCGATTACGGGAGTGTCGGTGGTCAGCTCTTTTTGTTCAAGCGGTGTTATCGCGTCATATTCAACATACGCCATTACACGGTCGCTGTTTTTTGCAAATTGCTGTCCTCGGAATTCTTCCTCAACATCCAGATCGATCTGTCTTGTGATGACCTGACCGTCGGAGTTGCCGTTAGTGTAGGTCAGCACATGGGTGTCCTCGTCATAGTCAACTACGATCGCGACGTGGTCAAACCACTGTCCCGACGCGTCCCACGAGAAGAACACAAGTCCGCCGGGCTGATAGGGAATATCAAACGCGTCTACGTCGATGTGGTAGTATGTGTTCCAATAGTATTTGTCAAGCTTGTGGTGAGCCTTCGGCGTATAGTATACGCCCTGCTGTTTGAAGTTATACGCCATGATCCATGAATCCGCGTCGAATTCTATTCTCGGCTCGGCATAATAGGAATAGTAGTATCTCTTCAATCTTTCGTCATCGTTATATCCCGCCTGATACAAGCACCAGCTCACGAAGATCGCGCACCAGTCGCAGTCGAGATACTGAGAGCTTTCGTCTCTGTCCATAATATAACGCTGTGCCCAGCGTGTGTATTCCGTGTTGCCTGTTTGACTGCTGTTGTTTCGAAGCGTGGTTCCCGTCCACAGCAAGCCGTCGGCTCTTGCCTGCTCAATGTCGATGCCTTCCGTCGCGTAGTTCTTATAGCCCTCCTGCGACAGGGCGACAGCCAGCGTTTTTTCCATAGCGGTTTTTTCGCTGCTGTTTTCCAGCGCCGCGGTCAGATTCGCGTAATACGGCGAGGACTGATATTCCTGCGAGTATTTGAAATCATCTTTAGCAGCTGCCGATGATACGGAAATAACCAAAGACGTAAGCACCACAGCGGCGGAAAGTAAACCGCATAAAATCCGTTTTCTTATCATATGAGATCCTCCGTTTAATAATTTAATTAATTATAACATAAGAGACAGCGGTTTTCAATCCGCTTCGGAGCAAAAACTGACCGTTTTATTGATTTTCGGCAGCCGGACAAAAACACATAATCGTTATAATTATAAATAAAATCAAAAAAAGCATTTACTTTTACACTTTTATATGTTAAAATTTTAATGTATGAAATTAATGTGAGGAGGGATTCTTTTGAATTCCAAGCTTAAAAACGCATCCACCGACTTTTTATTCGACGCTATTCTGTCGCTCGACACCAAGGAAGAATGCTACCGCTTTTTTGAGGACCTGTGCACCAGCTCCGAGCTCAAGGCTATGTCGCAGAGGCTCGTGGTCGCGAAAATGCTGACCGAAAAAAAGGTCTATACCGAGATCGTCAAGGAAACAGGCGCTTCCACCGCCACGATCAGCCGCGTAAAGCGCGCGCTGTTTGATAACGACACTTACGGCTACACACTCGCGCTCGACAAAATGGCGGAGAAGAATGGATAGCTATAATTCTTTTGCAGAATATTACGACGAGCTTCTCGAGGACGGGCGATACGAAGACCGCTGCAAATATGTTTTGGACGCCGCCG
Organism: uncultured Ruminococcus sp.; assembly: GCA_902767325.1. Lineage (GTDB taxonomy): Bacteria > Bacillota > Clostridia > Oscillospirales > Acutalibacteraceae > Ruminococcoides. Next base: position 2,159 of record CACXGW010000011.1, read on the forward strand.
AAAGGTTCGGTCATCCCATGGGCAAAACGCTCGACCTCGCCTGCGGCACCGGCACGCTTACTCTGTTGCTGCGCCAAAGCGGAGTCGATGTTTTCGGCATCGACGGCAGCGTTGAGATGCTCAGCGAGGCGATGCAGAAAAGTCTTGCTGCGGGCGAGCATATCCTTTATGTCTGTCAGCAAATGCAAAATCTCGAGCTCGCGGAAAATATCGACACCTGCGTGTGCAGCCTCGACAGCCTGAATCATCTTACCGATGAGGGAGATGTGCGGCGCACATTCAGCGGCGTGGCGAAGTATATGAACCCGGGCGGACTGTTTATTTTCGACGTCAACACGGTTTACAAGCACCGCGAAGTCCTTGCCGACAACGCGTTCATTTTGGAGAACGAGCACGTTTTCTGCGCGTGGCAGAATTTCCTGCGCAAGGACGATATAGTGGACATTTCCCTCGACTTTTTCGAAGAAGAAAACGGAGTGTATCACCGCAGCAGCGAGGATTTCTCGGAGCGCGCTTATTCCGAGGAAGCACTGCGCGAAATGCTTGAAAACGCCGGCTTTGAGGTTTTGGCTGTCTGCTCCGACCTGAGCTTTGATCCGCCAAAGCCCGACGACCAAAGGATAATCTTCATCGCGAAGAAAACCGATTAAGATCAAAAAGGATAATTTTATGGATAAGATAATTCGCTGCATCACAAGCGACGGCGCGGTCATGGCGGCGGCGGTCGACGCCTCCGACATCGTTTTCACCGCCAAAAAAGTTCATCATCTCAGCCGCAGTGCAACAGCGGCGCTGGGCAGACTTCTGTGCGCCGCGTCCATTATGGGCGCAATGCTAAAGCAGAAGGACGCAATAGTCAATCTGCGTGTTATGGGTGACGGCGAGCTGGGAGCCGTTATCGCGGTGGGGGACAGCAGCGGCAATGTGCGCGGTTATGTCGGCGACAGCGACTGCGCTACCGAATACTATCCCAACGGCAAGATAAACGTCGGCAAGGCAGTCGGCAAAAACGGCACGCTCAGCGTTATGCGTGACTACGGCTCGGGCGACCCGTACATCGGTCAGGTTGAGCTTGTCAGCGGCGAGATCGCCGAGGATATAACGAATTACTACGCCACAAGTGAGCAGATACCCACAGTCTGTGCGCTCGGTGTGCTCATTAATAAAGAGGACGGCGAGGCCATGCTCGCGGGCGGGCTGCTCATCCAGCTTTTGCCCGGAGCGGGTGAGGAAGCTCTTGAGCGCCTTGAACAGAACGTTGCAAAGCTCGAGCCCGTCACCACGATGCTCGCTAAGGGTATGAGCATTCTCGACATCTGCAAGACCGCGCTCGACGGTTTTGAGGTCGAAGTGCTCGACGAAGAACCCGTCCATTATGTTTGCAACTGTTCGCGCGAAAGGCTCGAACGCTATTTCTGCACAATGAGCGACGAGGATATCCGCTCTATGGCAGACGAAAAGGGCGTTGCTGTTGCGAACTGCCATTTTTGCAATAAGAAATACATTTTCACAAAGGAAGATCTCGAAAAGCTTATAGCCGAGAAAAACTCCTGACACGGCGCACATTTATAAAAAAATGAAAAAAACTCTTGACATTTCAGTCCCCAAGTGATATTATAATAAAGTCGCTGAGAGATAAGGCGAAACGCTGAAGCGACATAGGCACTATGTGGGAGCTTAGCTCAGCTGGGAGAGCATCTGCCTTACAAGCAGAGGGTCACAGGTTCGAGCCCTGTAGTTCCCACCA
>CACXGW010000012.1 GCA_902767325.1 uncultured Ruminococcus sp.
GCGTCAGCCTTGCGGCGTCCTTCGCCTCGTCTTACGAAAAATATCCTCGCAAATCCAAGTCTACTTTCTATCAGGAATTAGTATTAGCATCACACAAGATTTGATTCTTGACAAAACACCGTAATTTTGATATAATACCTACTAAATAGATAGAAATAGTATAGTAATCATCGGAGTAATATTTATGCTTTTTGACTTTAATGATCCATATATTACCCGCCTTGTACAGACGGCAGAGTTCGGCATCGAACGCGAGAGTCTTCGCGTAAACTACGACGGTCGGCTCGCGCAGACAGAGCACCCGTTTATCGGAAATCCGCAAATCGACCGCGATTTCTGCGAAAATCAGGTGGAGATGATCGGCGACGTTTTCAACGATCCCGCCGACCTGAACCGTCAGCTCGGCAGCCTGCTTGATGAGATCGACGCGGAGCTTGTCAAAAACGACGAGCTGCTCTGGGCGTTTTCCAATCCGCCTCGCTTCAATTCGGAGGATGAGATTCCCGTCGCTCGGTTCTGCGGCGCACTTCAAGGCAAGTCGGAGTACCGCCACTATTTAGCGGAAAAATACGGAAAGAAGAAAATGCTGTTTTCGGGAATACACCTCAACATCTCATTCACTGAGAGCCTGCTGCAAGCCGCTTTTGTGCAAAGCGGCGCACAGATATATACCGCATTCAAGAATGATTTTTACCTGCGCCTTTCAAAACGCCTGACGCAGTATGCTTGGTTGGCTGTGTATCTTACTGCCGCAAGTCCGGTCGCGGACGCTTCTCTCGACGTTAAAAGCAACGTCTATTCCTCGATCCGCTGCTCCGAGCACGGCTACTGGAACGACTTCACGCCCATCCTTGACTATTCAGATTTGAAAAGCTATGTCCGCAATATCGCGCGTTACATCGTAAACGGCGACCTCAAATCCGCCTCCGAGCTGTATTACCCCGTAAGGCTCAAGCCGCGCGGCGCGAACAGCTTGCAAACGCTCTTACAAAACGGCGTGAACCACCTCGAGCTGCGCGTTTTAGATGTAAATCCGCTGACGCGCACGGGAATTTTTACCGAGGATATCCGCTTTATACACCTTCTTCTGCTTTGGTTTTGCAGTATGCCCGACTTTGATTTTGACGAAGAAAAGCAGATAAGGGCGATCGCGGATGTAAAAGCCGCAGCCGTTTACGGCAATGCGGAAATCAAAAACAGAGCGGTTAAAACACTCGAAGAAATCAAACGCTTTACACTGCAATATTTCCCCGATTTTCTGAATATTGTTGACTATCAGCTCAATAAGCTTCACGACGGCAACAGCTACGCCGAGATCGTCAGCCGCAGATTTACCGATGATTATATGGCAAAGGGCTTATTGCTTGCAAGGCGGTACCAAGGAGGTGAGCGCGATGTGTGAGTTATTCGGCATTTCAGCCCGGGATGATTTTTACGCAAACGATTACCTGAAAGCCTTCTATGCGCACAGCGACTTTCATCCGCACGGCTGGGGTTTAGCCTGCGTTTCACGAAACAACGCGCTTGTCGAAAAAGAGAGCGTGAAAGCCTCCAAAAGCAACTATCTGCGCGAGCGGTTATCTCAGCCGATCACCGAAAAGCTCCTGCTCGCGCATATCCGTTACGCTACCATCGGAAACGTGGAATACAAAAACTGCCACCCGTTCTCGGGCAGGGACAGCACAGGACGCCGCTGGACGCTCATCCACAACGGAACGATCTTTGACTTTGCTCCGCTGAATCCTTACGTTAAAGCTCAGAAAGGCGACACCGACAGCGAGCGTATTTTCCTTTATCTTTTGGATAAGCTGAATGAGGCGACGCGCAAAAACGGCGCAAGGCTGCACTTTGAGGAGCGCTTTACTCTACTTGACGAGATCATCTGCAACATGGCGAAGGGCAACAAGCTCAACCTGCTTTTTACCGACGGCAAGTACCTCTACGCGCACACCAACTGCAAGGGTACGATGCGTTATCTTGAAAAGGACGGCGCCGCGCTCGTTTCCACACAGCCGCTCAGCGATGAGAATTGGCAGCCATTCCCCTTTGGTCAGCTTTTGGCGTTCAACAAGGGTAAGCTGATAAAAAAGGGAACCGAGCATCATCACGAGTATATCCAAAGCGAGGAAGAGATGAAGCTGATCTATCAAATCTTCGCTAATCTATAAGGTGACACTATGACAAGAGAAGAAATAATTTGTCGATTGTACGACCGCTTTATACGCCCGACCGAACAAAAAAGAGAGAGCTTTATCGGCGTGGAGATCGAAATGCCTATCGTCAACCTCAACAATGAGGCGGTGGATTTTACCGTTGTTCACAAGCTGACCGCTGCGTTTCTGGAAGCGTTTGATTTTTCCGCGACGGGCTTTGACGAGGATGGTCACGTCTACTCCGCCGTCAACAGCATGTTCGGCGACGTGTTCTCCTACGACTGCTCATACAACAATATGGAGTTCTCTTTCGGCAAGGAGAAAAATCTGCGCGATATTCAAGAGCGCTTCAAGCTGTACTACGGCTTTGTGCAGGACTTTTTCAAGCCGTATAACTACACGCTGACGGGAATGGGAGTTAATCCCAACCGCAAGCTCAATCACAATATCCCGATCGAAAACGGCAGATACAAAATGCTGTTCAACCACCTGTCGTCGTTCTCCAAATACTTTTACATTCC
>CACXGW010000013.1 GCA_902767325.1 uncultured Ruminococcus sp.
ATCCTTTACAAGCTTGGTCAAATCAAAGGTCAGGTGTTCGTTGTCGTTGTATGTGAGAGAATCATAATCTAAAACCGCAGCGCCGGTATTTACGACATTGCCGTTGAACGAAGTTATCTGATGAGCGTTAACAATAACGGGATCATCACTTTCGGAGGTAAAGACAGTATCTCCGTTGGTTACGTCATATGTGAATTTTGCGCTGATGATCTGTTCTCCCTCTTCCAAAACGGGTAAGCTGTTTGCTTTTGTAATTACACTATGGTTATTTGAAAGATAGTATGGACCGTGATTAAGCTTTATGCTGCCTTCTCCTTCGTCCAAATAAAACAAACCGTGAAATGTTTTTGATATTTCGGGATCTACGGTAACAGGGTACTTGCGGCCGCTGTCTTTCAAAAACTCACTGTCAACGGTAAGCTTTGCCGTAACGATACCGTCGTCCTGAGATACGAGCGTCAGAGCGAGCTGTGTGCTGACCTGACCTGCGGCGTCTATCATATACGGAGCATTGACTGAATATATCTCCTCGCCGTCTTTATTGACAAACGACAATGTTTCTCCGTCAGTCTGTTTTGCTGATAAACCTTCCGAACGGAATATGACCGTATATTCATTTTGAGCGTCGGAATTTTTTAGGATAAGGTTCTCTTTTACGCCTGTTGATGTGATGACATACTGCAAATCAGCGTCTTTGAACGCATTGGAATATACCGCTTCCGAAGTCGCACTGTTGAGTTTAGTGTATTTCTCATTACCTGACCGTGTATCTTCGGCTACCGGGGTCGTAAGGTGGCTGACATCTGCGCCTTCATATCCCCACGAGAAGGAATATCCGTCAGATGATAGCTGAACCATACTGCTTTCGGAGGACGACTTTGAAAAGCTGACATTGATAAGACCTGACTTGTTGGTAAGCTTGCCGGAACCGTCGGCAATAAGCGTGTTGTCATAATCAGTCCATTTATCATTATCGTTCAGAAAATGAACGGGTCGGTCATATACAGAAACCATTTTAGTGCCGTCACTGAGTAAAAACTCTTTGGAAAACTCTGTGCGTTCTTCCTCGATTTCTTTTATGATCGATACTTCGGATTCTTTTTCCCCTAAAGGCGAATCGAAAAGAGTATTATCGGTGCTTTGTTGTCCCGGCTCACCATTATCTACTGCACTTACCGCTTCAATGGGTATAGACGCAAGCAACGTGATACTGAGAATCAATGCGAGCGTTTGCCTTAACTTTTTCATGATATATCCTCCTCTGCTTAATACATTGGGTATATTTTTTCTTTAATAAAATTATACTATATTGCTATGCGCTTGTAAATTAGAGGAAGTGTAGAATCAATCATATCAAATCTGGTAAAATCAACTCAAATTCGTTCACAATTCTGTGAACGTTGTATTTTGAGGGTTTGCTCGTGACTGGATTCTTGTTGCGGTTTACAGAATCGAAAGTATTAAACGATTCATCTATACTATTATTCTCACAATAAGCAAACATATTAGCGCTCAACGCCTAACCTTATGTCTGCCTTGCTTCTCATCGAGCTGGGCTATTCGTTTTAGCGAATCATAAAACAGCCAGCGTATTTATCTGAAAGCAGAGCAATTATTGATAAAAAAGCTCACACCCTCGGCGTTATGCTTTTGGTGTGAGTTTTTTATTGCTATAAATTGTAACAGATCAGCCGGAATTGATGTATGCCTCGTTCCTTGAGTTATTGTAATCGTTACATCGACAAGCTTAATAAGATTTAAATCGACAAACATTATTCGCAATAATAACGTTATTTATACCATTAAATCCAAATCCCAAAATGTGCAAATTTTGGGATTTTACAACCCCAAAAATATGCAATTTTATCTTGACATAAACCCCATTTTTATGTATCATACTAATTACAGAACATTTGGAGGGATGATCATGTTAAGGCGGAAAATTTACGACCGGCTGCTCGAATGGAAAAAATCCAGACGCAAGGACGGGTTAAAAAAGTGTCTTTTGATCAAAGGCGCGCGGCAGGTCGGCAAAACTTATATTGTGGAAGAGTTTGGAAAAAACGAGTATAAATCATTCGTTTCCGTTAATTTTTTCAAACAGCCCGGATTAAAAGAGATATTCAAAGGCGATCTGAGTTCCGAGGAAATATATAAGCGTATGACGGCATATATTCCGGGAATTAAGCTGATACCCGGAGAAACTCTGGTTTTTCTTGATGAGATCCAGAGATGCGGAAACGCAAGAACGGCCATAAAATTTCTGGCTGAGGATATGCGTTTTGATGTGGTTTCCTCCGGTTCGCTGATGGGATTGTCATACGGAGAGGACGATGACAGCGGAGTGGAAACACCGGCGTCCGTTCCCGTGGGCTACGAAACTCAACTGACGATGTACTCCTTGGATTTTGAGGAATTTCTTTGGGCTTACGGGTATGATGAAGCTGTCATATCCGATCTGCATCGTTACTATCTCACAAACGAGCAGATACCCGAAAGCATTCATAACAGGTTTAAATCTCTGTTTCACGAATATATGGTAGTCGGCGGAATGCCTGAGGTCGTTGCGGATTTTGTAAAGCATAAGGATTTTACACGCGTTGACGCGATCCAGCGCGATATTATTTCAGAATATAAAGACGATATTTCAAAGCACGCCAAGGGCAAAGAAAAACAATTGGTCAGAATGTGCTATGACGCTGTTCCGAAACAGCTTGCTAAGGAATTAAAAAAATTTCAGTACTCTACCGTTGAAAAAGGACAAACAAGACGCAAATTTGGCGGAAGCATCCAATGGCTGAAGGATTCAGAGATCGTAAACGCATGCTACAATATAAGAGAGCCTTATCTTCCGTTAATGGCAAATGCGAACGAGGATCAATTTAAGCTGTATATCAACGATACCGGTCTTTTATCCTGTATGTACGGATTTGAAACGAAGCTGGCTATCCTTAACGACACGATAAAAGGGAACGCGCGCGGCGGTATATATGAAAACATCATCTCCGAATGTCTGTTGAAGCGCGAATATACCCTGTATTATTACAAGCCGGACAGCGAGCACGAAATTGAGTTCTTGATCGAGAAAAACGGAGAGGTTGTACCCGTTGAGGTAAAAGCGGGAAACAGTGCGACACCCTCGCTCAACAACTTTATTAAGGTCTATGAACCAAGCACGGCTTATAAGCTTATCGGCGGAAGAAACGGAAAAGCGGATATGAAGGTGACTTTGCCGCATTATATGGTAATGTTTATTTGATGTTTATCTGTTGTTTATTTGATGTTTATTTTTACCGTAAACAACTAAAAAACGCTGACGATCACCAACCGTCAAACGCTAAAAACTCGCATAAAATCGGGATTATTTCACTATATTGATTATTGCAAACATTTTTGAAACGCACTCATAACCCGAAGGTCGGGGGTTCAAATCCCCCTCCCGCAACCAAAGAAACCGCATGGATAAGCCATTTTTGGAGTCCGTGCGGTTCTTCTTTTTGCAAATAACTCACGAGCTGACATTTATTTGACATTTATTGTGCATTATTTTAGTGTTTTGACATTGTATTGACATCGTTAGACAAGCTGAATATATCGAATAAAAAAGCTGTATGCCTCTCTATCGTGATGCATACAGCTTTAGTTATTTAGGTTTCCGCTACATAGTCAATATTATCCCGCGTTCCGGTTCAATGTCGGTGTAAGAAGATTATCAAGCGTTTCGGAGGCGGCTTCATCGGCTGACCGAATCGCGTGTGCGTATATTCTGCCTGTGGTGGTCGTATCAGCATGA
>CACXGW010000014.1 GCA_902767325.1 uncultured Ruminococcus sp.
CCTCGCCGCTCCGAGTTTTAATAATATACAAACGTAGCTATAAGGAAAAAGCCTTCTCCCTGGTGGAGAAGGTGTCAGCGAAGCTGACGGATAAGGGGATTTCGCGTCAGCGAATAGGATTAGCAGTCGGTAAAATTTTTTCACAAATTTCTTTTTTACTATATATTATACGACTTGTTCTTTACCTGTCGCCTTGCGGCGAACCCCTTATCCGTCACGCCGCAAGCGGCGCGCCACCTTCTCCACGAGGGAGAAGGCTTTCTATATATACGAACGTCGCTTTTTGATAAGGATTCCCTGATGCTTTGCTTTATAGGCAGCCTTACATAAAAGAAACGCAAAAAAAGACTGCCGCAAAACTGCGGCAGTCCGTTTTTGTTTGGTTGTTAAATTATGCCTGGTTCTTAAGCTGAACAGCACCAACGATGTAAAGTACGGGAAGTACGAAGCCTGCGAGCAGGGAGAATACGTTGAAGCTGGAAGCAAAAATCATAAGGATGTTGGAAACCAGAGAGATAACGCAGCAAATTGCGCCGAAGATGATCAGGGTCTGAGCCTTGGGCGGGTTGTTCCAATTGTTTTTGCCGATAACGCCTGCAACGATCTCGAAAACAGAGCCGATAACGCAAAGAACAACAGCAAACCAAAGGAGAGCCATATTCTTGCCGACAGTAGCGTTTGTAGCCTCGGAAAGAGCGCTGGACAGTTCGTTTGTTACGCTGTTGGCAGCGCCTGCGATAACTGCAAGGATTACACTTGCAACTGCGCCGATGATACCGCCGACCATCATGATGATACTAATTACTTTTAAGAGCATTGAGCCTTTCTGTTCCATTTGAAAGTCCTCCTCAAATTTTTATTTGGTTTTTAAACCACAGCAATTATAGCACATAATATGCGCAGAAGATGTTACAGGTTTGTAATAATTTGCATTTTTGTTAATGTTTCAATATTATTTGCCAAACCCATTGTTCTTTTTTTGCAGTTTGCATATTGTTTTACCGCATAAAGGCAAACAAAACCTCATATACTATGATAAAAATATGCAGGGAGTGACTGTATGATCCAAATAAATTGGGAAAAAGTCAAGAACTATGCCATCACTATCCTTATCCCCGTGGCGCTCGGGGCAGCCGTCGGCTTCATAATTTCGGGCGCTATGGACTACGAAACGCTCAAAAAGCCCGCGCTGTCTCCGCCCGGAGCGCTGTTCCCGATAATGTGGACGATACTCTATATCCTTATGGGCGTCTCCTACGGAATGCTGCGCGACAAATCGCTCACCGATTTTCAAACCGACGCGCTCTATTATTCCCAGCTCGCTGTGAACCTCATATGGCCAATAATCTTTTTTGTGTTGAAATGGCGGCTGTTTGCGTTCATCTGGATAATAGTGCTGGCGATCCTGGTGATAATAATGGCGGCAAGGTTTTATAAAAAGAACCAAACAGCAGGGCTTTTGCAGCTGCCGTATGCCGCTTGGACGGTGTTTGCTTCGTATCTTAACCTGTTCGTTTATCTTTTGAACGGCTGATTTTTGACATTCGGGAGAACTTTGTCAAAGCCTATTGAAAAACTATCCGATTGGTGGTAAAATGGTAATCGCATAGATAAAGTTTTACGTAAACCGAAAGGATGAATCATTATGAACAGTGATGCTATCAGAACCCCCATAAAATGCGCTCCGCAGCGTTCGCTTCTGCGCGCTTTGGGTATGACCGACGAGGAGATCAACAAGCCGATGATCGGTATTGTCAGCTCCTACAACGAGATCGTGCCCGGTCATATGAATATCGACAAGATCGTCAACGCCGTTAAAACAGGCGTGGCTCTCGCGGGCGGCAACCCCGTTGTTTTCCCCGCTATCGCCGTATGCGACGGTATCGCAATGGGTCACAAGGGTATGAAATACTCGCTCGTGACCCGCGACCTCATCGCGGATTCCACCGAGGCTATGGCTATAGCCCACGCGTTCGACGCCCTCGTTATGGTGCCGAACTGCGACAAAAACGTGCCCGGTCTCCTTATGGCGGCGGCTCGTCTTAACATCCCCACCATCTTTGTCAGCGGCGGTCCCATGCTCGCCGGCAGATTCGCGGGCAACAAAACCAGCCTTTCGAGTATGTTCGAGGCGGTCGGCTCCTTCAATTCGGGCAAGATCACCGAGGAAGAGCTCAACGAATACGAGCACAAAGCCTGCCCCAGCTGCGGCTCCTGCTCGGGTATGTACACTGCAAACTCCATGAACTGCCTCACCGAGGTTTTGGGTATGGCTCTGCGCGGCAACGGCACCATCCCCGCGGTCTATTCCGAGAGGATCCAGCTTGCAAAGCACGCGGGTATGAAGATCATGGAGCTGCTTGAAAAGGACATCCGTCCGCGCGACATCATGACCGAGGACGCCTTCAAAAACGCTCTCACGATGGATATGGCGCTCGGCTGCTCAACAAACTCGATGCTTCACCTTCCCGCAATCGCTCACGAGTGCGGCATCGACCTCAACCTTGACATAGCTAACGATATTTCCGCAAAGACCCCGAACCTCTGTCACCTTGCTCCCGCGGGCAGAACATATATGGAGGACCTCAACGAGGTAGGCGGCGTTTACGCGGTAATGAACGAGATCAACAAGCTCGGTCTGCTCAACACCGACCTCATCACCTGCACCGGCAAAACCGTTGCGGAGAATATTGAAGGCGTTTACAGCAAGAACCC
>CACXGW010000015.1 GCA_902767325.1 uncultured Ruminococcus sp.
GCCGTAGAAGGTGCTGCCGTCTTTGTAGTTCGGGCAGACTTCCAAGCAAAGCCCGCATTTCAAGCATTTTCCCGCGGCGTACATATGATCGTATTCCTTGGCTTCGGAGCCGTTATATTCTCCGATGTAGGCGTCGGCTTTTTTCAGGTTTTCCCGGATGACGCCTCTGTCGACGACAAGGTCGCATATCGTGGGAAACTTTTTCAGCGGTTCGATCACGACCGTATCGCCTTTCAGATCCCGCAGGAAGGTCTCGCACGCAAGCGCCGGACGCTTGTTTATCACCATCGCGCAAGCTCCGCACATTCCCTGCAGGCAGGAGCATTCCCAGGATATTCTCGGCGCGGGTTCGCCGTTGATGTCGATAAGATCACCTTTGTAGTTCAGCTCGTCCAGCATTCCCGCGACGGTCTGATTCCCTTGATATTCGTAGCTGAATTCCTGCCAGTACGGCTTTGAAGCAGGCGATAACTGCCGCAGTATTTTAACTCTCATACTTGCCCTCCGTGTCCGGATATGTGCGATATTTGCCGTTGTCGAAGCTGATGATCGTCGCGGCTTTGTATTCGTCCTTTTGTTCCGGGTGATCGCTTCTGAAGTGCGCGCCGCGGCTCTCCTCACGGCTTTTGGCGCAGATGAGGGTCGCTTTGGCAAGGGTCAGTATCCCCGAAAGACTGTACCCGAAGTACGCAAGCTCCGAGCTGTCGTAGCGTATTTTATCCGCGACGGAAAGATAAAACGTTACGTCATCAATGCCCTTTTGCAGTTTTTCGGCCGAACGGACGATCCCGAGATCGTCATGCATGGTTTCGGCAAGCATATTGCGTATATACATGACGGAATAGGTGCTCTTTGAATTTTTAAGAGCACGCAGCTTATCGGCAGCCTGAGCCAGATCGGCGGTATAATCGATTTCCGTATCAACGCTTTCACTTTTTTCTATCGCCGATGCCGCGACCTTTCCTCCGTACACAGCCGCAAGCAGTGAGTTGCCGCCGAGACGGTTCGCGCCGTGATAGATAGAGGCGCATTCGCCGATCGCGTAGAGGTTTTTGATATTTGTCTCGTGGTTGTTTTTCACCGCGATACCGCCCATAAAGAAATGGACCGACGGCGTGACGGGGATGCTCTGTTTGCATATATCTATCCCGCGATATTTTTTGCACAGCTCATATACCTCGGGGAGTTTTTTAAGTATTTTTTCTTTGCCGAGGAAGGTGATGTCCAAAAAGACCTGCCTTCCGGTCTCTTCCATACATCTTGACACAACGTCGCGCGGCATAAGGTTTCCGCGCTCGCCGAACCTGTCCTCCATAAAGTACACGCGGCTGCCGTTTTCTTCGTAATACAGCCGTCCGCCTTCTCCTCTGACCGCCTCGGAAATCAGCATCATCTTTTGCGCGGTCTCGATCGTTGTGGGGTGGTACTGGATGAATTCGAGATTTTTCAGCTCTACGCCCTGCGTGAACAGCTTTCCCGCGGTGTAACCGTCGCACTGGGTTGAGCCTGTCGTTTTGCCGAACAGAGCGTTCTGACCGCCGGTCGCGATGACCACGCTGTCCGCTGTGATCGCTTCGGGAGAGTTCGTCGCTTCGTTATAAAACACCGCGCCGCGGCATACGCCGTCTTTTATCAAAGCGCTGTAGAAATCCATCCACAGCCTGCGCTTGATGCGACCCATGCCCTCATAGCGCCTTGCTTCCATGACCAGCGCGGTAACGATCTGCTTTCCCGTAGACGCGCCGCAATAGCAGGTGCGCTTGTATGACTGACCGCCGAATGCCCGGACGCGTACCTTGCCGTCGGGGTCGGTGGTGAATACCGTTCCGAGCTTTTCAAGCCATCTGACGATTTCCGGCGCGTTTTCGCACAAGCCTGTTACAGCTTCTTTTCCGGCGATGTCGCAGCCGCCGCTCAGAGTATCTTTGATATGACATTCAATGCTGTCGCCTACTTCACCCGAGTCTGTGACGGCGTTGATACCGCCCGCCGCTAATACGGACTGTGCCCTCTCCGACGGAAACGGCGACACCAGCGTAACTTCCATATTCTTTTCGGCACAGCTGATCGCGCAGCTCAGGCCCGCGATCCCGCTTCCGATAATCAATACCTTTTTCATCCTGCTGCCCGCCTATCCCAAAATTTTAGTATGTGTTGTCGTAATGATCACGCTCACCGCGATGAACAGCAGCGCACATATAATGAAAACGATTATGTCTAAAACGCGTTTCTTTTTCATATCCGAGAGCCGCCCGAGCGTGATGAGCGCGTTGCCGAAAGACAGCGCGATATGACACGACAGCGCGGCATAATAGATGATCTGCGCTGCCTCTGCAAAGAAATATCCGGCGCTGCCCACACTGTTTTGCAGCAGCGGAAAAGATATGATATGGACCGGGAGCAGCAAAATGAGCATAAATGCGCTGACGCGTTGAAAGACCGTTCTGATATTCAGCTTTTTGTAGGCGATGGTTTTTGAATCGTGCAGGACAAAAACGCAAATCACAGACAGGATCGCGTGCAGAATCAAGCAGCACGCAACAGCGTATCCCGACGCCTTTGTGAGTATCGGATTGTAATAGAATGTGATGTAAGCGCAGAGCTGATACCCTTCGTGTATCAGCAGCAGCACAAGCGTCAAAAGCGACAGATTCGCGTTCAGTTTTTTGATTTTCATCTTGTTTTGCTCCCGTAATACTAATTCCTGATAGAAAGTAGACTTATATTTTGCGAGGATATTTTTTGCAAGACAAGGCGAAGGACGGAGCAAGGCTGGCGCCTTGCAAGGACGACAACGCAGTATTGCGGAAAATAGACCGCAAAGATTGTCTACTTTTTATTAGGTATTAGTA
>CACXGW010000016.1 GCA_902767325.1 uncultured Ruminococcus sp.
AACATAGGTGGCGTTGTGACCCAAATCCGAGCCGTAGATCGATTTGGATAACGCCGAGCCGCCTGAGCTGCCTGAGCTTGAATTGCCTGAGCTGCCGGAACCGGAACTGCCCGTCATTGAGTCGCTGTAGGAATTGATCTCTTCCGAATAGGAATCCAAACCTGCCATACCTTTTTCGTAGTATGAATAAGGATAGCCGGTATTATTGATTTTCAGCACCTGATTCATAGTGTTCTTGATCTCGTCGCGATTAGAGAATCCGCGCAGACCGGCGGTCTCTTTGAACAGCACCATTCCCCCGCCCGGGAACGGATTGTTTAGAATGCTTGTGAAGGTGATTGCGCACGCGGCTATGACAGCCACGGCGGCAGCCGCAGAGATTCCCGCGAACAGCTTCTTTTTGCTCTTTTTCGGCACTTCCGTCACGGGATTCATACCGTCGAGCTTTTCAAGGATAAGCTCCTCGTTTATCGATTCGGGAGAAGTAACGCCGCTGTTGTCGAAGCGTTCTTTAATATAATCAAAGTCATTATTTTTCATATCGGTCACTCCAAAAAGTTTCTCATTTTCTCAAGTGCGCGGGAAAGCTTCGAGCGCACCGTCGCGTGGTTGACTCCGAGCATTTCGGATATTTCGCGGGTTTTATATCCCGCCAAAACATTAAGCAGCACGATATCTTTATCCTCGGGGTTGAGGATCGCGAGCGCTTCCTCAAGCTCGGGCGCCAAATGAGCTGTTGAATATACCGGGAAGTCATTTCCTTCCAGACTTTCCTCAACTCTGCGGTTTGATTTTTCGCTGAGAATACGGCAGCATTCAAAATACAGTATCTTGAAAAGCCAGTTGGAAAACGCCTTTTCGCTTTTTAACATCGATACGCCGGCAAAAGCCTGCACTATACAGTTTGACACGGCGTCCTGAGCGTCTGTGGGATCGCCCAGCTTGAAATACGCGTAGCGGTATAGCTTGTCTTTATATTGCAAGTACAGCTGCGCGAAGGCATCTTTGTCGCCCGCCCGCGCTCGGTTTACTAACTCTGTGTTGCTCATTTTGTGCCTCCAACGAATTCGTTCATATGTATAGTGCGAAAAACGCGTCGTTTTGTTGCAAAGAAAAATGAAAAATTTTGAAAAAACCTAAAAAAGAAAGGGCGGCTTATGCCGCCCTCTGATCAAGCCATTTGGAAGTCTGTTATGTAACGTTCGATGCATTTTTTGATGGTGTCCTTAGCGACCTTTGCGCCGCTTACTTCCGCCACGGAGGTCTCTTTGCCGTGTTCGAGCGACTTGTAAACCGAGAAAAAGTGCTGGATCTCTTCAAACATATGCTTGGGCAGGCTTTTGATGTCGCTGTAGCCGCTGTAGTTGGGGTCGTTGAGCGGGACCGCGATGATCTTTTCGTCTCTGCTGTCACCGTCGATCATATTGAGCATACCGATGGGCTTGCACTCAACAAGCGTCATGGGCAAAATCTTTTCGCTGCACAGCACCAGAACGTCGAGCGGGTCGCCGTCGTCGGCAAAGGTGCGCGGGATAAAGCCGTAGTTCGCGGGATAGTGCGTGGAGGTGAACAACACGCGATCAAGCTTGAGCAGACCCGTTTCCTTGTCCAGCTCGTATTTATTCTTATCGCCCTTGGAGATCTCAATAACTGCGTAGAAATCCTCGGGGGTTATCCTTTTGGGGGAAATGTCATGCCAAATATTCATATCCTTCACTCCTCAATCTATTTT
This sequence comes from uncultured Ruminococcus sp., assembly GCA_902767325.1. GTDB lineage: Bacteria > Bacillota > Clostridia > Oscillospirales > Acutalibacteraceae > Ruminococcoides. The sequence continues at coordinate 1,733 of CACXGW010000016.1, forward strand.
ATTCTAGTATAGAAATTTAAGCGCAAAATGTCAATACAAAGATTTGATAAAAAACCTTTGGATTCTGAAACAAAAACTGAGAATTCCGATAAAAAGCCCGGTTATTTAAAAATCTTCGTCGAAATCATCATAGTCGTCGGATGAATCATCTTCGTTTAATTCGAAATCAGAATTATTCTTCCTGTAAACCTTTTTCTTCGGCTTTTTCGGTTTGCTGAACATCGCGAGCACGATCGCAACGACGCAGAGCACGCAGCCCGCAACCGCAATGAGCACACCCTCGGTCTTTTTGTCGAGCACCGAGCCTACGACAAACGCTCCGCCGAGCATCACAACGCAGACAAACATCAAAATGATCGAGATTTTGTAAAGGAAGTTCATTTTATCAGCTTTTTTCATAACACACCTCACTATAATAACGCGGCGATCGCCGCAAAATCTTCAAGTTTAAGAGTTTCGGCACGGGCGTTCGGGGAAACGCCGGCTTGCGAAAGAATTTCGGTAACGGCGGATTTTTCCATTTTTAAGCCCGCGCTGAGCGAATTTGAAATCACCTTTCTGCGCTGAGAGAACGCAGCCTTAACGACCTTGAAAAACTTTTCTTCGTCCGCCGAAACAGGCGGCTCTTTTCTGACCTCGAGCCTTATTACCGCGGAATCCACCTTTGGAGCGGGCATAAACGAACCCGCGCTGACGCCGAAAAGCAGCTTCGGCTCGGCATAGTAATTGACCGAGACCGTGACCGCGCCGCTTTCTCTGGAGCCAATATCGGCGCAAATGCGCTGAGCGGCTTCTTTTTGCACCATTACGGTGATCGCCGTGACGGGCAGTTTGTCCTCGAGCAGCTTCATTATGACCGGCGAGGTTATGTAATACGGCAGGTTGGCGCAGACGACGACCTCTTTGCCGGGGAATTCCTCGGCGATAAGCTTATTGAGGTCGAGCTTTAAAACGTCGTCGTTGATGATTTTTACATTGTCGTATTCGGCAAGCGTTTCATCCAGAACAGGCAATAAACGCTTGTCGAGCTCGACGGCGACGACCTTGTCGGCAAGCAGACACAGCTCGTTTGTAAGCACGCCGATGCCGGGACCTATTTCAATTACGCCCACTCCCTCTCCGGCTCCCGAAAGCTCCGCCATTCGCGGACAGACGGAGGGATTTATAAGGAAGTTTTGTCCGAGCGACTTGGAGAAGGTGAAGCCGTGGCGCGACAGTATGTCTTTGATTGTTCCTATATCGGAAAGTCTGTTCATTTTAAAGTCCGTAATCCTTTCGGATATTTGTTTTTGAGCCTGCCGCCGGAAGCTTTGCCGAAGCCAACCGGAATTCCGCTGACACAGACGGCGGTGTAGCCTTTGATATTGGCAGGAACGGCGATCTCTTCTCCGTGCAGGAAGGCTTTTATCTCAGCGCTGTCGGAAGGGAAATCCACCGTACTGCGGCATAAAGCGGGATCTGAAGCGGCAAAAACGCTGTGATGCGGCTCTATACGGTTTTTTATGATCTCACCGAGCACAACTCCCGCGCGAAGGATCGGCAAGCCGTTGAAACGATTGCTATAATTCTTTGAAAGAATTATAATTTTGTTATCCTTTACGGTGAGGTTCTCCCCGAAGGGTCGATTTTCAAACAGTGTATCGTAAAAATCCCAAACGGAGTCGGGAAGCTTTTCGTTTGACTGATAAGAATCATTTGACGGATAAAGCGTGCCGCTTTTGCGCAGGCGCGCAGCGAAATGACCTTCGCCGCCGTCCATCGGGAAAATCCGTCGGGCAGATTCAAGCGTCGGTCTGCCGAAGGAAACGCCGGGGTCTTCAAGCGTGAAGTCGGGATTTTCATTTAAAAACTGAGTTATAACGCCCTCGTTTTCCTCATATGAAAATGTGCAGGTGGAATAGACCATAACGCCGCCTGCTTTCAGCGCGTGCTTGGCGCTGTTCAGAATGTTGAGCTGGCGTTCGGCACAGCTTTTGACGTGCTCTACGCTCCACTCGTTTTGCGCCTCGTTGTTTTTGCGAAACATTCCCTCGCCGCTGCACGGAGCGTCTACAAGCACCCTGTCGAATACTCCCGCGAGCTTTTCGCATAGGAGCTCGGGATGGCAGTTTGAGACGACCGCGTTTGAAATACCCATCCGCTCAATATTCGATAAAAGAATATTAGCGCGGCTTTTGACGATCTCGTTGCTCCACAAAAGCCCTGTTCCCCCGAGCTTGGAAGCGATTTGAGTGCTCTTTCCGCCGGGGGCGGCGCAGAGGTCGAGGATCAGCTCGCCCTGCTTTACGCCGAGCATCTCCACCGCAGAGGTCGCGGATGGCTCCTGGATATAGAAGGCTCCGGCGTGGTGCAGCGGATGGTTGCCGAGCGAAGAAACGTCTGCCGGAATATAGTATCCGTCGGGGCAAAACGGCGTTGGTTCAAGCTTGAAAGGAAGCAGCTTTTTAAGCTTGTCCGCGCTGCATTTTAGCGTGTTGACGCGCAGTCCGCGGAAGTTTTCGCCGTTATAATATTTTAAAAACTCATCAAATTCATCCTGCAAAAGGGACTTCATTCGCTGTAAAAATCGATCCATATGAATATTTCCAAATTTTGTGTAAACACTACCGACATAAAATGAACGGAGGTGTTAGTATGAGCCATCAGAACAAAACCAATGACAAAAGCACACAGAACGGCAAGGATAATAAGTCCACCAAAAACGGTCAGGACAAAAACGGCAAGGACGCCGAAGACTGAATACCGCGGTGAAACACCGCACTTTTGCTGTCATTCCGGATGAAAAGAGCTTCATCCGGAATGGCAGTTTTTTTAATAACCGTATTCCTCGCCGATGATGATGACCTTTATGCGGTCGATATGGCGCTGCTGAGCGCAAACTACGTAGTTGCAGCAGATCCTGCCGCTGCCGTGGCAGCCTTCGCACATTTCGGGAGCGTCTTTTTTAAGAGAGATGCACTCGCCCGTTTTAGCGCAGGGGGTATCAATTCCGAGCCTTACGGTGTTGGGCGGCGCAGCTTTTGTCTTGACGCGCTTTATAGCCTCGTCTAAATTTTTTACGAGCTTGTTGACGCCGCAGACCGCTATGACGCTCTTGGGGCCGTAAAGGATAGCCGCGACGCGGTTGGAGTTGCCGTCGACGTTATAAAGCTCGCCGTTTTCGGTTACGGCGTTGGCGCTTGTGAAAAACGCGTCGGCGCTGAAAACCTTGCGGTAAAGCTCTTCGGTCTCTTCGGGAGTTTTGCACACAGAGCGATTTAAAAAGTTGTATTCGCCCGAGCTCATAAGGTCGTAAACGCCTGTTTGCTTGAGCGTTACAGAGCCGCCTGATGAGATGGTATCGCCGCTTTTGATAAGGGTTTTTACAAGCTCGCAGGCTTCCTCTTTTGTTTCGCAGTAAAAGGGCTGCATATTGTTTCGCTTGAGATTGGTCATTGTTTTCTCAATGCGGGTTTTCATTTCTTCCGTCATATTATCACATCCTTGTTATCAGTATAATATAAAACTCCGTGAAACGCAACAGATTTCTTGTCGGCTAGCCGATAAAATTCTGACCGAAATATTCCGTAACGGATTTGGCAAGGACTCTGGCGATGTTGTCGATATTTTCGCGTATCCACTGAGCCTCTTCCCTGTTGTCGTGATAGCCTACTTCGATAAGCACGGCGGGCGCTTTCGTTCGCCTGAGCTCGGCAAGCGACATCGACGGTATGACTCTGACATTATCCGGCTCGGGATAGATGCTTTTGTAGTTGCTTTGGATAATATCGGCGAGCTGCTTCCCGCCGGCGGACGCGGGATAATAATATATCTCGACGCCCGTGTTTTGCCCGGCGTCGCTGTCGGGAGAAGCGTTGCTGTGGATCGCGAGGTGGAGACCGTAATCGGAAGCGTTGGAGTCATTGATGACCTGCGAAAGCGTCATTTCGGGGCTGTTGCGCTTGAACTCGATGTTGTTTTTGCGGAGATATGGCTCCATGGCGTCGGCGATGAGATACATATAATACTCCTCGTTGCCGCCGTCGATGTAATGATTAAACTCCTGAACCGATGGGCTGAGATAGATTTTCGGCATAGAATCCCTCCTTGATTTCTATATATGATACGCGGCGATAATAAATGTGTGAAAAGAGGATCATAATTCTATAATGCAATTATATAATGCAGGTTGTATGATAAAATAATATAAATATATAAAATTTTTATATAAATTTCAAAAAAGGAGTTTTGTTTTATGAAATGGTATTGCACAGTATGCGGTTATGTTCACGAAGGAGCCGAGCCCCCCGAGCAGTGCCCCGTTTGCAAGCAGCCTGCGTCAAAGTTCAAACTGATGGAGGAAGATGCGGAGTACGCGACTGTTCATAAGCTGGGCGAAGGCAAAGCCGAAGGCGTCAGCGAGGATATTATCAAGGATCTGAGAGCAAACTTTGAAGGCGAATGCAGCGAGGTAGGTATGTATCTTGCCATGGCGAGAGTTGCCGACAGAGAGGGCTATCCCGAGATCGCCGAAGCTTTCAAGAGATACGCTTTTGAGGAAGCTGACCATGCTTCGAGATTTGCTGAGCTTTTGGGCGAGGTTTTGACTGACAGCACCGAAAAGAACCTTAAGATGAGAGCCGACGCGGAAGCAGGCGCTTGCGAGGGCAAATTTGACCTTGCAAAGAGAGCCAAGGCTGCCAACCTCGACGCTATCCACGACACCGTCCACGAAATGGCGAAGGACGAAGCCAGACACGGCGCGGGCTTTAAGGGACTGCTGAAGAGATACTTTGGCTAATGCGTAATGCGTAATGCGTAATTCGTAATTCGTAATACGTAATTATTTACGGCTTCCTTTTTCGGGAAGCCGTTGTTTTTTTTATATCCATATGTTTTTCTTAAGAATAAGATCATACAAAAAATAAGCCCAAATCAATTGACATCTTTCTTTGGTAGTTGTAAAATAAAAATATAAAAAGGAGGTTTTGTTATGAGTGAAGGAACGGTTATTTATTGCACATCGTGCGGAGCGCCGCTGAACGTAGAGATGAACCGCGCGTTTATCTTTTGCCAGTTCTGCGGAAGCAAGAACATCATTCAGTCGCAGGAAATGAACACAAGCATCAATATCGGCGGAACGAACATCAAAGCTAAAACCGACTTGGACAGCATGCTGAATTCCGCGGAATACGCTGTTTCGATCGGTCAGTATGATAAAGCAAACGAAATGCTGATTGCGTCGATAATGAGCGGATGCAACGATTATCGCGTTTTTATTTTGAAGGCTAAGATAGATTTGCTGACGGACGATAACAAATCGCTCATAGCGTCTCTCGACAGGCTGCGCCAATTTGAACAGCAGCAATCCAACGACCGTGAAGTTACAAAGGCGATTTGCGAGCTGATGCAATTTCGAGGTATGAACGGCGTTATCGCGCTTCATATCGCCACTTATCACGAACGTTTTGACTATGTCGTATACTGTGTTGAGCACGGCGCGGACGTAAACTGCGTTGCCGGAATGAACCAAGTCACCCCCATCAGCATTATGTTTGTTCCCGCAGACGGTTCGCAGTCCGGACTGGACGGCACGCCGTTTTATCACCACAAGCAGAACGTCAAGCAGATCCGCGATTACCTTTTGCAGCACGGCGCTCGCGACAAACGTAGACGCGGATATTGATTTTTTGATTCGTAATGCGTAATTATTTAACGGCTTCCTTTTTCGGGAAGCCGTTGTTTTTGCTTTTGATTGACAACGCGGGTGTGTTGATTTATAATATTATCAACTAAACAAAGGAGAACTGCGTATGCGTGCAAAACGTTTTATATCCATTATTGCCGGAGTACTTGCGCTTGTGGTTTTCGCGGCGGCGCTTTGCGCCTGCGGCGAGAAGCCGAGCATCGTTAAGACCGAGGAAGGCAAAAAGCTGACGGCTAAGAAATGGCAGACAAATTATTTCGGTCATTCGGAAGTTAAGTTTTCGGAGGACGGAAGCGTTGTTATCACGATAGAAAATGTCGGCGAACCGGTGGACGTTGACGGAAAATGGTCGATCGACGGCAAAACTCTGACGGTCGAGACCTACAAAAACTACGACGACAACGGCGATTTGAAGGATATTACGAAGAAAAACACATATGAATACGCCGATTATATGTCGGACGACATCATCAACGGCGGCGACCAGAAAATCGAAGAGATCCGCGAAGAATACGAAAAGGACGGCGAAAAGTGCTGGTATGTGTCTGACGAGTATTTGTATTTTACGGGCTCGGTCTGGTACCCGAAGGAATGATCGCAACACCTTTTGCAACAAGCTATCACCAATATTTTTACACCCTGCGCAATAAGCTATAAACAAAACGGACTACCATTTTTCGGCAGTCCGTTTTATTTTGTTCAGTATCCCCAAAGAGCCCGAAAAAACTTGAAAAATCGGAATAATCTGTTATAATATATGATGAAATTGTTAGTGGCGAATGGAGTTTAATGAAATGAAAAAAATTGTCATTACGGGCATGGGCGCCGTCACCCCCGTCGGGATCGGCGTTGATGAATATTGGAAGAACATAATCGCGGGAAAATCGGGCATCGATACTATAAAGAGCTTTGACCCGAGCGAGCTTGCGGTGCAGTTTGCGGGAGAGATCAAGGATTTTGACCCCACCGAATATCTTCCTAAAGATCTGGTGAGAAAAACCGATCCGTTTATGCAGTATGCGTATATCGCCGCGCAGGAAGCTATAAAGCAGAGCGGCATTGAAATAGAGCCCGAGCGCACGGGTATCGTGATGGGAACCGCTATGGCGGGCGTTTCGACTACAGCGTTCACTCAGGACGCGCTTTCGGGCGCTCATAAAAAAGTCGGTCCGCGCTTTATCCCGAAGATTTTGGGAAATATCGCGGCGGCAAACATCGCCATCGACTACAATATGCAGGGGCCGAGCTTTACTGTCAGCACAGCCTGCTCGTCGGGCGGCGACGCGATAAACATCGCCTGCACCTATATGAAGGCGGGAAAAGCCGACGTTATGCTGGCTGTCGGCGCCGAGAGCGTGCTGTGTCCGCTGGTGATAGATTCTCTTGCCAACGCAAAGGCTCTTTCGCGCAGGAACGACGATCCGAAAAGTTCGAGCCGTCCGTTTGACATCAGCCGCGACGGTTTTGTTATCGGCGAAGGCGGCGGCGCTCTGGTGCTTGAAACCGAGGAACACGCCAAGGCGCGCGGCGCGAAGATCTACGGAGAGATCGCGGGCTGCGGCAACACCTGCGACGCACACCACGTTACCGCTCCGCACCCCGAAGGCAGAGGCGCTATGGCGTGTATACGTCAGGCGGTCGCAGAGGCGGGCATCGAACTGAAGGATATCGGATATATCAACGCTCACGGCACGGCTACTCATAAGGGCGACCTTGTTGAGACCGCCGCTATCAAGGAGATATTCGGCGAACATCTCCCCTATGTCAGCTCCACCAAAGGCGCTACGGGACATATGATGGGCGCCGGCGGCATCACCGAGACTATCGCGTGCATAAAGGCTATTGAGACGGGCGTTCTTCCGCCGACGATCAACCTAAGCGAAGTCGACCCCGAATGCGCCGGAATTGACTTTGTAGCGAACACCGCAAAGAAAGCCGATATTCGCTACGCGATGTCGAACGCGTTTGGCTTTGGCGGACAGAATTCGAGCGTATTGATCGGAAAATATATCGGAGGGTAATATGAACCTTACTTATGACTCTGAAATGTTCAGAGAGACATTTGAATCGGAATTCACCTGGCTGAACGGCTTTATGCGCAACGTGCGCCGTTTCGGATACAGACCGGCGGTGATCTCCCCGGTCGAGAAAAAGCAGTGGACGTATGAGAAACTGAACGCCGACTGCAACCGCTTTGCAAACGCTTTGAAACTCAGCGGAGTGAAAAAGCAGGACATCATTATGTTTCAGCTGTATAACTGTCCGCAGTTTTTGTTCGGCTATATCGCGCCTCAAAAGCTCGGAGCGATAGGCAACCCAGTGAACTTCAACCTTTCGGCGGGTGAGACGGCGGAGATAATGACCCACAACAAGGCAAAGGTGTATATATACGACTCGGAAATCGTTGATACCGCTTTGAAGGCTATCGAGATGAGCGAGCACAAGCCCGACGTCATTATAGCCGTAAACGATTTGAAAAAGGATTTCAAGCTTCCACAGGGACATATCCTGTACGAGGACTATGTAAAGGACGCTAATGATACCGATCCGCCGGTGGATTTTGAGCCGCATATCTACGATGAAGTAGTGCGCCTGCAGACCTCGGGCACTACGGGTACGCCGAAGGGCGTGCCGCTCAACAATATAAACGAGGTGCTTTCGGCTCACGACGTTATAATGCATTTTCCGCTGGCTCCGACCGACATTACGATGAATATGACCCCGTGGTTCCACCGCGGAGGACTTCATTCCGGCGGCCCCACCCCTACCCTGTACGCGGGCGGCTCGCTGGTCATTATGAGAACGTTCAACCCGAAAACCACGCTTAGCTATGTTGAGAGGTTCGGCATATCTTTTCTGACCGGCGTTCCGTCGGTCCTGACGCTGCTGGCTTCGCGACAGGCAAAGCATCCTAAGGATATTTCCTCGCTGAAGGGCATCATAACTATGGGCAGCCCGCTGGAAAAGGAAGCGTGCATCAATTTCCAGAAAATGCTTACCCCGAACATCTACAACGGCTACGGTACCACGGAATCGTTCTGGAACACTTTCCTGCGTCCGTATGATCTTCCCGAGATGTCGGGAACCGCGGGACGCTCCTGCACCGACGACGAGGTTCGCATCGTTAAGCTTTACGACGACAAAAAAGCCGAGCCCGACGACACCGTTGCCATGGACAACGTCACCGAGGGCGAGGTCATTATAAAATGCCCGGCTAAATCCACCTACTGCTACGCGAACAATCCTCAGGCTACGGAAGACAAGTTCTATAAGGGCTGGATGTACACCGGCGATATAGGCACCTGGGACAAGCGGCAGTTTGTCACCATCGCCGGCAGAAAAGACGATATGATCATAAGCAAGGGCGAAAACATCTATCCCGCGAGGATAGAGGAAGTGCTCAACAGTCACCCGAAGGTTTCGGAGTGTATCGTTACCGGCGTTCCCGACAGCACCCGAGGCGAATCCGTCGCGGCGTATGTGATCGCCGAGGACGACAGCCTGACCGTTAAGGAGCTGCAGGACTTCTGCGCGAAGTCGCCGAACATCTCAAAGTATCAGGCGCCGCGCTACTACCGCTTTGTTAAGGAGCTGCCGCGAACCGCTACCGGCAAAAAGCAGCACTTTGTTATCAAAAAGCAGGCAAAGCAGGATCTTGCGGACGGTCTGCTGCTGAAAAAATAGTATTAAGGGGCTGGCTCAAAAGCTTAATTCAAGTGCACATTGTACCTAAATATATAAAAATGTAGGGTTTGGTCTTGACCAAACCGCAGGTT
>CACXGW010000017.1 GCA_902767325.1 uncultured Ruminococcus sp.
CATTCCCCCAACGTAAAGGACATCAAGGTCGTTCGTTACGGTAAGGTTCGCAGAAGCAAGCTCTACTATCTGCGTGACAGAGTCGGTAAGGCTGCCAAGGTCAAGGAGCAGATTCGTAAGTAATTCTCGAATAATCTGAAAGGGAACTGCTTTGGTTCCCTTTTTTACTACAATATATCGTATTGCGCAAAAGCTGGTGATTCTATTGAGTAAAGAAAAACCCAATAACTATACAGAAGAGCTTGAAAATGATTTTTCCAACGTCGATCTGGCTTTGGATCAAACTCCTTTAGTCTACGACGATGAGTCAATAGCCGCTACAAACAAAAGCGACGAGTACTTTCAGGAGGAATTCCGCGCTGTTTTCGAGGATGACAGATCCGACGTCGAAAAGATAAAGTTCCCCGTCGTCCGTTCCGAAGGCTTTGCTTCCGGCGCTTTTGATTGGGTACGCTGCGTTATAATCGCGGTGTCGATCGTTGTTTTGTGCCTTTCGTTTGTTTTCAGACTCGTTGAGGTCGAAGGAACTTCGATGAACGATACGCTCGAAAACGGCGACAAGGTCATTGTTACCAATCTTTTTTACGCTCCTCACAACAACGACATAGTCGTTATATCTCACGGAACAAAGTATCCCGAGCCCATCATCAAGCGCGTTATCGCTGTTGAAGGTCAGACCATCAAGCTTGACTATGAGAACGATAAGATCTATGTTGAAGGAGTTGAGCTTGAAGAAAGCTCGTATGTAAAGGGAACGACTTTTTCAGGCAAATTCGGCGACAAATATCTTCCCCTTGATGAGGACAACAGCTTTGTGGTTCCCGAAGGAAAGATTTTTGTAATGGGCGATAACCGTCAGGTCTCGCTCGACAGCCGTTACGCCGAGATCGGACTGATCGATGTTGATTCCGTTATCGGCAAGGCGCAGTTCGTTGTGATCCCGTTCAGCCGTTTTGGCGGTATATATCAATAAAAAGACGAAAAGCTTATTTCTGTGAAATAATGGAAATAAGCTTTCATTTTTATTATACGAAATTTCAGAAACAGAGGAAATATTATGAGCGAAATGCAGACGATCCAATGGTTTCCCGGTCATATGACCAAAACAAAAAGACAAATACAGGCAAGCCTGAAGCTCGTTGACGCCGTGGCTGAGATAATCGACGCCAGGATACCCGTCAGCAGCCGCAATCCCGATCTGAATCAGCTGGTTTTGAACAAGCCGAGGGTTATATTGCTAAACAAGTGCGATATGGCTAACCAGACCGCCACAAAAATGTGGATAGATCACTACGCAAAGCAGGGGATAACGGCGATTGCTGTCGACTGCAAAAGCGGAAAAAACCTCAATAAAATACCCGCCGCCGTCAACACCGTTATGAAGGAAAAGATCGACAGGCTCAAGGCTAAGGGAATGGTCAATCCGACGATAAGAATGATGATCGTCGGCATCCCCAATGTCGGAAAGTCGTCGTTTATCAACAGGATAGCCAAGCAAAACAGGGCAAAGGTCGAGGACAGACCGGGCGTTACCCGCGGCAACCAGTGGTTCACGATAAGCAAAAACCTCGAAATGCTTGACACTCCCGGCGTTTTGTGGCCGCGTTTCGATAATAAGACCGTCGGAGAACACCTCGCTTTTACCGGAGCCGTAAAGGATCAGGTGGTCGATACCGAGCTGCTGGCGGTCAGGCTTCTCGATTTTCTGAAAGGGCTTAAACCGCAGGCGTTCATTGAGCGGTTCAAGCTCAGCGATATTGATCCGGACAATACTGATTCTTATGAATTGCTTCAAATCATTGGAAAAAAGCGCGGAATGCTCGTTTCGGGCGGAGAGATCGACACCGAACGCGCCGCTGTTATGCTGCTCGATGAATTCAGAGCGGCAAAGCTTGGCAGGATAACGCTTGAAATGCCCGGAACGGTGTTTGAAAAGGAGTAATTATGGATTGGTTACAGTATGAAAAAGAAGCCTTGCAAAAGGGTTATTCTCATATCTGCGGCGTCGATGAAGCCGGCAGAGGTCCTCTTGCCGGACCCGTTTGCGCCGCGGCGGTAATTCTGCCGACCGACACTATAATAGAAGGCGTAAACGACTCCAAAAAGCTCAGCGAAAAGAAGCGCGAGGCGCTGTTTGAGGTAATAAAGGAACAGGCGGTTTCATATTCTATAGCGTACGCGAGCGTGGAAGAGATCGAGGAAATGAACATCCTGAACGCCACTATGCTCGCGATGAAGCGCGCTGTCGAGGGGCTTGACGTCAAAGCGGATTTCGCTATGATCGACGGCAACCGTCTGCCCGATCTGTCGATCGACAGCGAATACATAATCAAGGGTGACGCAAAGTCGATGTCGGTCGCCTGCGCGTCGATTTTGGCGAAGGTTTCCAGGGACAGGCTTTTGTATGAGTACGCAAAGGAATATCCCCAGTATCAGTTCGACAAGCATAAGGGCTACGGCACCAAGGCGCACACCGACGCCATAAAAATCTACGGTCCGTGTCCGTATCACAGAATGAGTTTTTTGACCAAGATATTAAAATGAGCATATTTTCCAAAAAACAGACGGGCGACGCGGGGGAGAAATACTGCGTAAAATACCTTAAAAGGAACGGTTACAAGATACTTTGCCGCAACTACAGCAAGCCCTGCGGAGAGATAGATATTGTCGCTTCAAAGGGCGGAGTGCTCTGCTTTGTCGAAGTCAAAACAAGACATCAGGGTTCCCTGACCGAGCCGTATGAAGCGGTGGACTATAAAAAACAGCGCCGGTTATTAAAGGCGGCGCAGGTGTATCTTTTGGAATACCACATCGAAAGCTATTGCCGTTTTGACGTTTGCGAGGTTATCACGGACAAGGAAACGCTGAAGCTTCTGGACATCCGCTATATTGAAAACGCTTTTGAATCGGGGGTATAAAGCTTGCGTGTTGTAGATTTGCACTGCGACAGTTTATATGAATCGGTAACAAAAAATATCGCGCTAAACGACAGCTCGCTTGAGGTCGTTTTAAATAGTGCTCCCGAAAGCCGTAAGCTCCAGTGCTATGCCATCTGGGTCCCCGACGGCTTTTCGCCGATTGAAGCGGAAAAACTGTTTTATTCAGCCGCAAAGCGTCTTGATGAAGAATGTAAACGCTTATCCATAGAGCTTTTAAAGCCCGGCTCAGGCTGCAAAAAAGCGTTTTCAAGTCATAACAACTCGGCATATCTGACGATCGAAAACGGCTTGGCGCTCGGAAATAAGCTTGATAATGTGCGGCGTTTCGCGGATATGGGCGTCAGGATGATGACCCTTACCTGGAACGCCGAAAACGCTATCGGCGGCGGAGCTGACACCAAAAAAGGCTTGACCGGCTTCGGCAAACAGGTCGTCCGTGAGATGGAGCGCGCGGGGATGATCATTGATATTTCTCACGCGAGCGAGGAGCTTTTTTATGATGTTGCCGAAAGCACATCAAAGCCGTTTGTCGCTTCACATTCAAACGCCTATTCCGTGACCTCTCACAGGCGGAACCTGAAGAACGGGCAGATACGCGAAATAATCAGGCGGAAAGGGCTGTTCGGGCTGAACTTTCACAACGCATTTTTAAATGATTCTCCCGACAGGGCAAGCGTCTATGACATACTCAGGCACGCCGAGCACTTTTTGTCGCTCGGCGGAGATGATTGTCTTTGCTTCGGAAGTGATTTTGACGGCGGAGTTTTGCCTTATGATATTAAGGACAGCCGTGTTTATGACAAGATATACGAACTGTTTTTACAACATCATTATAAACAGGAGTTAGTCGATAAAATATTCTTCGAAAACGCGCTGAATTTCTTCGAAAACTTTGACATTCAGCGCATTTTGTAGTAAAATAAATAGTTGTTTATTCTTTTGAAAGGAAGATGAAAATGTTATATAACAGCACTCAGAATGCGCGTGAAGTCGTTTCCTCCGCGCAGGCTATCGCGCAGGGTATCTCCAAGGACGGAGGCTTGTTTGTGCCTCAGGAGTTCCCGAAATATGACAAGGCTGATTTTCAGGCTCTTCTCGCTATGGACTACAGGGGCAGGGCTAAGAAGGTCTTTTCGGACTTTCTGACCGATTTCACCGAGGAGGAGATCATTGATTGCGTCAGCAAGGCGTATACATCCGAAAAATTCGGCGGAAGCAATCCCGCTCCGATGGCGTATACAAAGCTCGGCGATACTCCACTGAACGTCCTGGAGCTGTGGCACGGACCCACCTGCGCCTTCAAGGATATGGCGCTTCAGATACTTCCGCATTTGCTTACAAAATCCCTTAAAAAGACCTACGACGGCAAGGACGCCGTTATCTTGGTCGCTACCTCCGGCGATACCGGCAAGGCGGCTCTGGAAGGCTTTAAGGACGTTGAGCATACAAAGATAATCGTTTTCTATCCCGTTGACGGCGTCAGCCCGATGCAGAAGCACCAGATGAACACTCAGGAAGGCAGCAACGTCACCGTTTGCGCCATCAAGGGCAACTTTGACGACGCGCAGACAGGCGTCAAGAAGATATTCACCACTCCCGAAATCTCCGAAAAGCTTGCCGAAAACAATATGCTGTTTTCCTCGGCTAACTCTATCAACTGGGGCAGACTGCTTCCGCAGATCGTTTACTACATCTCCGCTTACTGCGACCTGGTAAACGACGGAAAAATAGCTCTCGGCGACAAGATCAACGTCGTTGTGCCTACCGGCAACTTCGGCAACATCCTCGCTTCATACTACGCGGGTCTGATGGGTCTGCCTGTCGCGAAATTCATCTGCGCTTCCAATTCAAACAACGTGCTGACCGATTTCATCAACACCGGTATCTACGATAAAAACAGGGATTTCTACACCACTATGTCTCCGTCTATGGACATTCTTGTTTCAAGCAACCTTGAAAGGCTGCTCTATAAGCTCTCTGGCGACAGCGATGTTTCCACAAAAGAGTGGATGGATTCTCTCAAATCCACCGGCAAATACGAAGTCAGCGATGAAGTAAAAGCCGTTATACGTGAAAAATTCTTCGGCGGATTCTGCGGCGAGGAGCAGACTCAGAGCATTATCAACCGTCTGTTCACTCAGAGCGGCTATCTCTGCGACACCCACACAGCCGTTGCCGTAAACGTTTACGAGCAGTATGTTAAGAATACGGGCGATACCACACCTTCGGTGATTGCTTCCACGGCAAGCCCGTATAAGTTCTCAAAGGCTGTCCTGAAGGCTGTTTCACCCGACTGCACGCTTCCCGAAACCGAGTTTGAGATGGTCGATATGCTGTTTGACATCAGCAAAATGCCTGTTCCGGCTCCTCTTGCGAGCCTCAAGGACAAAAAAGCCCGTTTCTCCGACGTTACGGAAGTTGACAAAATGCCGGAGTATGTCCTTTCGGCGCTCAGTATAGAGTAATGTCTCTGTTTGTGCTGGGCGATCTTCACCTTTCGCTGGGTGAGGATAAGCCTATGGACGTCTTTTCCGGGTGGAACGATCATATCGAACGTCTGGAAAACAACTGGAGAAGGCTTGTAAACGATAACGACTCCGTCGTTCTGGCGGGCGATATTTCCTGGGCAATGAAGCTTGAGGACACAGTTACGGATTTCCGCTTTATCCACAGCCTGCCGGGCAAAAAGCTCATTTTGAAGGGCAACCACGACTACTGGTGGTCGACGAAGCGCAAGATGGATAATCTGCTTGAGGAAAACGGGCTCGATTCCATCTCGATTTTGTTCAACAACGCCTATTTGGTCGACGGCTACTCTGTTTGCGGAACGCGCGGCTGGTTTTTGGAAAACGACACACCCGAGGATATCAAGGTGCTCAACCGTGAGGTCGGCAGACTGAAAGCCTCGCTTGAAGCCGGAAAACAGCTCGGCGGAGAGCTTGCGGCGTTTTTGCACTATCCGCCGTACTACCGCGGTATAGTCTGCCGCGAGATAATGGATGTATTGAAGGAATACGGCGTAAAAAAATGCTATTACGGTCATATCCACGGAAGGCAAAACTTCCGGCTTGCTTTTGAGGGCGAGTTTGAAGGGATAGATTTTCGCCTGATTTCCTGCGACAGGGTAGAATTCACCCCTGTTTTAGTCAGATAATAACTTGATTTAATGCAAAAAATATGTTACAATAAATCGATATTGAAAAAATGGAGGAATTTAAAATGGCACTGAAAGAATGCACAAAAAAGGAAGAAGCAAATTCATACGAACTCGTTGTATCCGTTGACGGCGAAACTTTTGAAAAAGCTATCGACGCGGTATATAGAAAGCAGGTCAAGAAAATCAACGTCCAGGGCTTCAGAAAGGGCAAAGCTCCCCGCAGGATCATCGAGAGGATGTACGGCGCGGAGGTCTTTTATGACGACGCTATGCAGGACTGCTATCCCGACGCTCTTTATGACGCCGCAAAGGAAGCCGACGTCAAGATCGTTGCCGTAGAATCTCTTGAGGCAGTAGAAGCCGGCAAGGACGGCTTTACATTCAAGGCTCAGGTCGTTGTTGAACCCACAATGGAGATCGATAACTACAAGGGCATCGAAATCGAGAAGAAGTCCACCGAGGTCACCGACGAGATACTCGAAAAGGAGATCGAACGTGTCCGTGAAAGCAAGTCCCGTCTTGTTTCCGTTGAGGACAAAGCTGCCGAAAACGGCGACACCGCAGTGATCGACTTTGAAGGCTTTGTTGACGGCACCGCTTTTGAGGGCGGCAAGGCAGAGGGCTACAACCTTGCGCTCGGCTCGGGCAACTTCATCCCCGGCTTTGAGGAGCAGATCGTCGGTCATAAGGCAGGCGAGGAGTTCACGATCACCGTAAAATTCCCCGAGGACTATCAGGCTGAGGAGCTCAAGGGCAAGGACGCCGAGTTCAAGATCAACCTCATTGAAGTAAAGACAAAAGAGCTTCCCGAGTTCGACGATGAGTTCGTACAGGATATTTCCGAGAAGGAAACCGTTGACGAGTATAAGGAAGAGCTGAAGGAAACCGTTTCCAAGCGTCTTACCGAAGAAGCCGACAAGGACGTCGACGAACAGATCTCAAATAAGCTGATGGAACTGCTTGAGGGCGAGATCCCCGAGGCTATGTATGAAAATCAGGCTAACGATATGGTCAGAGATTTTGAGATGCGTCTGCGCTCCCAGGGTATGGATATGCAGACCTATATGCAGTATATGGGAATGGACGTCAACGCTGTCAAGGCTATGTACAGAGAAGACGCCGAAAAGAGAGTAAAGCTCAGACTCGCTTTGGAAACCATCGCTAAGAAAGAGAACATCGAAGTCACCGACGCCGACGTCGAGGACGAATACTCCAAGATGGCGGAAGCCTACAAGATGGACGTCGACAAGGTAAAACAAGCTATCCCCGCCGATTCTCTCAGCGAGGACGTAAAGGTGCAGAAGGCGCTTGATCTCGTCAAGAAGAGCGCCGTTATCAAATGATTGAATAATATTTGATTTTCTGCCAACAAATAAACAGAAAGGTTTTGATTATATGCCATTGGTACCTTATGTAGTAGAGCAAACAAACCGCGGCGAGCGTTCATATGACATTTACTCCCGCCTTCTCAATGACAGGATCGTTATGCTCAATGAAGAGGTCAACAGCGCCAGCGCCAGCGTGGTCGTTGCGCAGCTGCTTTATCTCGAAAGCCAGGACCCGACAAAGGACATCAGTCTTTACATCAACAGCCCCGGCGGCAGCGTGACCGACGGCTTTGCGATCTACGATACCATTCAGTATATCAAGTGCGACGTATCCACCATCTGTATGGGTATGGCGGCAAGCATGGGCGCGTTCCTCCTTGCGGCAGGCACAAAGGGAAAGCGTATCGCGCTTCCCAACAGCACAATTATGATCCATCAGCCTCTGGGCGGCTATAAGGGTCAGGCTACGGATATGGAGATCCATACCAAATATATGCTCGACACTAAAGCACGCCTCAATCAGATTTTGGCTGAAAACACCGGAAAGCCGCTCGAAACAATCAAAAACGACACCGAGCGCGACAACTTTATGACTGCTCAGCAGGCGCTTGAGTATGGTCTTATCGACAAGGTTATCGAAAAAAGATAAGGTGACTTAACTTATGGCTAAAAAAACAAACGACAAAGAGATCTACTGCTCATTTTGCGGAAAGCCTGAAGAACTGGTTATGCGCATGATCCAGGGCAACGGCGCGTATATCTGCGACCGCTGTGTGGATCTTTGTATGAATATACTTGAGCAGTCGGGTGAGATAAGGCGTGATCTGCTTCCCGAAGCTCCGACCCTTGCGCCCAAGGACCCCGACACTTCATTTGCCGAGCTTTTAAAGCCAAAAGAAATCAAGGCTATCCTTGATGAATATGTTATCGGACAGGAGTCGGCTAAGGTGACGCTCAGCGTTGCGGTCTACAACCACTACAAGCGCGCGTTCGCAAATGACGATGTTGTGGACTTTGCAAAGAGCAACGTGCTTTTGCTGGGACCCACAGGCGTCGGCAAAACGCTTCTTGCGCAGACCCTGGCAAAAGCGCTTGACGTTCCGTTTGCTATCGCCGACGCGACTACCCTGACCGAAGCCGGATATGTCGGCGAGGACGTCGAAAACATCCTCTTAAAGCTTATCCAGGCAGCCGATTATGATATTGACCGTGCTCAGCGCGGCATCATCTATATCGACGAGATAGATAAAATAGCCCGTAAATCGGAAAATCCCTCGATCACCCGCGACGTCAGCGGCGAGGGCGTTCAGCAGGCATTGCTGAAGATAGTTGAAGGAACCGTTGCCAACGTTCCTCCGCAGGGCGGAAGAAAGCACCCCCAGCAGGAGTTTTTACAGGTCGACACCAAAAACATCCTCTTTATCTGCGGCGGAGCCTTTGACGGACTTGAAAAGATCGTCGAGAAGCGCAAGGGCAACTCCGTCATCGGCTTTGAGTCGCTTATCCAGTCAAAGGATGAGCTTGACTCCACCAACTGGATGAAGGAAGTCACGGCTCACGATCTGGTAAAATACGGAATAATCCCCGAGCTTATCGGCAGATTGCCCGTGATCACGGCGCTCAGCGGACTCGACACCGAGGCGCTCGTAAAGATACTCACTGTTCCCAAGAACTCGATCGTTCAGCAGTATAAAAGGCTGTTCGAGCTTGACGATGTTGAGCTTTACTTTGAGGACGAGGCGCTTACCGCGATAGCCGAAAAGGCTCAGGAGCAGCGCACGGGAGCCAGAGGACTCAGGGGCATTATGGAGGGGATACTTACCGACTTGATGTTCGAGACCCCCTCCGACAACACCATCGAGAAAATCATCATCACAAAGGATGTTGTCACCGGAAACGCTCAGCCTCAGATCTTGCGCAGAAAGGAAAAATCCGCCTTTCCCGTAAAGATCCCGAAAAAAGAGGTCCCAAAGCGTTCAAAACGCAGCACGGCTTCCTGAATTCAAATGTAGATTTAACAACGTAGGGGCGCACCCGCGTGTGCGCCCCTTGGAAAAGTCTGTATTATGAGAGGGCGCACACACGGGTGCGCCCCTACACAGTTAAAGAGGCTTCACTAACAGCGACGTTTGCTTTAACAGAAAGCCTCCCCGCGCAAGGAAATACGCGCGGAGGTTACCTTAACAGAAAGGCTTCTCCCCGGTGGAGAAGCTGTCACCGTAAGGTGACTGATAAGGGGATTTCGCGTCAGCGAAAAAGATTAGCAGTTTGTAGATTATTTAATACAGTTTTTCTTTTCTTATTTAATATTACACTACACTACACGATTTGTTCTCTACCTGTCGCCTTGCGGCGAACCCCTTATCCGTCACGGCACGCGGTGCCGTGCCACCTTCTCCACGAGGGAGAAGGCTCCATTTTCAACGACGTACTCTTTTTAACATTAATTCCGCTCTCTTATTGAAAGGAAAAACAATGGGAATAAATAAATTACAAACAATCACGCTTCCGGTTTTGCCGTTGAGGGGGATGGTGGTTTTCCCGAAAGCCGTCATCCACTTTGACGTCGGCAGACAGCAGAGCGTTTCAGCTATAAAAAAGGCGATGAAGAGTGATCAGCTGATCTTTCTGGCGACTCAGAAGGACCCTGTCGTCAACGAGCCCAAGCTTATAGATTTATATTCTATCGGCGTGGTAGCGAAGATCGTTCAGGTCCTGAAGCAGCCCGACGACGTAACGCGCGTTGTGCTCGAGGGCAAATACCGCGCAAGGATAGCGTCTCCGGTTTATGACGACAAGCTTATTATGGCGGAGCTTTTCCCGATTCCCGAGGAAAAAATGCCGCTGACCGCGTCCGACGTGGCTATGATCCGCTCCGTTAAAAACCAGTTTGAAAAGTATCTGGACGTCACCGCAAAAATGCCGCCCGATATTATTTTCAAGGTTGCGCTCTGCAAGTATCCCGGAGAGCTTGCGGACTACATCGCTTCAACGATGTATCTCGATTATCCCACAAAGCAGAGCATTCTTGAGATTCTCGACCCGTCCGAGCGGCTTGACACCGTGCTCGATGTGCTGATCGACGAAACATATATCAGCAAGCTTGAGCGTGAGATCGAGCTGAAGGCAAAGGGCAGGATAGACGAAAACCAGCAGATATATTTCCTGCGCGAGCAAAAGCGCGCCATCGAGGAGCAGCTCGGCGAGGAGGACGACCCCTCCGCAGACGCCGAGGATTACGCCGAGCAGATAGAAAAGCTTAATCTCGACCAGAAGGTTGAGGAAACGCTGTTCAAAGAATGCAGAAAGCTTATGAAAATGCCCTACGGCAGTCAGGAAGCTTCCGTCATCCGTACATATCTCGACACCGTGCTCGACCTTCCGTGGCACAAGTCCACAAAGGATAAAATAGATTTGCCGAAGATACGCAAAGAGCTTGACAAAAGCCATTTCGGTCTTGAAAAAATCAAAGACAGGATCATCGAGCAGCTGGCTGTGAGAAAGCTCAGCGACAAGCAGAAGGGGCAGATCATCTGCCTGGTGGGTCCTCCCGGAGTGGGCAAAACATCAATAGCGCAGTCCATAGCCAAGGCAATAGGGCGAAACAGCCAGAGGATAGCTCTCGGCGGCGTAAAGGACGAGGCTGAGATTCGCGGTCACCGCCGCACATATATCGGCTCAATGCCCGGCAGGGTGATGAACGCGATAATCAACGCGGGATCAAACAATCCTCTGCTTATCCTTGACGAGGTGGACAAGCTTGCGTCCGACTATAAGGGCGACCCGACCTCCGCCTTGCTTGAGGTGCTCGACATCGAGCAGAACAGCAAGTTCGTCGATCACTATATCGACGTGCCGTTCGATCTGTCGAACGTTATGTTCATAACAACTGCAAACGATATGTCGCTGATCCCGTCTCCGCTGCGCGACAGAATGGAGATCATCGAGATCAACAGCTACACAAGAGAAGAAAAGTTCAACATTGCCAAAAAGCACCTGATCCCGAAACAGCTCGATCTGTGCGGCTTTTCCAAAAAGGAGATACGTTTCACGCAAAAGGCGATCTATGCTTTGATAGATTATTACACCCGTGAGTCGGGAGTAAGAAATCTCGAGCGAGAGATAGCGTCGCTCCTCAGAAAGTGCGCGGTCAAAAAGCTCGACGGCGAATCGGACACCTTTAAGATAGACGAAAAGCTCGTAGAAGAGCTTTTGGGCAAGAAGAAGTACCTTCCCGACAGCGTTAGCAAAAAGGACGAGATCGGCGTTGTCAACGGTCTTGCGTGGACTTCCGTGGGCGGCGAGCTGCTGCCGATAGAAGTCGCCGTTATGGACGGCACCGGAAAGATAGTTCTGACCGGCTCTTTGGGCGACGTAATGCAGGAATCCGCAAAGGCGGCTATAACCTGCATCAGAAGCCACGCCAAGGCTCTGGGCATCGACGGCGATTTCTACAAGACTAAGGATATCCACATCCACGCTCCGGAGGGAGCTGTGCCGAAGGACGGACCGTCGGCGGGTATCACTATGGCGACCGCCATCTATTCCGCTTTGTCCTCAAAGCCTGTCAGACACGACATCGCAATGACAGGTGAAATCACCCTCAGAGGCAAGGTCCTGCCGATAGGCGGCTTAAAAGAGAAGAGTATGGCAGCGTATAAGCACGGCATAGACACCGTGTTCATCCCCAAGCTCAACGAGCGCGACATCAGCGAGTTTGACGACGCCGTCAAGGATAAGGTCCGTTTCATCCCCGTTGAGGATTTTACAGACGTTATTTCGGGCGCGACGGCGGGGTAAGCTGCACTATCGTAAATGTGTAGTATGCCGTAACAATTAAAACTTCATTTTATTGGCTTGTTATGTAGGGTACGGTCTTGACCGTACCGCAGACGATAAACAAGACGTTAAGTACTCAACCCTACTAATTGTAGGGGCGAGCATTGCTCGCCCGCCAAGCCGCGCTGTCCTGTCTTGCCGGCTGTTTTTAGGAAAGCTCCGTTTTCTGCCGTCGGGCGACGGGGGCGTCGCTCCCTGCATTTATCTATAAACGACTCTACTAATTGTAGGGGCGAGCATTGCTCGCCCGCCAAGCCGCGCTATCCTGTCTTGCCGGCTGTTTTTAGGAAAGCTCCGTTTTCTGCTGTCGGGCGACCGGTGGTCGCCCCTACAACTATAAAGGAAACGTTTGCTTAAATTTACACCATCACAACAAGAGGTCACAATGAATTTTAACGAAGTGAGTTTTGAATTTGCCGCCGGCAACGTCAGCCAGCTGCCGCCGTCGGATTTGCCCGAGATAGTTTTTTCGGGTCATTCAAACGTCGGAAAATCCTCGCTTATCAACAAGCTTGTTCAGCGCAAGGCTCTGGCAAGAGTCAGCGCTCAGCCGGGAAAGACCGCAACGGTGAATTTTTACCGGCTGCCTGAGTTCAGGCTCGTCGATCTGCCGGGCTACGGCTACGCAAAGGTCTCAAAGGCTGAAAAACAGCGCTGGGCTGCACTGGTTGAAGGGTATCTTTCGGCGCAGCGCAACATCCGTCTTATCGTTCAGATAATCGACATCCGTCACAAGCCGACGAAGGACGACTATGATATGCTCAATTTCCTGTATCAGAGCAACGCGCCGTTCGTTATCGTGTTGACAAAGAAGGACAAGCTCAAAAAGACGGCGTACGAAAAGCGGATCGACGAAGTGCTTGACGAACTGCAGGATTTTGAAGGCATTCAGCTCATCCCGTTTTCCGCCGTTGACGGAAGTGGTGTTGACGATATTAAAGAGGTTATAGAGGAATCTATCACAGAGGAGGTAGAATAGTGGAGAAGAAGCCGTTTTTAACGCTGGCGCAGGCTAAGGATATCATCAAAGATATTCCCACGCCGTTCCACATTTACGATGAAAAGGGGATAAGGGAGAACGCCCGCGCGCTTAACAAGGCGTTTTCCTGGAACAAGGGCTTTAAGGAATACTTTGCCGTAAAGGCAACCCCGAACCCGTTTTTGATGAAGATTTTACAACAGGAAGGCTGCGGAATGGACTGCTCGTCCTACACCGAGCTTATGCTCTGCGAGGCTTGCGGCATTTCGGGCTCTGACATAATGTTCAGCTCCAACGTAACGCCCGTTGAGGATATGCAAAAGGCGTACGATCTGGGCGCGTATATCAACCTCGACGACTACACGCACGTCGAGTTTATCAAGAAGGTCTGCGGCGTTCCCAAGACTATCTGCTGCCGCTTCAATCCGGGCGGAGTTTTCAAGCTCGGCGACAGCAAGGATAAGGTTCAGGTAATGGACACTCCGGGAGATTCCAAATACGGAATGACCGAAGAGCAGATGGAAAAGGCGTTTACAGAACTAAAAGAAGCCGGCGCCGAAGAGTTCGGTATCCACGCGTTTCTGGCTTCCAACACGGTTTCCAACGACTATTACCCCGAGCTTGCGTCCATCCTTTTCAAGCTTGCTGTTCGCCTTCACCAAAAAACAGGCGTACATATCAAATTCGTCAATCTGTCCGGCGGAGTAGGCGTGCCCTATAAGCCCGACGATTTCAAAAACGACATTGCCGTTATCGGCGAGGGCGTTCGCAAAAAGTTTGAAGAGATACTCGTTCCCGCGGGAATGGGCGACGTTGAGATATACTCTGAGCTCGGAAGATATATGCTGGCGCCTTTCGGCGCTCTGGTCGCCACGGCGATCCACGAAAAGCACATCTACAAGGACTATATCGGTCTTGACGCGTGCGCGGCTAACCTTATGCGCCCGGCGATGTACGGCTCGTATCATCACATCACCGTGCTCGGCAAGGAAAACGAAAAGTGCGACCATAAATATGACGTCACGGGCGGTCTGTGCGAGAACAACGACAAGTTCGCCATAGACAGAATGCTGCCGAAGATCGACATCGGCGACATTATCTACATCCACGACACCGGCGCTCACGGCTTTTCGATGGGCTATAACTACAACGGAAAGCTCAGAAGCGCGGAGGTGCTTTTGCGCGAGGACGGCTCACATGAGCTGATAAGACGCGCCGAAACCCCGAAGGATTATTTTGCAACATTCGATTTTTCCGGTTTTAAGTTTGAATAAGCTTTGGTAAATATTTAGCATATGTTGTAGGGGCGACCATCGGTCGCCTCTGTTTTTATTCGGCAAAGTCCGCAAAAAACTTAACTCTTTTTAAACTATCTGTAGGGTTCGGTCTTGACCGAACCGCCGGTTGAGC
Organism: uncultured Ruminococcus sp.; assembly: GCA_902767325.1. Classification (GTDB taxonomy): domain Bacteria; phylum Bacillota; class Clostridia; order Oscillospirales; family Acutalibacteraceae; genus Ruminococcoides. Next base: position 14,653 of record CACXGW010000017.1, read on the forward strand.
ACTCAACGTCTTGTTCATCGTGTGCGGTACGGTCAAGACCGTACCCTACATCATAAACAAATATAGTTTTATGTTACAGC
>CACXGW010000018.1 GCA_902767325.1 uncultured Ruminococcus sp.
AAACCTCACGCTGTTCGTCGCCTGCAACAATATCAATCCCATAGAGATGAACGGCGTGGCGGCTGACCTGACGGAGGATGTTTTGGGTTAAGTTTGAAGTCGGAAGTCGTTAAGTCCGAAGTTATAAGTAGGGGCGCACCGATGTGTGCGCCCTTTTTTGTAATTGTGCGAAGTTAACCTTAACGGTAAGGCTCCTTTCATAAAGGAGCTGTCAGCGAAGCTGACTGAGGATTTATTAAGCCGATTTGTTTTTCAAGCCGCTTTCAGATAGGAAAAACATCCTACCAAAAAACGCCGTAAAGGAAAACGCGGCGCAGTAAATCCTCCGTCAACGCCTAAAGGCGTTGCCACCTCCTTTATGAAAGGAGGCTTCTCTGCACTTTTAACTAATTTTGCTGCGGCGCGATTGTATATTGCGCCGCCGCTTTTTTTGTGCAAAATCTGCCGCCGAATCAATTGACAAGCAGGGCGATTAATATTATAATAAAAACGCGAATATTTTTTATAGGAGTTACAGCTAATGCCATTCATCAACGTAAAAACAAACGCAAAATTATCTGATTCACAAAAGGAAGTGATCAAGCGCAGACTTTTTGACTGCATCGGTATCCTTCCCGGGAAAAGCGACCGCTATCTGATGATCGCCGTTGAAGACGGAATGGATATGGCTTTTCACCGCGACAGCGAAACGCCTATGGCTATCGTCAAGGTCAAGATCTTCGGCGGCTCAACCAAAGACGCCTATCAAAAGCTCACAAAGTCTGTCTGCCTTGTCATGTCGGACGAGGCTTCCGTTTCGGGAGAATACTGCTACGTGACCTTTGAAGAGATAAGCTATTGGGGCTACAACGGATTTATGTTTTAGCATAATTAAGGGGTTTTACCAATGAGAATTGTTGTTTTGGCAGGCGGCACAAGCACCGAGCGCGACGTTTCCGTTTCCTCGGGACTTCTTGTTTCCGCCGCGCTCAGAGAAAAAGGGCATGAGGTCGTGCTGCTCGACGTGTTCACGGGCTACGAGCAGGACATCTGCGACGTCAACGCCCTGTTTAAGCAGAACTACAGCTTTACCGACAGCGCCAAGGTCGGCGAAACGATCTCGGACATCGACGAGATCAAAGAAAAACGCCGCGACAAATCAGGTCGCTTCATCGGCGAAAACATCATAGATATATGTTCCTTTGCCGACATCACCTTCTTTGCGCTTCACGGCGGCGAGGGTGAAAACGGTCAGCTCCAGGCGGCTTTCGATCTGCTCGGACTCAAATACACCGGCTCGGGCTATCTCGGCTCGGCGCTCGCGATGAACAAGGGACTCACAAAGAGCGTCCTCATCCAGAACAAGGTGCTCACCCCGCGCGGCGAGATCTTCAAAAACGAAGCCGACGCCGAAAGCTGGAAGATATTCCCCTGCGTTGTAAAGCCCTGCTCGGGCGGCTCCAGCGTGGGAATCACAATTGTCGAGACCCGCGAGGAATTCAAGCAGTCGGTAAAAGAAGCGTTCTCCTACGGCGAAAGCGAGGTCGTCGTCGAGCAGTATGTCAAGGGCAGAGAGTTTGCCGTTGGCGTGCTCGGAGACAGAGCGCTGCCGCCTATCGAGATCATCCCTAAAACCGGATTTTACGATTACAAAACAAAATATCAGGCGGGCGCCGCTATCGAGCAGTGCCCCGCCGACATAACGCCCGAACAGGACCGCGCGATGCGCGACGCGGCGTTTGCCACGTTCAAGGCTCTCCATCTGGAAAGCTACGCGCGTATGGACTTTATCCTCGACAAGGGCAACAACGCCTATTGTCTCGAAGCCAACACCCTTCCGGGTATGACGCCCACCAGTTTGCTGCCTCAGGAGGCGGCTGTTGAGGGCATAAGCTACGCCGATCTGTGCGAGCTTATCATCAAGTATTCGCTTGAAAAGTATAACAAATAAGGTATGTGTATGAAACCGTTCACACTCGAAGAGATCGCCGCGGCGTGCGGCGGCATATACGTCGGCGACGAGGCGCTCAGGCACACCTGCATAACCTCCGTTGAGCGCGACAGCAGGCAGATCAAGGACGGCTCGCTCTTTCTGGCTATCAAGGGAGAACGCGTCGACGGTCACGATTTTATAAATAAATGCTACCAAAGCGGAGCAGTATGCGCCATCTGCGAGGTCGCTCCCGAAAAGGCTGAAAAGCCGTTCATCCTGGTTCTTTCAACGCTTGAGGCGGTGAAGAAGATCGCCAAGGCTTACCGCGAAAAGTTCGATATCCCCGTCGTGGGAGTTTCGGGCAGCGTGGGCAAGACCTCCACAAAGGAAATGCTCTGCGCGGTGCTTTCGCAAAAGTTCAAAACCCACAAAACCCGGGGCAACCTCAACAACGAGCTGGGCGTTCCGCTCACGCTCCTTAGTATGCCCGAGGACGCTGAAGCGGCAGTCATAGAGATGGGCATTTCGGACTTCGGCGAGATGAGCCGCCTTTCGGCAATGGCTCAGCCCACCGTGTGCGTGCTGACGATAATCGGCTGCTGTCACCTTGAAAACCTCGGCGACCGCGACGGAGTTCTGAAGGCAAAAACCGAGATGTTCGGCTTTGCGCGCGAGGGCGCTTCGTTCGTGCTAAACGGCGACGACGACAAGCTCTCCACCGTCACCTCCGTCAACGGGACTGAGCCTATCTTCTTCGGGCTTGACGGCAAAAACCGCTATCACGCGGAAAACATCGAAAACAACGGCGAGGGCGGGATAAGCTGCACACTCTGCTTCGACGGCAAGGCGCTCGACGTAACGATCCCCGCCATCGGCAATTATATGGTCTCAAACGCTCTGGCGGCTGTTGCCGTGGGAGATCTTCTGGGGCTTTCGGACGAACAGCTCAAAAACGGCGTTGAATCCTACAAAACCGTCGGCGGACGCGCGAACGTCATCAACACCGCGTCGCTTAGAATAATCGACGACTGCTACAACGCGAACCCCACCTCGGTAAAGGCGTCGATCGACTCGCTTGTAAACTTCAAGGGCAGGAAGATCGCCGTGCTCGGCGATATGAAGGAGCTCGGCAAAGACGAGCTTGAGCTGCACTTTGAAACCGGAGCCTACGCAAAACAGCAAGGCGTCGACCGCGTGCTCAGCGTGGGACCTCTCGCAAAGGAGCTTGCGCGCGGAGCGGACGACCTTTGGTTTGAAAGCGTTGAAGCTATTGAAAAGGAGCTTCCCGATATAATCGAAAAGGGCGACACCGTGCTTGTAAAAGCATCGCACTCAATGCATTTTGAAAACATAGTCGCATTTTTAGAAACACTATCTGTATGAAAGGCAGGAAAGTAAAATGTCGGTATCCTATATGACCCACCCACTGATCAAACATAAAATCACGCTGCTTCGCAAAACCACCACGGGCACCAACGAATTCCGCAAGCTGATCGAAGAGATCTCAATGCTTATGGGATACGAGGCGCTTTCCGACCTGCCCACGGCGGACATCGAGGTCGAGACCCCGATCGAAAAGACCGTTCAGCCCGTAATCAACGGCAAAAAGCTGGCGGTGGTTCCGATCCTCCGCGCGGGACTCGGAATGGTAAGCGGCATTCTGGCTCTTGTGCCCTCCGCAAAGGTAGGCCACATCGGTCTTTACCGCGACCCCGAGACCCATCTTCCTCACGAATACTACTGCAAGCTGCCCGAGGCAATAGACGAGCGCCAGGTGGTCGTTGTCGACCCGATGCTCGCGACCGGCGGCTCGGCTGTCGCGGCGGTTGATTTCATCAAGGCTCGCGGCGGCAGAAAAATAAAGTTTATGTCCATAATCGCGGCTCCCGAGGGCGTCGGCGAGCTTATGAAGGCTCACCCCGACATCCAGCTCTACGTCGGCTGCCTCGACCGCTGCCTCAACGAAAACGCATACATCTGCCCGGGTCTGGGCGACGCCGGCGACCGCATTTTCGGAACGCAGTGATATATTATTTATAAGTTTTCAAACAGGGATAGCGCTCGGCGTTATCCTTGTTTTTTCGTTTAGTTATCAGTAGGCGGTAGGCGGTAGTCAGTAGTCGGTAGGCAGTAGTCGGTAGTCAGTAGTCGGTAGGCGTTAGGCAGTTGTCAGTAGTAGGGGCGTGCATTGCACGCCCGCTAAACCGGTTTTTCCTGTCACACCGACATTTGTTTTGTAAAACGCCGCTTCCTATCCGCGGGCGACCGAT
>CACXGW010000019.1 GCA_902767325.1 uncultured Ruminococcus sp.
AGATGTGGAAATAATTACGCATTACGCATTACGAATTACGCATTAAACTTATAAATTAACCCTCGACTGCTTTCAAATAAAACTCCTTCACCGAATCCATAAAGTCCTTGTCCAGCTCGTTGGCGCGGGATTTATCGGTGGGGTTTTTACTTTCGGCAAGGTATTTCGCCGCGTCGCTGCTCAGCCACGGAGTGCTGTGTTCGGCGCGGTATTTTTCGCTTATTTTTACTATCACCGCGTTGGGGTTGGTTATGCTGCCGGCGCGGTTGAGAATACTTATCTCGTCGGGGACGACGTCGTCGCCGGTGCCGCCTACCACCATAACGGGCTTTTGGCTTTCGTTGATGGCGCTGACCGCGGAGTCGTCCGCCTTGTCTCCGAACAAAAAGTAGTTTTGCAGGCACATAAACGGATATTGCAGATCGGCAAGTATGCCGACGCGCTTTTTCGCGCTGTAGTACATATTTTGATTGGGCGAGTCGAAGCCCGAAACGCATACCGCCGCGCGCACGGGCTGTTCGTCGCGCTGGGAGGTCGCCGCCGCGTAGCCGCCGAGGCTGTGTCCGTAGAGCACGACGGGCAGGTTTTTCAGGCTTTCATCTGTTTGAGCGTAATCCACCGCGGCGTTAAGGTCGAGCCGTGCCTGCGCTATGCCGACGGTGCCGTCGCCCTCGCTTTTGCCGACGCCTGTGTTTTCAAACGTCAGCACGGTAAAGCCGCTGTCGACAAAGCTGAGTATCTCGGGCAGGTGGCGGTCGATGCAGGAGTTCATTCCGTTCGACACGATTATGAGAGCACTGCTCTCCCCCTCCGGCTTGTAGACGCAGCCGCTGAGCAGGTTGTTCCCCGAGGGAAAAGCTATTTCGTCACGCGGGTATTTTTCGTTATCTATATCGTTGTAGGTCAGCTCGAAGGCGTTGACGACGGCGGTCCGGGCGAAGATGAATTTGAACGCTATCGCCGCGCCGGCGACCGAAAAAACAGCATAGGAAAGCACGGTCACAAGGAGTATGATAAGCACCCTCTTCAGACGGTTTTTTGATTTTGAAAGCTTTTTGTTCATTGTACTTTCCCTTCTGTTATTGACAAAATCTAAAAATTTATGCAGAAAAAAACGCCGAACTGATCGGCGCTTTTTGCATTAATTAGCGTAGGTATAGCTCTGTAAGTAATCTGACAGATCTTTGAGTGTTTTGCTGGCGTCGGGATCCTTCGCAACATTTACAAAAACGACCGACATCAGGATGATGAAAGCGATCCAGAATACGATCATGATGATGCTGATGATCAAGCCTGCGATAGCAAGTCTTCTGCCGGTGTTGACCTGTGTTGAAATAGGGCCGTAGGTGTTTACATAGTTCTTGGCCTTGGTAAGAGCGATGATCGAAAAGATAAGGCCGAGAACGCCTGTTTCGCAGAGAGCCAGACCGATGATGCCGAATACGAGCACCTGGGTGGGGTTGCCCTGCGGAGTTGTGATTTGTCTGTTATCCATATATATCTCCTTTCTGCAGCGCCGCTGCTAATAATATCAGTCGCCGATGATCTCATCGGTGATAGGCTTATTATCGCACACTTCTTTCAAAAAATCAATAATATAATTATCATATTTTGCTGAAGCGTTGATTTTTATGTGAGAATGTCTGCCCTTTTCAAAGTAGACGAGTTTTTTCGGGGCCTGACATTTTTCATAAAGCTCTTTTGCCTTTTCGGGGAGCGAGTATTTGTCCTCCTTGCTCTGGAGCATCATGATGGGCTTTTTCAGCTTGTGGATGCGGAAGGTCGGGCCGTCGCGCTTTATATCGTAGCCGGAGAAAAGCTTTATGTAGCCCCTGACCTCCCACAGCGCGGGATATTGGGGCTGGTGAGCTTCTTTGATGTGGTTTTTGAGGCTTTCGTAAAACGTGGTGAACATACCCTCGCTGACCATTCCCTGCATATAGTCCGGGCAGTAGTCGGCGGTCAGGGCGAACAAGGCGTTCGCCGAGCCTATGCAGATGCCGTGCAGGAACACCGCTTCGTTGCCGAGGTCGTCGTGGAGCATTTGGCTCCAGCGCAGGATGTCGCGGTGCTCGTTATAGCCGAGCGAACAAATTCTGCCGTCGGACTTTCCGTGAGCGCGGTTGTCGATGACCAGCACGTTATAGCCCGATGCGCGGTAGGGCTCGGCAAAGTAGTAGGAATAGCTGAGCGCCTCGGTGCGCCCGGCGATTATTATTACGGCACGGCTGCCGCCGAAGTCGAAATACTCGCCGAAAAGGTGGTACTTTCCGCTGTAGACGTCGACCTCGCGCTTTTTGTCCGCGTATTTTTCCGCCCACGACAAGCCGATCTCAAACATCTCTTTGATCTCGGCGTCCTTTGGCAGGCTGCACTTGCGCGTCCACTTGCTTTTGCGAGTGCGGACGAGCAGGATGAAATATATGCCCGCGGGTATGATGATGAGCGGCGCGATGACCAAAAAGAATGCCGCCGCCCAAATTAATATCCAGATCCAAATGCTCATATTTTCTCCTGATCAATGACGGCTTTGCCGTCAATTCACGGCGAAGCCTATTCATTCCGCAGGGAAATTCATGACGGGAACCGTCAATTCATTCAAAACGTTATATCCGGGAATGAATTGAACCATACGGTTCATGAATTGTTTGCGGAAACATGAATTGCGCCAAGGCGCATGAATAGATTTGCTTTCGCAAATCATATAATCACGTCAGCCCCATCACCCAATGGTGCACCTGCTGGCCGCCGTCGACGAACGCGATATCCAGCATCGGGCAGAGCTCCTCTATCGCTTCGCGCAGCTCGTCCTCGAGCTCCTCGGGAACGCCTTCGCCGCGGAACACGATGCAGGTCTCCTTATCGCCGATGTCCTCGACGGTGCTCATACCGTCGATGATAGCCTGCTTCCAGTCGCTGTTGACGCAGACTATTTTGTTGTTGACGAGCAGTATCTCCTCGCCCTTTTTGCAGCTGATCTCGTGATAGGCGTAGTCGCGCGAGGCGGTTGCTTCGCACAGCGTAACGGTGTTTTCAAGCCCGTTTTTCATTTCTCTGAGGCGGAAATCGACGTCGTCGCTGTTGCGCACATCCATTGCGATGGCAAAATAACCCTCGGCAACGCTGCGCGAGGGCAGCACCGTGATGTTCTGTGCCTCATAAAGCGTGACCGCCTGCTGAGCCGCCAGGATGACGTTGGGGTTGTTGGGCAGCACGACGATAGCGTCGGCGTCGAGCTGGGCGAAGGCGTCGATGAATTCCTGAGACGAGGTGTTCATCGTTGAGCCGCCGTCGATAACGACGTCGCAGCCCAGATCGGAAAATATTTTTTTCATTCCCTCGCCGTTGACGACCGCGACGACCGCGAGCTTTTTGTGCTTTTTGGTTTTCAGCTCCTTGTCGTGTTCGTTGTGCTGAACCTGCATATTTTCGAGCTTGAACGTCAAAAACTCGCCGAACACGCGGCTGAGCGCCATTATCTTTTCGGGGTGCAGGGTGTGGATGTGCACCTTTACGCGCTTGCCGTCCTGAACCGCGACTATCGAGTTGCCGTAGAGCTTTAAGTCCTCGATGAAGCTGCTGATACGGAAATGGCGGTCGTATTTCGGGGCGTTCATAAGCTGAAGAATAAATTCCATGCAGTAGCCGTCCTCGAAGGCGCTGTTCTCGTTGAACAGATCGAAGCCCATCGGGGCTTGCGGCGCGGTTTCAAGCTCTGCCGAGGGAAGCAATACCTCGCCGTAGAGGTATTTCCGCATACCCTCGAATATCGCTATGAAGCCCATTCCGCCGCTGTCGACAACGCCGGCTTCCTTCAGGACGGGGAGCATTTCGGGGGTCATCGAAAGGGTCTTCTGCATTTCGGCTATGTACATCGAAAGCAGCTGCTCAATGCCGGTTGAGCGGGTTATCTGACCTCTGATATGCTCGATTCCCTCGCGGGCGACGGAAAGAATGGTGCCCTCAACGGGCTTAACTACCGCGCTGTATGCCGTGCGGTAGCCTCTTATCAGCGCGTTGCGAAGCTCGCCAACGCCGACTTGGGCGCAGCGCGAAAGCTCGGTTGAAAAGCCCTTGAAAAACTGCGATAGGATGACTCCCGAGTTGCCGCGCGCTCCGAGCAGCATACCCTCGCCGAGCCGTCTGAGGTACGCTCCGGCGTCCATATTCGTCTTGGCAAAGTGCAGACCGTTTTGAAGCGTGAGGCACATATTCGTGCCGGTGTCGCCGTCGGAGACCGGGAACACGTTCAGGCGGTTTATCTCCTGCTCCTGCGTCTGAAGGTTTGAAAGACCGTTTTTTAACATCTGTTCCAGCTGAAAGCCGGTGATCCTTTTTGTACTCATTATAAATAATTACTCCGCGTCAAGGAAATTGTTGACAAGCTCCTTTTCCTCGGAAAGATCCTTGGAGATGGGCTTGCCCATATAGTACGCCGCCATAAGTCCGGGTCCGATGTTGATTCCCGAGCCGGGGAAAACGTCGACGATGCGGACTTCTTTGGGCTTGATATGCTCTTCGATGAGCTTTTTGTACTGCTGAGCCTGCGGCATACGCGAGGAGTGACCGATGAAGATTATCTGATCCTGCGGGTTTTCGATGGTCGCCTTGATGTATTTTATGAGCACGTCATACGCCTTTTTTGCGCCCTTCGCCTTGCCGAGCACGGTGGTCATTCCGTTGTAGTCGAACTCGCCGAGCGGCTTGATGCCGACGATGGTGCCCATAAACGCCGCGGCGTGGTTGAGCCTGCCCTTTTTGGCGACGAACGAGAGGTCGTCGAGCCAGCCCGCCTGATGATAGCGGCACTTGTTTTCTTCAAGATATTCCGTTACCTCGTCGAGAGTTTTTCCCTCTGCGCGCAGAAGCGACGCCTTGACCGCCATAAGTCCGTAGCCGGGACCGAAGCGGAGGCTGTCGATGATGTTGATCTTAGTGTCGGGATAGTCCTTGAGCGTCTGCTCTTTGCCCTTGCAGGCGAAGTTGTAGGTGCCGCTCATTGTGGACGACATAACGAGCAGAAGCATATCATAGCCCTGCTTGGCGTATTCGGAAAAAGCGGATGCGAACTCGTCGGGGTTGGGCGGAGCGGTGCTGAAGTCGTTGGGGTTCTTTTTGAGCTTTGCGTAGAACTCGTCGCGGGTGATGTCCTTCCAGCTTAAAAACTGGGTTATGTCGGATTTATCGGGCATATGGATATGACCCGGGATGGTTTTGATGTCAAACTCCTGCTGAAGCTCCTCGCTGAGATCGCTGGTGCCGTCGGTGATGATCAGATACTTTTTCATTTTTTGTCCTTTCCTGTGTTTAAAGATGTTATAAATTTATTGGATTCTCTCGCAATAAATTGCGAGAGCGGAGCGACGGGGGCGTCGCTCCCTACATTTATTGCATAAGGGCTGATTCTAAGGGTTTTTCCGGCTGTTTTGTGCTATGCGAAATATTTATTGATGAACGCCATTAGGCTGTCGCCCGTCAGCGTTTCGTTGTACAGTATGCTTAACGTGTGCGGAGCGCCGTCGACGATCAGCAGCTCCTTCGGCAGGGCGCACGCTTCGTAATTGACCTTTGCCCAATCGCAGGGGACGGTCTCATCCGCCGTGCCGTGAATGAACATAACGGGGACCGCGGCGTTTTTGAGCGAATCGGTGACGGGCTTTTTGAGATCGAGCCTCAAAAACACCCTTGCCAAAAGCTTTTGCGCCGGAAGCATTACGCGCGGGATGTGCATTTTTTTGGTGTCGCGCTTCATCTGCTCGTAGACCGAGTAAAAGCCGCTGTCGCACACGATGGCGCGCACGTTGGTGGAGCCGAGCTTGTCGGAGGCGAATGCCGCCGCCGCTCCTCCCATTGAAACGCCGTAGATCAGGATCTCGGAGATCCCGTTCTGCTGCGCCCAGATAGCCCAGCTGAGCACGTCGTTTTGCTCGCGCAGACCGATGCCCGACCATTTTCCTCCGCTTTTTGAGTGAGCGCGGTGAACGGCGAAAAGCACGTTGAAGCCGTGCTTCATCAGAAACGCGCCGTGAGCCGAAAGGTTTGTGTAGACCTCGGCGTTGAAGCCGTGGAACAAAATAGCCGTGCGCTTGAAGCCTAAGTCGTAGTATTCGCCGTAGAGGCTGACGCCGTCATGCGCCGTCGCGCTGACCGTCTTTTTTGAGTGGCTCCAAACGAAGTCGCGCTCGCGCTCTATCCTGCCGAGGTAGGGCACATAGTAGTGGTCTTTGAATTTATCCCAGTTGTATTCTTCAAAGGGAACTGTTTTTTTGTGATGAAATACGGCGACGAAAATCAGCAGCGCGGGAGCGATGAAAAACGCCGTGACCGCGGCAGCCAGACCGATGATCACCCAAAATATCATTGTGAACTCTCCTGTTCAAAAGCGTCCGGACCGAGCAGGCGCGAAGCCTCGCCCTCGACCCAAAACAGATTGGCGCAGTTTGCCTTTTCGCCTTTGACCTGCACCGCTATGCGCGGGTTTTTGAGCACCCTGCAATCTTCAAAGGGTGTTTTGGACAGCGCAAGCGACACGTCTCCGTTTGACACCGCGACCGCCGCGGTATCTCCGGCGGAAGAAAAGGCGAATTTGAAGCGGTCGCACACCCATCTGCCGCCGAGCTTTCTTTTGAGCCCGGCGCCGCTTATATCCGTTTGGAACGAGCGCTTTGCAGCTGTTTGCAGCAGCTTCCACCGAGCTGCAGCAATACGGCGTTCGTCCTCGTTTTTGATTGCCGTTATCTCTTTGCAAAGCTTTTCCGGAAAAGCTTCACCGAGCGCTTCGCTTTCCGCCACGCGAGTCAGATAGACGTCGCAGATCGGGCGGCTGCGGAAGCGGCGGCGCATCTCCTCCTCCTGGGAGCAGCGGCTCTCGCCGAAAACGCACTCGTTTGCAAAGTGCTCGCAGTTGTTGTGGATGAGGTTGTAGCCGCCCTCGCCGAGCCTTGCGCGCGCAAGCTCCACGGTCTTTTCGGGAGAATTGCGGCGGCGAAGCTCGCCCTTGTCGAAGCAGGCGACTTCTATTATGCAGCCGCAGGCGAAAACGTCGATGTCGGTGGCGATAACGACGACCTCACCCTCCTTGGCGCGGTTCTCCGCCGTGGGAGGCAAACCGAACTGGATCACCTCGTCCTCGCTGACGAACACGCCGAAGTGATACACGGAACCCAGACGGATGCGGATCATATCGCCGAAGCGGCACTCTTTAGGCTCCCACTTCATTTCAGCTTGCCCTCGATGTAGGAAGCCACGTCGCCGACGGTGCGGAATTCGTTCATCCCGACGTCGTCAAAGCGGATGTTGAAAACCTCCTCGGTGGCGATGACCATATAGAGCATATTGACCGAATTGAGCCCGAGGTCGGTGAAAAGGTCGGACTGCTCGGTTATGCCGGCAAGCTTTGAGCGGTTGCTTTCGTCTGCCGAAACGAGTATCTCTTTAAGCTTTTCGATTATGTCACTTCTGTTTACTGCCATTTTTTATATCTCACAATCTTCATACTCGGAGTTCTTTCAAAGTCGGAGGTGCGGACGGTGATTTTGTTCACGCGCTGGAACGCGGGAAGCTTTGAGTTGATCTTCTCGAGCTCCGACTTGAGGAAGGCGTTGATGTCGATTTCGCCGAGCTTTGCGATCTCGGTTGCGCGGGGAACCACCTCAAGAGCGAGGAAGTGTTTGCCGCTTTCGTCGGCGTCCTCGAACACCTGAGAATCCTGGATGTAGTCGAGCGTGTTGAACTTCGCCTCGACCTCGGCGGGAGAGATGTTCTCGCCGTTTGCAAGCACGATGACCTCTTTGATCCTGCCGGTGATGTAGAGGAAGCCCTCGTCGTCGATCCTGACAAGGTCGCCGGTCTTGAACCAGCCGTCCTCGTACACATCGCTGTTGTCGACGGCAACGTAGCCGTCCATCATATTTTTGCCCTTGAGCCACAGCTCGCCGTCGACGATCTTATACTCCTGCTCGGGGAACATAATGCCGACGGAATCGGGCTTTTTGAGCGGCTCGGGGTTGCCCGAAACAAGATTTGCGGATTCGGTGAGGCCGTAGCCCGGAAGAAGGCTGACGCCCATTTTGTCGTATTCGGTGATGAGGTAGGGCGGAACGTTAGCCGCGCCGCAGATTATGGTTTTGAGGCTGTCGCCGAACATATTCTTGCCGAACTTTTTGGAGAGGGTGAGCGCCATTTCCGCAAGAGCCGGAACGAGCACCATTATCGTCGGGCGGAACATAGCCGCGTCGCGGAACATATCCTTGTTGTTGCGGCAGATGAACAGCGTGCTGCCCGTGAAAAGCGAGGCGAGCATATTGCGGATAAGCCCGAAAACGTGAGAAAGCGGAAGCACCAACATATAGCGCTGCTCGAAGCTTTCGGGAACGCCGTAGCAGCTGTTGATGACGCCGTGCATAACGGCGGTGTTTGAAAGCAGAGCGCCCTTGGGTCTGCCGGTGGTACCGCCGGTCATAACGATCGCGCAGCCGTCCTTGCCCTCGCAATCGACCGCGGAAGAAGCTTCTTCGGCGGTCTCTTCGGCGGAAACTACGGAAAGCGAGGCTATCGCCTGCTTTGCTGCGGCTGTGTTTGCAGATAACGATTCTGCCGCTACGAGCGCTGAAGCCCTGAACATCATACAGCAGCCGCAGACAGCCTTTTCGTCGATCTGAGCGGGCAATACCGCGGCGGTGCAGCCCGAGGTGACAACGGCGAGAAACGCCTTTACAAAATCATAAGAATTGGGGATGTACAGCGCGACGGTGTCGCCCTTCCTGGCTCCGCTGTTTTTGAGCACGGTGCGGAACTTCGCGACGTCATCAGCGAGCTGAGCGTAGGTGTAGGAGCTTCCGTTGTCCATAACTGCGGTGAGCTCGGCGTATTCCTTCGAGCGCTCCTCCCACATCTGTGACAGGGTGTCGTAGTGCTTTATCCTTTTGAATGTTTCCTCGCCGGTGTAGCGGCGGTAGATCTCCAGTGTGTTGACTTCCATAATATCCTCCGTGATTCTTTAAATTGTTTTTGCGTATTCTTCAAGAAACTCCTCGCGCTGACGGAGAAGCTTCGTGATCTCTTCTATCTTTGAAAAAGCGGGCATATCGCCGTATAGCTCGGTGATGTCCACCGGCTCGCCGATCACCGCTTTGAGCCGGCTGTACCAATGCGGTCGGGGCTTTAAATACATAGGCACTATCGGGCGCTTGCTCTGCATCGAGATGAGCACCATGCCGGACTTGAACTCGCCCATCTTTCCGCTGCCGTCGTTGATGTGACCCTCGGGGAACAGCACCACGAGCTTGCCCTCTTTCAGGCTGTCGGTTATCTGCCTGAAAGAGCCGATGTTGAAGTTTTTGGCGTCGATCGGGATACAGGCTCCCGCCGCGCGCATGAAAGGCCCCGCCTTTGTTTCAAGGAACTCCTTGTGGCAGACAAAGTACTGCCTGCGGTACCATATAACGAACATCGAAAACGCCGGGTCAAGAAAGCCGTTGTGGTTCGAGATGACCAGCGCCCCTCCGCGTATGCGCCGCTTAGCCTTTTTTGAGGTGCAGCAAATCTTCGGGCGCAGCCAGATAAGCCCCGGGAGCGCTCCGAACAGGCGCATAATATCCATTAATAAACAGCGAAGCGAAAACAGCTTAGCCTTTTTTGGTTTGTTCATTCAACTGTTGCTCCAAACTGATGATTTTTTCTCTGAGTGATTCCGAGATCCGCTCCAGATTCTCCTTTTCCGAAAGGCTTTCGTCGTACAGCGAGCGGACGTCTACAGGCGTGCCGATGATGACGCGCGCGCGTTTTTTCGTGAAGTATGCCCCGTTTGTAAATACGGGTATAACGGGCGCTCCGCTTTGCAGCGCGAGATACGCAGCTCCCGGCTTGAACGGAAGCGGACGCTCCTCGTTTTTAAGGGGAAGCCTGCTTTCGGGGAAGATGCCGACAACGCCGCCCTTTTCCAGAATGCTCTGCGATTTTCCGACGCAGCCCAAATCGAACGAATTGCGGTCGACGAATATGCCGCCCATCATCTTCAAAAACAAGCCGAGCGGCTGCTTTTCAAACAGCACCTCCGCCATCTGACAGCGGAGCGTGCGGAAGAAAAACACGAACATCAAAGCGGCGTAGTCCCAAACCGAGGTGTGGTTCGAAATGATTATCGCCTTTCCGCGTATGCTTCTGCTTTGAGCGCGCTTGTCCTCGTAATATACCTTCATGCGGAAGATCGCCTTTTGCGCCGGATAACCCGTGACCTTTACAAAGGCGTTCCAAAACTTAATCAGCATTCTTCTGCGCGTCCTTTATATATTCGTATATCTTTCCGGCGGTGCGGAGTCCGTTGTCGCTGTTTTGCGGGAACGGCAGCGAAAACTCCTCCTGAAGCTTGGCGATCATTGCAAAATAATCAAGGCTTGTGCCGCCCAGATCGGTGAAGAAGTCGGCGTCGGGGCTGACTTCGTCGGGCTCCTTTTCCAAAACCGCCGCAACGAGGGAGCGCAGGTGGGTCAAAAGCGCGTCCTCTTCGGCTTCGCTTTCGCGCTTTTCGATGTCGACGGGATGAAGCCTGCCCGCGGCGTAGTCGGCGCTGAGGCGTCTGCGGTTGAGCTTGAACTCGTCGCCCGTCATAAGCGGGTCGGAGATATATTCTATCTTTCCGATCTGACCCGAAAGCTTCTGCTCGGCTATTTTGCTTTTTAGCCTTTCGTCAAGCGAGCGGAGAGCGTCGGCGGACATATAGCGGTTGACCGACACAAGCAGTACCGGTGTGCCGTCGCTGCCTATAAGGCAGACTCCGAGCGTGCCGGGGAGTCTGAGCCCGGGCTCGGCGATGTTCGGGTTGAGGTTTTCGCCGTTTGGCGCGATCAGAAGATCGTCTGTCCTGCCTAAAATGCGGTATCTGCCGTTTTCGCACACGGCGAGGTCGCGGGTGTTGAACCACGCGGACTTGTCGGTGACGGTCTTTTTGCCGTCCTCGATGATGTATTTCGCGATGACCTTTCCGCGAACGCACAGCTCGCCGCTGTCGTTTATCTTATACTCGGCGTAGGTCATCGGCTTGCCGACGGAGCCGCTGTTGAGCACTCTTTTGTCCTTTGACAGCTCAAGAGAGGTTATGCCTATTTCGGTCATACCGTAGCCGTCCGAAAGCGGATAGCCCACGGCGTTGAAGAACTCGAGCACCTCGGGACGAATGGCGCTGCCGCCGGTGATGAGATAGCTTATGCTTTCGCCGAACAGGTTTTCACGTATCTCTTTGAAGGCGCGCTTTGAAAACGCGTTTGAAAGAGCCTGATTGCCGCTCAGTTTTCGGGAAATTTTCATACCCTTTTGGAACTTGGCGAAGGTTTTTTCGCCGCGGTTTTTTATCGTTTTTATCGCCCGGTCATAAACCGTTTCCCAAAATAGCGGCACGGCGAAAATGTGGGTGACCTTGTGGCGCTTTATCGTGTTGAGGATCGTCTGCGGAGCCATATCGTTGAGGTGAACGAAGGCTCGCGAGAAAAACGAAAACCAGATGTACATCGCGATAAGCCCGAAAACGTGATAGAAGGGCAAAAACGTGAGCAGCTTTATGTAGCCGTCGTAATGCTTTTTGAGCAGCGCGCACTCCTGGATTATCTGATAGCTGTCGTGGATCTGATAGCGGAATTCCTCGGCGGAATAGGCGCAGACCTTGACGTGGTCGGTGGTGCCGGAGGACATAACGAGAATCTCATCGCCGAACGATGACGGCGTTAGCTTTTCGCCGCTCATTTTTATATCGGCTGCCGCGAGCGTTCGCACGGAATACTGTCTGCCGTCGGAGATGACGACCTTTACATCGCAATCGGCAAGAGCCTGCTCGAGCGCGCTGTCGCTGAGGCGCAGGTTCATCAGCAGCGGGCGGCAGCCCGAAAGGATGATAGCCCACAGCATTTCTATCCAGAGAAGGCTGTTGTCCATACTAAGCCCGACCGCCGAGCCTTCGGGAAGGTCAAGCTCCGATTTAAGCGTAAAAGCCAGGCGCAGGATGTCGTCGTAAGCCTCGCCGTAGGTGGTGCGCTTTACGCGGTAGCCCTCGCTTTTTTCGTACATCAAATTTTCCTTTTCGCTGAACATCAGCTCGAACAGCGAAGAAAAGCCCCCTTCGGCTTTATCGAGCCTGTCAAGCTTTGCCTCGACAAATTCATCTATGGTTTTGTATTGACCCAAACCCAAGTTTTCCATATATCCGTTCCGTTTCTGTGTTGTCTGTAATTTATTGGTATGCACACACCAATGATTATACTACAAACCACCGACACATTTCAAGCTTTTTTGACATATTTTAGAAAGGGAGATGTTAGAAGCTGGATGATAGAAGCTAGAAGCTAGATGCTAGATGCTAGAAGCTAGTAGGGGCGACCATCGGTCGCCCGCGGATAGGAAACGGCGTTTCCCTAACAGAAAGCCTCCTTTCATAAAGGAGGTGGCACGGCACTTGTGCCGTGACGGAGGATTTTCAGTAGCGTGCTTTATATTAAGGCGTTTTTGGATAGGACGTACATCCTATATAAAAATCGGTTTATCAAATAATGCGGCTAAGTAAATCCTCAGTCACGCCGTGTACGGCGCGACAGCTCCTTTACGAAAGGAGCCTTTCACTTTCAGCTACGATCGGTCGCCCGCGGATAGGAAACGGCGTTTCCCTAACAGAAAGCCTCCTTGTATAAAGGAGGTGGCAACGCCTTTAGGCGTTGACGGAGGATTCTTTGATCCGAGCTCTGAATGCTGGATGCTGGATGCTAGATGCTAGAGGCTGGATGATAGATGTAGGGGCGACCATCGGTCGCCCGCGGATAGGAAGCGGCGTTTTACAAAACAAATGTCGGTGTGACAGGAAAAACCGGTTTAGCGGGCGTGCAATGCAC
>CACXGW010000020.1 GCA_902767325.1 uncultured Ruminococcus sp.
GCAAGGCTGACGCCTTGCAAGGACGACAACGAAGTATTGCGGAAAATAGACCGCAAAGGCTGTCCACTTTTTATTAGGTATTAGTATAATATATAACCTCCGTCAGGTCAACTATAAAAATGAATAATGATTGACAGCAATATCAGAATCAACGGAAAAGAAAAAGCCGGCACGGAATTACCGCGCCGGCTGAAAACTATTAGCTTATTATTCCTCTTCGGTAGCAACGGGCTCTTTGCCCTTGCTGACGATAATGGTGATGCTTGTGCCGTATTCCACGGTCTCACCCTTGTTTTTGTCCTTGTAGCCGATGACTCTGCCCTCGGCGTATTTATCGCTGTACTGATACTCAGCCGAGCCGAGCAAGCCCTGCTTTGCGATATCCTCGGACGCCTGTTCTATGGTAAGACCTTCGATGTCGGGAAGCTCGCGCATTTGAGCGCCCTTGCTGATGGTCAGGCTGATGATAACGCCTTCCTGGGAATCCGCCGTTGTCACCTTGGTGCCTGCGGGAGGATTCTGGGACATGACCGTGCCTTCCTTGAACTCGTCGCTGTAATTATCGGTGTAGTTGCGCATTATTTTGATTGAGGAATCCTTTTTAGCAGCCTCAACAGCCTCGTCATAAGTCTTTCCGAGGTAGTTGGGGATCGTGGCTCCCGTCCATTCGGTGCTCTCGGTAGAGGCGACGGTAGCCGTTGTGTTGCTGCCGAACATTCCGGAAAGCGGGTTCTGCATAAGCCAAAGAACGCCGATGCTGCCGAGCACCAGAACGGTGATGGCGGCTGAGATTATTACGATGGAAACGTGAGACATACCGCTCTTTGTCTTTTTGCCGCCCGCGGTAGTTGACAGATTCATACTCGCCGTGCGGGAGATCTCGTCCTGGATCGCCTTGGCAGTATGCGCAACGGAAAGCTGAGAGCGAAGCTCGTCAAAATCGGTGATACGGTTTTCACGCTCGACCTGCAAGCCGTTAGCCAAAGCCGAAACGACGTGCGGCGGAAGCCTTTTGACGGTGTTGGTGCTCATCAACAGACGGCTGTCTTTAAGACGCTCGGGAGCGCTTTTAGGCAAACGGCCCGTCAGCGCGTAAAACAGTGTGGCACAGAAGCCGTAGATGTCGGTTATGTCGTCGAGCGGGAAATTATCCTCATACTGCTCGGGCGCCGCGGCTCCCGAAAACAGCTGGGATTTCAGCGCGGTGCCGCGCTTGCGCTCGTTTTCGGTGGCAAAGCCGGAAATCTTTATTTTGCCCTGAGAGGTGATGTACATATTTTTCGGAGAAATGGCATAATGACCTACTCCGCGCTTATGAAGCGCCTCCAGAGCGGAGATAACGGGCATAAACAGCGGACGCGCGATGTCCCATTCAAGGCTGCCGCTGCTGCGCTCGATGTATTCTTCAAAGGGAATGAGGTCCTCGTTTTCCTCGATCACATAAGCTGTGTTATTCTGCTCGAAAATGTTGTGGACATTCATCAGAGCCGACAGCTCTTTGAGCTCGGAGAGAACGCGGTAATAGTTGAGAAACTCGTCCTTGAGCTTTGTAAAGGTCAGGCGGTTTTCGTAGTTGATTCTCAGTTCGGTTTCACCCTCGGCACGATTGAACAGTCCGATGGGCAAAAATTCGCATACGATAGCAACGTCGCCTGTTTGCTTGTCAAAGCACAGGTAACGGGTGCTTTCTCCGTTGGTGTCGACTCCTGCGCCGACGATATAGCGGTTTGCGAGAACCGTGCCATACGGTAAAAACGGAGCTTGTTGTTTTTCTGTATTGTCAAAGCCACAGGAAGGGCAGATTTTTTTGTTGCCTATCTCCTGCATACATCCCATACATAATGGCATATTGTTGTCACTCCAATATTATGTCACTTTTCGCTGAATCATTTTTTCTAAAAAGAATTATATCACAGTCTTATATTTCTTTTCAAGATTATTAGATGTCATTATAATTACAGTTTTGTTATAGATTGCATAAAAACCCAATTTGGTATGTATTATACCACGTTTTTCCCCGGATGTCTACAGAATTATTCGTTGATTTTGTATTTCGATCCGACACTCGCTGTGAGCTCCGATCATACGGCTTTAGAAGTACACCTTTTTTCCGATCTCATAATCGACGCTGAATTCCGCAAGATACTGCTGAATCGTCGTTGCGTCGGAAATCGTCAGCTTTCCGTCGCCGTCTATATCTGAGCGGCGCAGTATTTCATCGTCGCACTCGACATATTCCGCAAGGACCCTCTGCATATATGTTACGTCGTGGATGTTGACTTTGCCGCTGCCGTCGGCGTCGCCGAGATAATAATATCTGTCAAACAGCTCCCACTCGTTTTTGAGCCATTCGTTGCGCTGATTGCACCAGCTCTTGAGGAAGTCGAAGTTTTCCTGATATGTTTTATACGGCTGCATCATATTGTTTATCCACCATTTCGAAACGCTCCAGCCCGCCAGGGTGTAGTTGCGGTCGATCTCGTTTTGGTAGGTAGCATAGAGCGTGTCGAGCAGACCGCTGTCGGCGCCGATGTTCTCGATGAAATCGTAATGCTCGCGGTAGACTTCTCTGACAATGTCGTAGAACCAGTCATAGCAGGTGATGTATTTATATATGTTTTTGCCCTGCGCCATCAAGCCTTCGGGGTTGTTGGTAGCAGCCGCTCGGGAAGAATAAGTGGGGCTTGCGTTGCCCGCGGAAAGGTCATAGTCCCACGGAGGTCCGGCGTAGAGCTTGCCGTCCTTGTAATAGAAGAACACGGAGCTCATATCAAAGTCAAAGGTCTTTAAATATTCGTTGAGCAGATAGAACTTCGCGAAGGATTCGGTGTCTATCGCCTGCTCTATATCCCGGCGCACACCCGATTTAAGCGTGTTGATTATGCCCTGCATGGTGCTTTGGATATAAGCGAGCTGCTCCTCGTTAGGTTCTTCTGGCTCGCTTGAGATAAAGCGCAGACCGCCCGCTGTAAAGTAGGTAACGTCCTCTTCCTCACGCGTTTTCTCATACTCGATAAGAAAATCCTTTTTGCCGTCGTTGCTTTCGATGTCGATATCGACTCTTTCTTTACCTTCCTGAACCGGCTCAAAAAGCATATAGCAGCCTCTGAAGGAGTTGTCGACCCACACCTCAACGACCTTTTTCTTTGAGGTGTAGGAAAGTCCGAGCTCATCAGCCAGATCGAACGCGATGTGGTTGCGAAGGAGCGTCGGGTCGAACGCGTTGGCTATGAGCGCCCATTTTTTGCCCTTGCCCAAGCCGAGAACGTCCTTTTTCTTGCCGAACTTGAAGGTGTATGCTTTCTTTTTTATCCAGGACAGCGCGGTTGTGTTGCCGCGCACCTTGAACTGAACGCTGTCGGTGAGCACGGAGCCGTCGGTATCCTTTATGGTGATGTCGGCGGTTTGGTATCCGTCTTCCTTCAGCAGAGTGGTTCCGTTGCCGTTTTCGGTAAACACATGTATCTGCGGCACGGACATCTCCCAGCTGCTTTCGGTGATCCGCTCGGAGGGGTCTATGCCCTCGGCGTTTGCGGAAACGGAAAGCGCGAACGGACAAAGGATAAGCGCAGCGCAGGTTACGATTGATATAATTCTTTTAGAGAATATTTTATGTTTCATAATACACCTCTGGTATGTTGTTACACCAAAAACTATATAAAACTATCTGTAGGGTTCGGTCTTGACCGAACCGCCGGTTGAGCACTCAACGTATTGTTCATCGTGTGCGGTACGGTCAAGACCGTACCCTACATCAAAAACCAATAAAAAGAAGTTTTAAGTGAAACAGGACACCGGCTTCCAGCATCCAGCATCTATTATCACTAACGCTCTGCCTTCGTGAACGGTTATCGCTGCTTTGTCCTCAACGAATACATTTGAAATTCCCATCGCGACGCTGTGCTTCAACGTGCCGTTAACGAGCGGATATTTCGCGCCGCTGTAGCTGAGCGTTACGCTTTCACAGCCAAAGGGCAGAACGGAAAAGGTCTTGCCTTTGTTTCCGTCAAAACGGTGTTCGCCCTTGCAAATAAAACAAACCGTTTCGTTTTCGGAAAGGATCACTCCCGTTGCGCCGTTTTCGCCGAAAAATTCGAGAATGCTGAGGTTCGCGAGAGTGTGGTCAAGCCTGCTGCCTGTCGCTGCGAGCAGCGCGAAATCGCGAAAGCCGCGATCAAGAGCGACCTTTACACAGTGGAGCGTGTCGGTATCGTCCTTATCGACGCTGAGCCTGATGACTTCGCAGTCATTCGGAACGCTGTCCGTGTAGGAATCGAAATCGCCTACGATCAGGTCGGGAGTGACGCCGGCTTTTTCCGCCGCGGTCAATCCGCTGTCGGCGCAGATAACATAGTCCGAATTTTTTACGGCTGTCTTTATAAACTCCGCGTCAAACTCCGGTGCGCCCGAAATGATAACGCAGCGCGTTTTTCCGGTTACTTTAGCTGCCAATGTTTTATGTCCTTTACTTCGTTGTACATCGCCACATAGCTGTCGTGGCGCGTCTTTTCGATCTCGCCGTTTTCAAGCGCTTCAAGCACGCGGCAGCCCTTGTCGCAGGTATGCGCGCAGGATGTGAAGCGGCACTGTCCGAGATACGGCTCAAACTCGGGGAAGCAGTGCGGAAGCTTTTCTTTGTCGATCATCTCATACCGCTGCAAGTCCACCGTGGAAAAGCCCGGTGTGTCGGCAACAAAACAGCCCTTCATCTCAAACAGCTCGACGACTCTGGTGGTGTGGCGTCCGCGTCCGAGCTTTTCGCTGATCTGTCCCGTTTGGAGCGAAAGCGACGGAAACAGCATATTGAGAAGCGTTGATTTACCGACGCCGCTGTTGCCGATGAAAGCCGTGACCTTGCCCTGCAAAAACTCAAGCAGCCTCGACGCTTCATCGGTGTTGTCGGGAGAGCATCGGAAGACCTCAAGCCCCGCGTGCTGATATATCTGCGCTACCTTGTCGCCGTTTTTTATGTCATTCTTCGTAACGGCGATGACCGGCTCCATATTATTGTTGACAGCCGCCGCCGTCATTTTATCGATAACGGTAAAGTTAGGAAGAGGGTCGACCGTGGAACACACGATCACAAGCGTGTCGATATTGGCGAGCACCGGTCGGCGAAGCTTGTTCTTTCGGGGCAAAATCTCTTCTATAGCGCAAAATCCTTCGGAAGGAATGCTTATTTCAACTTTGTCGCCTACGACAGGAGAGCTCCCTTTTTTACGGAAGCTCCCCCTTGCTTTGCACTCATATTCTTTATCACCGCAGCGGACATAGTAGAATCCGCCGACGGATTTCATCAGTAAGCCCTGCTGCCGGTTCATATCACGATTTCGCCGTTGTATTCTTCGGCTTGTTCTTCAACCGCCACGGTAGGATCGGTATAAATGATCTCCTCGGTGAACGGCGCCTCGGTATAGACCGGCTCCTCGGTGACCGGCTCTTCGGTCGTCGGTTCGACATATTCCGTTGTCGGTTCTACCGTCGGCTCCGTTGTGGGCGGAACATAGTCGTGAGTGACCGTGCTGACCGAGCCTGTGGAGAAGTCGATCGTGTATTCGCGGTAAACCTGACCGTTGAGCTGAACGATAACGACA
This sequence comes from uncultured Ruminococcus sp., assembly GCA_902767325.1. Taxonomy (GTDB): domain Bacteria; phylum Bacillota; class Clostridia; order Oscillospirales; family Acutalibacteraceae; genus Ruminococcoides. The sequence goes on from CACXGW010000020.1 coordinate 5,595, forward strand.
GATGTTCCCGTTCCCTTGAATTCAAGCGAAGCGGTCGCTCCGTAGGCGGGAATAACGGTTTTTGACTGCTCGGAATCGACCGCTCCGTCGACGATTACCGTCATCTCAATCGATTCCTCAACGCCTGCCGGCAGGTCGACGTTGACTGTCACGGTGCTTTTATCCGCAGTGCCGGAGCTGACCGTAAGGGTAACGACCGTGCCCTTTTCGATTTTTCCGTGAGGCAGCGGAGACGAGCTGATTACTATGTCGCGCTTTTCTTTGCTTTCGTCGTCGTAAACGGTCTCGACCGTCAAGCCGAGCTCTGAAAGCTGAGACTGCGCCTCTTCGACCGTCATACCGATGACTGCGGGGATCTCAACGTTTTCGGAGCGTTCTCCGTTTGAAACATACACATAGACCGTTGAGCCGACGGGAGTCTTTGCGCCCGCGACCGGGAAGGTGCCGATGATGTAGTCCTTGGCGGTCTTTGTGCTGTCTACCATAACTATCTCGGGGATAAGACCGACGTCCTTGATTGCTTTTTCGGCGTCGGATTTCTTATTGCTGGTGGTGAAGAAAGGCACCGAAACCTCGTCTTCGTTGCTGTTGACGGTCAATGTCATTGCCGAGCCGGATTTGACCGTCATGCCCTTGACGGGCTCCTGAGCGAGCACAACGCCGAGCGACTTTGACTCGTCGTATTTGCTCTTTATCTCAAACTGGAAGTTGTCGGGATTGTTTTCCTTTACCTCGGCAAGGGTTTTGCCGACATATTCCGGAACGATAACGTCCTTTGCCTGGTTTGAGCTGAAGCCGCGCACCAATGCGAGCGCGAAGATAATTACGCATACGGCAACAGCCGCGATCAGAACGCCCTTTACCGCGTAGAAAACGCCGCTGCGCTCTTTGATTTCGTCTTCGTCCGTTTCCTCGGGCTCAACGGGCTTGCTTTTCTCCTCGGCAACGTGCTTGGGTTTTTCGATTTGTTTTTTCGGAACATTTCCGACGTATCTCGTCGGCTGCTTATCAACGAAAGAACTGTTGTAATCAAAAACAATAGAAGGATTGAGCCTGAAGCGCTCAATATCGCTGAGCATTTCGGCTGCCGAGGTGTAGCGGTCGGCGGGCTGCTTTTCCATAGCGCGCATGGTGATCTGCTCCAGACCCACGGGGATCGAGGGGTTGACCTCGCGCGGGCGCTTCGGAGTCGACTGCAGCTGCATCAAAGCTACCGAAACGGCGCTGTCGCCCTCAAACGGAAGCTTGCCGGTGAGCATTTCATAGAGCATAACGCCGACGGAATAGATGTCGGTTTTGCCGTCGGTCACGTCGCCGCGAGCCTGCTCGGGAGCGATGTAATGGACAGAGCCGATTGCCTGGTCGGTCATTGTGCGGGTCGCCTTGTCGGAGAAGCGCGCGATGCCGAAGTCGGTCACCTTGATGGTGCCGTCCTGAAGAAGCATGATGTTCTGCGGCTTGATGTCGCGGTGAACGATGCCGCTTTCGTGAGCGTGCTGGAGAGCGCGGAGCACCTGTGTGGTGAGGTGCAGCGCGTCCTTCCACTCGATTACGCCCTGACGGTCGATGTACTCCTTGAGAGTTATGCCGTCGATGTATTCCATTACGATGTATTGGATCATATCGCCGAAGCTTACGTCATAGACCTTCACGATGTTGGGGTGCGACATAATGGCGATAGCCTTTGATTCGTTTTTAAAACGGCGGATGAACTCCTCGTTGTTGAGGTATTCGTCCTTCAAAATTTTGATCGCGACCTCACGGTCATCCATAGTATCGGTGCAGCGGTACACGTTAGCCATTCCGCCGACGCCTATGAGCTCGTGGATTTCATAGCGTCCGTCAAGTCTTTTGCCGAGATATTTATCCATATGAGCCACTCCTTTTAGTAGATTACGGTAGCGGTGATGTTGTCGGTGCCGCCGCCGTTCTTCGCGCAGTCAATAAGCTTGTTGATAAGGTCGTCGCCGCGGTTTTCGTGACAGATCTTTACCATATCGCCGGTGGTGACGTGGTTTGAAAGTCCGTCGCTGCAAATCAGCAGCACGTCGCCGTAGATGAAGTTTGCCTCGATGTAGTCGAGACGAACCGACGGCTTTATGCCCAGCGCGCGCGTGATGAAGTTCTTGTTGGGATGGTGCTGAGCCTCCTCATAGGTCAGCTCGCCGCGTCTGACCATTTCCTGGACCACGGAGTGATCCTCGGTCAGCTGTTTTATTTTGCCGCCGCGGATAGCGTATGTACGGCTGTCGCCGACATGAACGACGTGCACGGTGGTGTCCTTGACAAAAACGAATTCGCAGGTCGTGCCCATTCCCGCCAGCTCGGCGTCCTGAGACGCAAGCTCAAAGACCTTCATATTGGCGTTGACAACGATCTCCGCCATCAGCTCGCCGATCTGCTCCTTTGTCATATCTTCCTTGTATAAGTCGGTGATCTTGGTGCTGATATATTCCACGGCTGTGGCGCTGGCGATGTTTCCGCCGTTTGCGCCTCCCATTCCGTCGCACACAACTGCCCAGACGCAGCTTGGAGAAATAACCCCGAAACGGAAGTCGTCCTGGTTTTGTGTTCTCACAAGACCGACGTCGCTTTTACTGAATACTTCCAAGTTATTTTCCTCCTTTTTCCAAATGTTTTCTTCTCAGCTGACCGCAGGAAGCGTCGATGTCGCTGCCCAGCGTCCGCCTTACGGTCGCGGTCACGCCGCAACCTTCCAATATATCCGCAAAAGACTGCTGTCTTTGTGAATCGCTTTTTGAAAATCCCGTGCCCTCAACGCTGTTGACGGGAATCAGATTTACGTGGCAGTTCATATTTTTGAGCTTCTGCCCAAGCTCACGGGCGCAGCCGGCGCTGTCGTTTACGCCGCTTATCAGCGCGTATTCAAAGGTAACGCGTCTGCCGGTAGAGTTGAAATAATCTCTGCACGAACGCAGCAGCTCATCCATAGGATACGCTTTTGCCACAGGCATCGTGCGGCGCCTGATCTCGTCGTTCGGAGCGTGAAGCGACACCGCAAGGTTTATTTGCAGCCGATACCGCGCCAGCTCGTCGATCTTCGGCACTATACCGCAGGTTGAAAGCGTGATGTGCCTAGCGCCTATCCCCGGCCCTTTTTCGTCGCCGACAAGCTGCAAAAACCGCATAACGTTATCGAAGTTGTCGAGCGGCTCGCCCATACCCATCAGCACGACGTTTGAAATACGCTGACCGCAGTCGCGCTGTGCCGATTCGATCTGAGCCAGCATTTCGGACGCGGTAAGGTTTCGCGAAAAACCGCTTTGACCCGTTGCGCAGAAGGTGCAGCCCATCTTGCAGCCAACCTGAGTGGATATGCAGATCGACTTGCCGTGGTGATAATCCATCAATACCGATTCCACGCACTCGCCGTCGTTAAACGAAAAAAGGTACTTTACTGTTTTATCATACCTTGAAACAAGTTTTTTTTCAATATTTGCAACAGAAATGTAACAACTTGTTTTCAGCTTCTCCCTGATTTCGGCAGGAAGATTCCGCATTTCATCAAAATCCGACACGCCCTTGCAGAGCCAGTCGCGTATCTGAGAGGCGCGAAATTTGGGAAAACCGCTGTCTGTAACAAGCTTTGTCAGCTCGTCTGTGTTCATTGATTTGATGTCGATAAGCAAACAGCAGGCTCCTTTCGGGTTTATCGGTAATCAGTAGTCAGTAGTCAGTAGTCAGTAGTCAGTAGTCAGTTGATTAAACTCAACTCTAAACTCTCGCCAGCAGCGCTATATAAAAGCCGTCGGTGCCGGCGGTGTGCGGCATCAGGGTTATCTCATAGTCGTTTTCGTCAAACGCTCTTGAAACGCCCTCGGGAAGCGTGATGGGCATTCCGCGGAAATCCGGATGCTCGTCCAAAAACCGCTTTACATTGTCGCCGTTTTCGGCAGGATTCAGCGTGCAGGTGGAGTACACCAGCGTTCCGCCGTGAACTAAGTATTCGGCGCTGCGGCAGAGTATTTTATATTGCAGCTCCGGCAGATCGGTTGAAAGCAGGTCTTCCTTCGAGCGTATCTCGGGCTTTCTGGATAATATTCCCAGCCCGCTGCACGGAACGTCGCAGAGTATCCTGTCCGCGTCGGGCAAAGGAAGCCCCGCGGCTCCGTCGCGCTTGCTTGTGAGAATCATTGTGATGCCGAGCCTTTGAGCGCCCTCGGAGATCAATTTGAGCTTATGATCGTACAAGTCGCAGGCGTATAGCTTGCCGCGGTTTTGCATATACTGCGCAGCTGTGAACGACTTTCCTCCGGGAGCGGAGCAGACGTCGAGCATAACGTCGCGCGGCTTCGGAGATAGAAAATCAACGCATAATTGTGAGGAAATATCCTGCACGTGGAACAAGCCCTTTTTGTATGCCGACAGTTTTTCCACCGCGCCGGTGTGAGAAAGCTTCAGCGCGTTTTCGAGCATCGGAACATCCCCGCACTCAACGCCCTCTGCTTCAAGCTCTGCTTTTAATGAAGCCTTGTCGGTTTTGAGCGTGTTGACCCGGGCGTACAGATTCGGTCTGCCGCTGAGCGACTCCATAAGCTTTACGGCGTTTTCCTCGCCGTATGAGGAAATCCACAGCTTTACAAGCGATTTCGGAACGGAATATTTTACGCTGTAATATCGCTCCCTGTCGGCTTTGTCGGGCAGCTTATACGGCTGCTCGGCGCGCGTTACGCTGCGCAAAATGCCGTTGATGAAGCCCGCGGATTTGTGAAGCTTCTTCCGCTTGGCGAGGTTTACGCTCTCGTTTACGGCAGCGCTGTCGGGCACCTTGTCCATCCACAAAAGCTGATAGAGCCCCATACGCAGAATGATTTTTGTTTTTATCTCAATTTTCCTTAAAGGAATTTTAGAGTACTGTCTGATTATTTCATCAAGCGTGATTTGGCGTTCGAGCACGCCGTAAACCAGCGCCGTGGCAAAGGCGCTGTCAACCCCGCCGAGCCCTTGTCCGCGCAGGGCGCTGTCCAACGCGATATTGGAATACGCCTTGTCCTGTTCAATTTTCAGCAGCACGGAAAACGCGGTGTCGCGGGGATTTGCCATAGCTATCTCCTATCTTCGCCTGTTGGCAAGAAAAATAAGCCTGAGCAGCTGCATAATAGAGGTCAGCGCGGAGGCAACATATGTCATTGCGGCGGCGCTGAGAACGCTTTTTACACCCTTGTATTCATCCTGTGAAAGAAGATTTGTCTCTCTTATGCACTTTAAAGCGCGGCGCGAAGCGTCGAACTCCACGGGAAGCGTCGCCACCGTAAAAAGCACAGTTGCGGAAAACAGGATGATGCCCGCATAGAGAACATAAAGACCGACGGGGCTTGTGACGCGATAGGCAAACATAAAGCCGATGATAATCAGAATCCAGCTGAAGCCCGAGCCTATCCTTGCCGCAGGCAGGATGGCGCTTCTGATTTTATTCGGAAGGTAGTTTTGCGCTGTCTGCACCGCGTGACCTGCCTCGTGAGCGGCAACGCCCACGGCTGCGACCGAAGCGCTCGCGTAAACCGATTCCGAAAGACGGATAACGTTTGTTCTGGGGTCGTAGTGATCGGTAAGCTTTCCTGCCACGCGCTCGATACTCACGCCCGTGACTCCGTTTTGCCTGAGCACATATTCAGCCGCCTGAGCGCCGGTCATCCCGCGTGAGTTCGGGATCGCCGAATACTTTGAAAACGCGGTTTTTACACGCACCTGGCAGATCAGCGAGATGACTACGCAGGGTATTATAAATATAAGATAAGTGACATCAAAATAAAACATAATTTCTCCAAAAGAATTATAGCACAGAGTCTCCGACTTTTAGCTGATGACCCGCGGCAAACGCCTCGGCGCTCATCTTCTTTTTGCCCTCGGGCTGGAGCTCCAAAATCTCCACCGAACCCTCGCCGCAGGCGATTATCAGCGGTCTGACACTGCATATTGTGCCCGCTTTTCCGCTGCTTTCGGCGATTTTTGCTTTGTGAATTTTTACCTTTTTTCCGCCGATGACGGCTGTAGCGATCGGCCATGAATACAGCCCGCGTATCTGATCGTGAATTTCACGCGCGGTTTTTGTGAAATCCACGGGACACAGGCTTTTGTCGATTTTTGAAGTGTGGGTGGCATCCGCCTCGTTTTGCTTTTGCGGAGCTATTTCTCCGTTCTCGAGCTTTTCGAGCGTTTCTATGATAAGCTCGCCGCCGAGAAGTGATAGCCTGTCGAACAACTCGGCGGAGGTTTCGTTTTCGCCGATCGGCGTTTCTTTTTTCAGCAGGATGTCGCCGGTGTCGAGCCCGACGTCCATCAGCATCGTTGTTACGCCCGTGACCGCGTCGCCGTTGAGCACCGCCTGCTGGATAGGCGCTGCGCCGCGGTATTTCGGGAGCAGCGAGCCGTGGATGTTCACGCAGCCGAATTTCGGCAGATCGAGCACGCGCTTGGGCAATATCTGTCCGTAAGCCGCCACGACGATGACTTCCGGCTCATAGCTTTTGAGCATATCATACGCCTCGTCGGTTTTCATCGAGCTTGGCTGGCACACGGGGATTCCCAGCTTCTGCGCGCAGACCTTGACGTCGGGCGGAGTCATGATCTGTTTTCTGCCGACGGGCTTGTCGGGCTGGGTGAACACCGCCGTGACATCGTGAACCTGCGCCAGCTTTTCCAGCGCGGGCACGGCAAAGTCCGGCGTTCCCATATATACTATTTTCATATTGTTATCGCCTTCCGTTCAGCAATTACGAATTACGCATTACGAATTACGAATTGCTTTAAGAGTTCATTTCTTCGATTTCCTTGGGGGTGAGCATTCTGTCCGCAACATCCCTGAACACCACACCGTTGAGATGATCTATCTCATGGCAGAATGCGCGGGCGAGCAGCTCTCTGCCCTCTATTTCGAATTCCTCGCCGTGGCGGTTCTGCGCCCTGACCTTAACATAGTTCGGGCGCTTGACGATGCCCCACTGTCCCGGGAAGGACAGGCAGCCCTCGTTGCCGCACTGCTCGCCGCTGTAGGCGATTATCTGCGGATTGACAAGCTCGATAACGCCCTTTTGCTCCACGTCGATATCTACCACCGCGACGCGGCGCATGATCCCGACCTGAGGCGCAGCAAGTCCGACGCCGTTTGCATGGTGCATGGTGTCAGCCATATCGTCGAGCAAAACCCAAAGCTTTTGGTCGAACCTTTCAACGGGGCGGCACTTCTTTTTTAAGATGTCGTCGCCGTCTTTTACTATATTTCTGAGAGCCATTTTCATCTTCCTTTATCATAAACTGAAACTAACATATCAAAGCGTTCATATCGGCGTATGCCGTCACCTTTGCGAACTCTCGCCGTCCGCCGAAGCTTATGAGCACACGCGACAAAAGCTGACGGAACCTGCGGTTGTTTCTGCACTTGATTATCAGCTTGTAGCGGTATTGATTGCTGACCTTGACGACCGACGCAGGCGACGGTCCGAGAATCCTTATCGGCAGATCGGAGTATTCGCCGCGTGCCAGCGAGGAAAACTCCTCAAGAAAGCCCTTTGCCGCGCTGAGCGTCAGCGTCTGGTTCTCACCCGCGAAGCCAAGCAGACAGATGTCCGCAAACGGCGGATAAAGCATCGCGTTCCGCACGCTGATCTCTGCGTTGTAAAACGCGTCGTAGTCCTGCTTTGCCGCCAGGGAAATGATCAGGTTGTCGGGAGTGAAGGTCTGGATGACCGCTATTCCCTTACTGTCTCCCCTGCCGCTTCTGCCGACCACCTGGGTCAGCAGCGAGAACGACCGCTCGTAGCTGCGGTAGTCGTCGGCGTAGAGCATCTGGTCTGTGTTCAGCACGCCTACAAGTGTGACGTTGGGGAAATCAAGTCCCTTTGCGACCATCTGGGTGCCGACAAGAATATCGTATTCTCCTCGTGAAAATGCGGAGATCATCTTTTCATACGAAGCCTTTGACGAGGTGGCGTCGGTGTCCATACGCAGGATACGAGCCTCGGGAAAGATGTTCGCAATGTCCTGTTCAGCCTTCTGCGTGCCGGTCCCTCCTAGCCGCAGAGACTTTCCCCCGCAAGTGGGACACACGCCGCGGTACAGCGTTGAGTAGCCGCAATAGTGGCACATAAGGCGGTTGTTGCGGCTGTGATAAGTCAGCGAAATGGAGCAGTGAGGGCAGGTGACCGGTTCGCCGCATTGGGTGCAGGTCACAAAGGAATTGTGTCCGCGCCGATTAAGCAGCAAGATCGATTGTTTCCCGTGCTCCAGATTATATTCCAAATTTTGAAGCAGCACATCGGAAAAGCCCGAGGTGTTGCCGTTTTGCATTTCAAGATTCATATCTGCCGTGACGACCTCGGGCAGCACCGCCGCGCCGAAGCGTTTGGTCAGAACGTTGAGTGAATAGCGCCCGTTTTTGGCGTAGTAATACGTTTCCACGCTCGGGGTCGCGGAGCTGAGCACCATCAGCGCGTTGTTCTGAGCGCAGCGGTACATGGCGACCTCACGCGCGTGATAGCGCGGAGCGCTTTCGGACTTGTAGCTGTATTCCTGCTCCTCGTCCATTATTATCAGACCGATATTATCAAACGGCGCGAAAACAGCACTGCGGGTGCCGATGACGATCTGCGCCAAACCCTTTTGGACGCGCTTGTATTCGTCGAGCCGCTCTCCGAGCGAAAGCGCGCTGTGGAACACGGCGATCTTTTCGCCGAAACGCCGCGCGAACTGCGCCACGAACTGCGGGGTGAGCGAAATTTCCGGCACCATCACTATGATGCCTTTTCCGTCGGAGATGACGCGCTCGATAAGCTTTAAAAACACGCTTGTTTTTCCCGAGCCGGTCACGCCGTAAAGCAGGCTGATGTGTGCTTTTTCGTCGGTGTATTCGCGATACAGATCATCGCACGCCTGCTGCTGTTCGTCGGACAGCACTGTCTCCGCGGCGTTTTCCTCGGCGCGCAGCTCCTTTGTGCGGAAAACCTCTTCGTCGAAGAAATAGATCACGCCCTTTTTGTACAGCGCGTCGATGACCGAGGACGAAACGCCGGTGAAATAGCGGATCTCCTTGACGGAAGCCGCGCCCGTAAGCTCGAGCAGCTCCGCGACATCATTCTGCCGCGGCGTGAGCTTCTCCGAACGCCAATCAACTCCCTGACTGAGAGCCGCCATTTTCATAACGGCGTCGTTGATCTTACGAAACGCCTCGTCGGACTTGTACAGCACGCCAAAACTCACCATTTCGTCGAGCACGCGGCTGTCGCTGAGCGCGAAATCATCGAGCAGCTTTTCAAGCTTTACCGACTGTCGCTTTGAAATAAGATAGTCGTAAATGCGACGCTGTTCTTCCGTTAGCTCAGGCTCATTTTCAAGGGCTTTTGCTCCGTAAACGCTTGTGACGCGGTAGTTGATACCCGCGGGCAGCATGGTCTTGACCGCGTCGTAAAGGGTGCAGAAGTAGTGCTCCTTCATAAATCGCGCAACATCGAGCAGCTTTTGTGTCATCACGGGCTTTTCATCCAGCACCGAAACAACGGGTTTCAAGTCCCGGTCATCATCAGCGCTTTCGATCGCCGTAACTATCCCCTGACGGCGGCTGTTCCCTCTGCCGAACGGCACAAGCACGCGCTTTCCGACGGCACATTCGTTTTGCAAATGCGAAGGGATGCTGTAGTCAAACTCCTTGTCAAAGGAATATGCCGCCTTTTCGACCGCAATTTTGGCAACGGTATTAAAGCTCATCCTCGTCGGGCTCTAAAAGATTGATCTCGTGGTTTTTGATTTCGTCGATAGCGAGCAAAACGGGCTTATCCTCCGTAACGGTGCCCTCGTCCTCAAAAGTCTTTGTGATCTGTCTCGCTCTTTTTGACACGCCTACTACAAGAGCGTATTTGCTTTGCTTGCCCTGGAACAGTTCGTCTACGTCTACTCTGTGCATAAATCATTCTCCTTAAAACAGTAATTGATACTATATTCAAAACCGCTTTCAGCGGTATGAATCTTCCAAACGGCGCCTGACGATATCAAGCACTTCATTTGCCGCCGTTTCCACGTCGTCGTTTATGACGCGGTATTGATATTTATCCTTGAATTTCAGTTCTTCCTCAGCCTGCTCCATACGCTCTTTTATGACGCTTTCCTCCTCGGTGCCTCTGCCGCGAAGCCTTCGCTCAAGCTCTTCCATCGAGGGTGGCAGGATGAATATGCTGAGAACATCGGGAAACTTTTCCATGACCTGCAGACCGCCCTTGACCTCGATCTCGAGGAACACGTTATAGCCCTGCTCCAGCATTTCCTCGACCTGCCGCTTGGGCGTGCCGTAGAGGTTTTTGCAGTACTCGGCGTATTCGATATAGCCGTCGGCGTCCGCAAGGCGGATAAAGTCCTCTCGGGAAACGAAGTTGTAGTGAACGCCGTCGATCTCTCCCTCACGCGGTGCGCGCGTGGTGTTCGACACCGACAGGCGGATCGAGCTGTCGCGCTCGAGAAGCTTTTTCATTATCGTGCCCTTGCCAACACCCGAACAGCCGGTGTAGAGCACAAGAATCCCCTTATTGCTCATCCTTATCCTCGCTTTCCGAGGCGCGGTTCTGGATGGTCTCGCATGACACCGCCGAAAGCACCACATGGTTGCTTTCGTTTATCAGAACGGACTTGCATTTTCTGCCGCAGGTCGCGTCAATGAGCAAGCCGTTTGATTTTGCCTCTTGAACTATGCGCTTTACGGGCGCGGAATCCGGCGCGACGACCGCCACCAGACGATCGCTGCTGACAAGATTGCCGAAGCCGATGTTTATAAGTTTCATATTATTCTCCTGAATTATTTAATCATGATGCTAAATCACAGCGGACGTTTCGTTAAGAACCAGGCTCCCCTGACGCTTTAGCTTTAGGGGAGCTGTCAGCTATGCTGACTGAGGGGTCGGCGCTTCCTATCCTACAAGGCAATTGTAGCAACGGCGCCCCCTCCGTCACGCCGCCCTGCGGCGTGCCACCTCCCCCGTAACAAGTGACGGTGGAGGCTTTAAAGAATAATCTATACTTTACTCTATGTTCTGCACCTGCTCGCGGATCTTCTCGATCTCGCTTTTGATATCTACGACCTTATGCGCGAGCGTCGCGTCCTGGACCTTTGAGCCGATGGTGTTTGCCTCGCGGTTCATCTCCTGAATGATAAAGTCTATCTTTCTGCCGATGGGCTCGCTCTTTTCAAGGAAAGCCGCAAGCTGGTCAAAGTGACTGCGCAGCCTTACGGTCTCCTCCGCGACCGCGACCTTATCGGCAAAAACGGCGACCTCGGTGAGGATCCTCTGTTCGTCGACCTCAACGCTGAGATTCTCAAGCGTCTGGCGAATCCTTTCGAGCAGACGCGCCTCATACTCCGCGACGGTCTGCGGCGAACGCTGTTCGATCTCATCGACTATGGAAAGGATCGTTTGAGCTCTTCCGAGGATATCGGCTTTCATACGTTCGCCCTCGGTCTCGCGCATCGCGACAAACGCGTCGAGCGCGACCTGCGCGGCGCTGAGCACATCGGCGGTGAGCTTTTCCTCGTCCAGCGCGGCTTTGTTTACCGTCAGCACATCGGGAAAACGGGAGAGAGAAACGACCGTCGCGTCGTTTTCCACGCCGTAGGTCTCGCTGATCTCTTTCATCGCATTTAGATAACCCGACACAAGGCTGTGATTAACAACGACCTCGGAGGGCGTATCGTCGGAAGCTCCGACCGACACGAACATATCTATTTTTCCGCGGGAAACGCGGGAATTAACGAACGATTTGAGCTTATCCTCCAAAAACGAGTAGCCCCTTGTTACGCGGCACGAAAACTCAAAATAACGGTGATTGACGCTTTTGATCTCAACGGTGATAGGTCTGCCGTCTATTTCGGTTTCGCACCTGCCGAAGCCTGTCATTGATTTTACCATGTGCAACTTCCTTTCAGCTTTTCGGAATACTTATTATTTGTTGATTATTATACCACCGGGGCTGGGTTTTGACAATGGATTGATTACAAAACTGTAACTTTTAATTTTTCTTTTGCCTTTTCACATCGTTTTGCGGGCAAAAAACTGTTGATTTATTTCGCGAAATATAGTATGATATAATTTGAAATGAAAAAAGGAGGGTTCACAGTTGGACGATAACAAAGAAATTCTGACCCCTGAAAACGAAGCGGAAGAGGTTTCCGCCGAAGAAAATACCGAGAAAGCCGAGAACGCTCAGGCAGAAACGGAAGAAGCAGCCCGGGAAGCCGAAGCTGTTTCGGAAAATACCGAAGAAGCCGAGACGGAAAAAGCCGAAGAAGCTGAAGCCGTTCCCGAGGATGCCGAAGCTGCTCCCGCGGAAACGGAAACAGCCGTTACACCGGAAGCGTTTGAAGTAAATGAAGTTCCCGCTCCCGAAAGCAAGGGCACCCTGCAGCGCACCATCCTCATCAGCGCCGGCATTGTTATTTGCGCTGTTTTGGCAGCTATCGTTTGCCGCCTGTTTTTGTTCCACGGCGTTGTCGATACCGATCTGTTCGGCAACAGCAAAGAGACCACCTGGCACTACACAGCCGAGCTGCAGTCACAGATGACGTCAGCCACCTCGGACGAGCCTTCGGTCGCGAATTACTACTTTATGTTTGAGCCCGACGGCACGCTGAAAATCGAGATCGGCACCTTTGACTATTACGGCAACTATTCCATCCGTTACCTTACCGACGAAGAAATCAGCAGCATGGCGGTAAGCGACGAAAACGCAAAGAGATCGGTGCTTGACATCCAGAACACCAATTCGATAGACGGCATATATTTCTATGACGTATCGGGAAATGCGTTCTCCGAAAAAACTATGACCATCACCTCTGTCAGCAA
>CACXGW010000021.1 GCA_902767325.1 uncultured Ruminococcus sp.
AACCGGTCAGTTCAATCCGACAGCAAAGCTGGCGTTGGTTTTGTGCATTGCCCTCGACAAAAAATTTGAGGAGCTGTTTTATTTCGATTAACTGATGTCAGCTCTTATTTCCACCGAGGTAACGTTACCGTTAGATTCTAGTCCGCGAGAAAGTTATACTGCGTAATGTCGCCTCACACACCCCAGCAAGCGAAAGCCAACCACTAAACAATTACCAACGGATGTCAGGCGCACCACGCCTAATAAAACAAATAGCCCCGGCGAACGCGTCGCGTTCGCCGGGGCTGTCGTGTGTTATGCCGTTGGTTGTTCACCGAGAACGACGTCATACTCTGCCAGGTATCTTTGCAGATGGGTCGCGTCTTCAATACTGACCATACCGTCGCCGTTGGTGTCGGCTATAACAAGCTGCTCCTCTGTGAATAATGCAAATTCTGCAAGATGCCGCTGGATCGCAGTGACATCAACGATATTGATCTTGCCATTAAGATCGGCATCGCCGATGATGTTTCGGCTGCCGGGTTTGGTTTAGTTATGTGCTGTTTCAAATAATTATTATTTCAGACTTTCGATTATCGCTTTGATGTCAGCGTCGTCAAGGCTGAGCTCGTTTTGGAAAGAGATTGAGAGACGGTATCCGTAGTCTCCGTTCAAAGCCCAGATGTTTACGCCGTCCTCGCCAAACTGATTGTAGGAAAAGCCCTGCCAGGTAAAATCGCCGATCTTTTCATCGGGAATATCCTCTGCGTTTTCCCAGAGCGACTTATTGTCAGGCACCATATCGATTTCGTCACCCTCATAGCGGAAGATGTATACATGAGGCTTGCCGAGCGTTTTCCATTGTTTAGCGCTCTCATCATATTCGGCGCCCTTAAAGATATTGATTACATTTGTTTCAACAGCGTCGGTTTCGGTTGCGCGTACCTCAACAGCGTCCCAGCCGCCCGGAACATAAACGGTGAAATCTCCGACGTTGTATTCAGAGCCGGGTTTGTTTTCGGCAGGCTTCTCGGTAATGTCTTCGGTTTTTTCCTCTGCCTGAGATGATACCGAAGCTGAGCTCTCTTTGCTGTTTTCACTTTTGCTGTCCGAACCTGAATTTCCGCACGCCGCAAGAGTAATTATCAGCGTCGATGTAATAAGTAAAGCAAACAGTTTTTTCATTGGAATATCACTCCTTAAAATATATAGGCAACAGATCGTTAGGGCAGAACGGATGTAAACGAACCCGGTTCAGCCGATCTGTCTATAGTATACACCAAATGATTCGTTATTGCAATACTCACGGATTTGGCGAAGCGTGTTATTTTTCATTGGAATTATTTATCAGCCGCGCAAAATACTACTTGAATCGTCCGCGCATAGCAACAAAAAAAGCAGTAGGAAGTTATAAGTCGTGAGTTATAAGTTATTAGTTGACGTTGCCGAAAGTGAAAGCTTCTCCACGAGGGAGAAGGCTTTCTGTTAATTCGAACGTTGCTAATTGATAAGGCGCTCTCCGCATCCCGAATTCCGAATTGGATTCAGTATTCCGTTTTGACCGAATCCAAGCCGTATCTCTCCATAAATTCGGCTTTGTCCTTCGGTGAGCGTATCAGCATCACCTCAAAAAAGCGGCCGTCTTTTTTGTCCTTGAAGCCCGCGACCTTTTCACCTGTGCAGATGGAGCTGCGGATGACCGCATACTGCTTTTCGGGGTCGAAACTTACCGTCTCAAACTTGCCGCCCTTTGCAGCAGTCGTTTTTCCGAAGTTGAGTATCTTATGCTTTTTCATTGTGCTGCCTCCCTTATACTTCAATAATAACAGATCAGCAGCGCGTTGTCTATCATTATTTCTCTTGTCAAACGCGAATTGAAGCGTTATAATATATTTTGAAAGGAGCGTGCCATATGGGTGAAAAATTCTTTACCGTGTCTTTTGACGACGGGACCGGGCAGGATGTGCGTCTTATTTCTATAATGGAAAAATACGGCATCAAAGGAACCTTCAATCTGAGCAGCGGACTGTTCGGAAAGAAAAGCTACATAAGGCGCGTGGGGGACAGGGCGAAAAGCGCTTCACAGATCGACTGCGCCCATCCCGAAGAATATGTTGATCACTTTATTCTCAGCAAGCCCGACGCTCTTAGATTATATTCCCATCCGAATGTTGAAGTCGCAAGCCACGGAACTCACCACCTGGTACAGACGGATTTCACATCAGAGCAGGCGCATGAGGAAATCGAGCGCGATATTCAGGCGCTGTCGGAGCTTTTCGGCTGCCGCGTCACAGGTCACGCCTTTCCGAAAGGAAGCTACAACGAAAACGTGCTTAGCGTTCTCAGAAACAGCGGAGCGGTCTACGCCAGAAAGGTGTCGTCAAATCAGCCGCCGGAGGATTTTTCCGTTATTAAAGACGGCTTGCTCGTTACCCCGACCTGCCGCCACAACGCGCCGTTCGCGAAAGAGCTGTTGCAGAAGTTTCTGGACACTCCCGCAATGGACGGGGATATAGCGTTCCATATGTGGGGACACAGCTACGAGCTCGACTACGGAACCGACATCAGCAGCTACGAGCGTATCGAGGAGCTGTTCGCTATGGTCGCCGGGGCAAAGGACATTGTCTGCGTGACCAACGGGGAACTTTACAGAAGATTTTAAGTTATAAGTAATAAGTTAAAAGCAAAGGCTGACCGTTATGGTCGGTCTTTCTTTTTATTTCTGCGGTGGTGTCGGCAGTTTTTTAAGGCTGTTATGCAAAAACCAATCAAACTCAATCAAAACGACACAAAATCACTCAAAAACCACAACATAAAACGCTCAAAATTGAAAAGTTTTGCTTGACTTTGATTGAAATTGTGATATAATTTGATTAGAGGTGATTGAAATTGCTCACTCAGGAAAGATATCAGTCAATTTTAAGCATCATCAATGAGAAAAACGCGGTAACGGTTTCGCAGCTCGCCGAAATGCTTGAGATATCCGAATCCACCGTCAGGCGCGACCTCACCGCTCTCGACGAGCTGGGCAAGCTGAAAAAGGTTTTCGGCGGCGCAACTTCCATAACAAAGCGCGAGGGCGTATATGAAGATAACGTCAGTATGCGCGAAAAGCTTATGAGCGAGGAAAAAACCGAGATCGCCCGCTACAGCGCAAAGCTTATCAACAACACCGACTTTGTTTTTATCGACGCGGGAACCACGACTTCACGCCTTATCGACTTCATCGATAACGACAAGGCGACTTACGTCACCAACGGCATAGTCCACGCGCGAAAGCTCGTTCAGAAGGGGCTGAATGCCTATCTTGTCGGCGGAAAGGTCAAGTCGGCAACAGAGGCGACCGTCGGAGCCGAGGCTATCGCGAATCTCAAAAACTTCAATTTTTCAAAGGCTTTTCTGGGCGCCAACGGGATCGACATCAACGCGGGCTTTACCACCCCCGAGATCGAAGAGGCGAAGCTCAAGGAGGCGGCGGTCAACACGAGCTATATGACGTTCATCCTCGCCGACCGGACCAAATTCCGCAGGGTCTTTTCCGTAACGTTCTCTCAGCTTAAAAAATGCTGTATAATAACCGACTCGCTGCCCGACAGCAGCTATTCAAAAGAAACGGTCATCAAGGAGGTAATGAAGTGATTTACACCGTAACGCTCAACCCGTCCATCGACTACATCGTTCATCTCGACAGCTTCAAAAGCGGCATAACCAACCGCACCACCGGCGAAGAATACTACTGCGGAGGAAAGGGAATCAATGTTTCCATGGTGCTCGCAGAGCTTGATATGGACTCCACCGCCTACGGCTTTGTAGCCGGCTTCACCGGCAGGGCTATAGAAAGCGGAGTTCGAAACGACCGTATAATAACCGATTTCATCAAGCTCGAAAAAGGCATTTCCCGCATCAACATCAAGATAAAGGCAGGGGAGGAGACCGAGATCAACGGTCAGGGTCCCCACATCACCGACAGCGAGCTTGAAAGGCTGCTCCAGAAGATCGACCGCATCTCAAACGGCGACACGCTCGTTATCGCCGGCAGCGTCCCCAAAACGCTCCCCGACGACATCTACGAAAAAATGCTCGAGCGCATCGCCATCAAAAAGGTAAGGATCGTTGTTGACGCAACCAAAAAGCTGCTCGTCAACTCACTTAAATACAAGCCGTTCCTCATCAAGCCGAACCGTCAGGAGCTCTCCGAGATATTCGGCGAGGAGGTCAAAACCGAGGAGCAGACCGAGTTCTTCGCCAAAGAGCTCCAGAAGCAGGGCGCTCAGAACGTGCTGATCTCGCTCGGCGGCGAGGGCGCAATGCTCATTGACGAATTCGGAAGAAAGCACAAGGCGGGCGTTCTGAAGGAAAAAGTCCTCAACACCGTCGGCTCGGGCGACTCAATGGTAGCCGGCTTTGTCGCGGGCTATGAAAAGACCGGCGACTACGCCTACGCGCTCAAGCTCGGCAGCGTGTGCGGCAACGCAACGGCGTTCCTTCCCGGACTTGCCACCAAAGAAAAAATCAATGAATTACTGGTAAGATTCGAAAAAGAATTCGGGTAATTCATTAATTATAAAAAACATTTATACAAGGAGGTAACTTTATGCGCATAACCGACCTGCTGAAAAAACAGGGCATTTCTCTCGGCGTCGCCCCAAAGACAAAGAGAGAAGCAATCGACATGCTTGTCGCGCTTCATGAAAAATGCGGTAACCTGTCAGACACAGCGGCGTACAAGGAAGGTATTCTCGCCCGCGAGGACATGGGCACAACCGCCATCGGTATGGAGGTAGCTATCCCGCACGCCAAAAGCGAAGCCGTCAAGGCTCCCGCTCTTACCGCTATCACAGTTCCCGGAGGCGTGGATTACGATTCACCCGACGGAGCTCCCTGTAAGCTAATCTTTATGATCGCCGCTACCACCGACGGCGACGTCCATCTCGAGGTGCTGGCACGTCTTATGCAGATGCTGATGCACGAGGACTTCACCGCCAAGCTCAAGGCGGCAAAAACCGCTGACGAGTTCCTGAAAGTCATCGACGATCAGGAAACCGCACAGTTCCCCGAAGAGGCAGCAGCTCCCGCAGCCGAAAAGAAAGACGGCTTCCGCGTGCTTGCCGTAACCGCTTGCCCCACCGGTATCGCTCACACCTATATGGCAGCCGAGGCTCTCGCCAAGGCGGGCGACGCTATGGGGATCACCATCAAGGTAGAAACAAACGGCTCGGGCGGCGCTAAAAACGTGCTGACAGCCGAAGAGATTGCAAACTGCGACGGCATCATCATCGCGGCGGACAAGAACGTTGAGACCGCACGCTTTGACGGAAAGCCCGTCCTTTCAACAAAGGTTGCCGACGGCATCCACAAGCCCGAAGAACTCATCAACAAGATCATTAACGGTGAAGTAGGCGTGTTCCATTCGGACAAAAAGGCTGACGCTTCCGCTTCCGCAGGCGGCGACGAAAGCTTCGGACGCAAGCTCTACAAACACCTCATGAACGGCGTATCGCATATGCTTCCGTTCGTTGTCGCGGGCGGTATATTCATCGCCATCGCGTTCCTCATCGACACATTCGCCGGCAACGCCGGTTCCTCAAGCTTCGGCAGCGTCAACGAAGTAGCGGCATGGTTCAAGACCATCGGCGGACTCGCGTTCAACCTGATGGTTCCCATCCTCGCAGGCTTCATAGCGATGTCTATAGCCGACCGTCCCGGACTTTTGGTCGGTCTTGTAGGCGGCTTTATGGCGACCTCCGGTTCCACCTTCTTTAACCCCGGAGCTATCGGATTCAACGATATTATTTCCGGTATGTTCGGCGACATCCTTGACGGAAAAGTTGATTTCGCAACAGCCTTTGCACAGGCAACCGAAAAGGCGGATCAGATCGCGGTCGTACCTTCCGGCTTCCTCGGCGGCTTGCTCGCCGGCTTCCTGGGCGGCTTCTTTATGCTGCTGATCGAGAAGATGTGCGCAAACTTCCCGAGAGCTCTCGAGGGAATCAAGCCCGTTTTGATTTATCCGCTCCTCGGTCTCGGCGGAATCGCAGTTATCATGAACGCTATCAACCCGATCATGGGTATCATCAACAACGGTATGAACAGCGCACTGGTCGCAATGTCCGAAACAGAGGGACTTATGATCCCGCTCTGCGCACTGCTTGCCGGTATGATGGCAATAGATATGGGCGGCCCGTTCAACAAAGCCGCGTATGTATTCGCAACAGGTATGCTGTCGTTCCAGACAGACGCCGCATATCAGATCATGGCAGCCGTTATGATCGGCGGTATGGTTCCCCCGATCGCTATCGCGCTTTCCACAACTATTTTCCGCAACCGCTGGACGCTTGAGGAAAGAAGAAACGCTCCGGTCAACTACATCATGGGTCTGTCCTTCATCACAGAGGGCGCTATCCCTTACGCTGCGGGTCATCCTCTCCAGGTAATCCCCAGCTGTATCGTAGGTTCGGCGGCAGCAGGCGCGCTTTCGGCGCTCTTCGGATGCAAGCTGATGGCACCTCACGGCGGCGTGTTCGTATTCGCCACCATGCAGGGAACATGGATGTTCTACATCCTTGCGCTGCTTGTCGGTTCGGTGCTCGGCATGCTTATGCTCGCGCTTCTGAAAAAGCCCATCAAGGAATAATAAACGCGTAATTCTTAATGCAAAATCTATATACAAGGAGTAATGTCTTATGGTATCCAAAAAAGTAACACTCGTTAACGCTCAGGGCTTCCATATGCGCCCCGCTAACGTATTTGCCAGCGCAATGGGCAAATATTCGAGCAACATCACTATCAAATTCAACGGCAACAGCTACAACGCAAAGAGCTTGCTCAACATCATCGCGGCTTGCATCAAGTGCGGCAGCGAGATCGAGATCGTCTGCGAAGGCGACGACGAAAACGAGGCTCTGGCAGACGCTGTTGAGAGAATCGAAAGCGGCTTAGGCGAGTAACTTCGTTATATTCTCTGCCTTCGGAAAACTCAGCATTGAACAAAGTTTCCGAAACGGCGGGTCATAAACGTGAATGAAAACAACGTTTTTTAATCCAACGCAAATAGCTTCAGGGAGGCGGCAGCCGCCTCCCTGTTGTGATTATTCATTAAAGAGGTGATCCAAATGCTTATAGGCATCGGCGCGTCCGACGGTATCGGCATCGGCAGAGTTATGATAATCGCCGAGCAGTCGCTCGAATACACGCCAAGAGAAATAACCGACGTTGACTCGGAGCTTGCGCGCCTTCACGACGCTATAGACAAATTCTGCGACAACACCATCGAGCAGGCAAACGCCATCCGTCAGTCGACAGGTGAAAAGGAAGCCGAGATACTCGAAGGTCACATCGCCATCATCCGCGACCCGTTTATGGGCGGTGAGATCGAAAACCTTATAAAAGCAAATCAGTGCGCAGAGGCGGCTGTTGACCAAGTCTGCAAAATGTTCATAGATATGTTCTCCGGCACCGGCGACGACCTAACGATGCAGCGCGCCGCAGACATCCGCGACATCCGCGACGGAGTCCTCGGCATCCTGCTGGGCGTTGATGAAGTAAAAATCAGCGACGCTCCCGCCGGCACCGTGCTTGTCGTCAAGGAGCTGACCCCCTCGATGACGGCGGGGATCAACAAAGAGAACATCGTCGGCATAGTTACCGAGACCGGCAGCAGGACCTCGCACTCCGCAATCCTGGCGCGTGCTCTCGAGATTCCGGCTGTCCTCAGCGTGGAAAACGCCACAACAAAGCTTTCGAGCGAAGAGCTTATCATCGTCGACGGAAGCAAGGGATTAGTGCTTATCGCTCCCGACCCCGTAAAGATCGAGGAATACACCGCAAAGCGCATAGCGTTTCTGCGCGAGCAGCGCGAGCTTGAAAACTACCGCGGTAAGGCAACGCTGAGCGCCGACGGCATAGAGTACGAGCTGTTCTGCAACATCGGAACTCCCAAAGACGCCACAAAGGCTATGGATGCCGACGGCGAGGGCGTGGGACTGTTCCGCACCGAGTTCCTGTTTATGGACAGAGACCGCCTTCCCACCGAGGATGAGCAGTTTGAAGCCTACAAGCAGGCGTCTCTCATTATGAAGGGCAAGCCCATCATCATCCGCACGCTCGACATCGGCGGCGACAAGGAGATCCCGTATCTCGGTCTTGCAAAGGAAGAAAACCCGTTCATGGGCTTCCGCGCTATCCGCTATTGCCTAAAGAACCGCGATATGTTCAAGTCGCAGATCAAGGCAATACTGCGCGCCAGCGCGTTCGGCGACATCCGCATTATGTTCCCGCTCATCACGGCGGTCGAAGAGCTTCGCGCGGGCAAAGAGCTCGTTGAGGAAGCAAAAGCCGATCTGAAGGCTTCCGACATCGCTTTTGACGAAAACATCAAAGTGGGCGTTATGACCGAAACGGCGGCGTCGGGCGTTATCGCCGACCTGCTCGCAAAGGAAGCTGATTTCTTCAGCATCGGCACAAACGACCTTACAGGCTACACGATGGCGGCGGACCGCGGCAACGGCGACGTAAGCTATCTGTATTCTCCCCTGCAGCCCAGCGTTCTGCGTATGATAAAGCGCATAATCGAATGCGGCGTAAAGGAAAACATCCCCGTTGGTATGTGCGGCGAGGCTGCGGCAAGCCCGCAGATGATTCCGCTGCTTATGTCCTTCGGACTCACCGAGTTCAGCGTTTCCGCTCCCTCGGTATTGAAGGTCAGAAAGAACATTTCCAAGTGGACAAAGGCAGAGGCGGACGCCATCGCCGAAAAGGTTATGGCAATGACCACCGAAGCCGAGATAACCGCGTATCTGGATACGGTTATTTAACAGGTAAGATTTTAAAGGGCTGTCGTTTTCGGCAGCCTCTTTTTCACGGCTTTCACGGCTTTTTCTGGTGTTCGTAAAATTTATAAAAAAAAAAAAGAGGGGTAGTTATTTTTTTTACGGTTATTTGTAAGGTATAAAAACAACCGTGAAATACTGTGAAACTGTGAAAGAAGCTATAATTATGAAGTTATAAGTTATAAGTTGATGTTGACTCTTAGAAAGCCTTCCCCTCGGGGGAAGGCTTAACTTACATCAACGTTTGACTTAACGACTTCCAACTTAATGACATATAACTTCTAACTTCTAACTTCTCCGGACTGACTTCTGTTGACAATGGCTTGCATAATATGATAATATATTTTATGTATAAATCATACAATCCACTGAGGTGATCCTATGTCAAACGGAATGGAGCAAAAAATAAGCCGATTGGTCGACACTCTTATGGAGGACTACTCCAAGGGACGCACGATCGACGAAAACAAAATGTTCGAATATCCCGATAAAGACGTCGTTATCGACATTCTCGAAAAGCTAAAGGTCGTTATCTATCCGGGCTATTACCGCAACAGCAACTACCGCACCTATACCGTGCGAAACAATATCTCCATCCTGCTTGAGGATATTATTTTCAATCTCATCAGGCAGACCTCCATCGTGCTGCGCTATCTGCCCAAGTACGAAAGCTGCACCGAGGAGGAGATCACAAGCGAATCCGAGCGCATCACCTTTGCTTTTCTCGACAGGATACCTCATATCAGGGAATACATTGAAACCGACATCCAGGCGTTCTACGACGGCGACCCCGCATCCTACAACAAGGATGAGATCATCTGCACCTATCCGGGGCTTTACGCCATTTTCTCGAGCCGTATCGCCCACGAGCTTTTCCTGCTGGGCGTTCCGCTCATCCCGAGAATAATGACCGAGCACGCTCACAGCCTGACCGGTATCGACATCCACCCGGGCACGACGATCGGCAAATACTTTTTCATAGACCACGGCACCGGCATAGTTATCGGTGAAACTACCGAGATCGGCAACAACGTAAAGATATATCAGGGCGTAACTCTCGGCGCGCTGTCGACCCGCGGCGGTCAGAACCTGCGCGGCAAAAAGCGTCATCCCACCATCTGCGACAACGTCACTATCTATTCGGGAGCGTCGATTCTGGGCGGCGAGACCGTCATCGGCAAAAACGTGGTCATCGGCGGTAATGCCTTCATCACCACCTCTATCCCCGAGGGCGCAAAGGTAAACGTAAAAAGCCAGGAGCTTATGTTCCGCTATTCATCGGGCAAGCCTCTTGAATGTGAGGAAGTCGACCCCGAAAAGAAATGGTTCCCGATGATCTAAAGGAAGTATATTTATGACGTTCAAAAAGCGGTTTATCGCGCTTGCTGTCGTGCTTGTGCTGGCTTTTATCGGCAGCGTGATATATGTCGCGACAGACGGCGGCACCTACACGCATTGTTTGCAGTATTTTAGAAATGATTTCATCACCGACAAAGACCTCAGCGTCGTCACCGATAACAAAGACATCGTAAAAGCCGACAGGGTATATCTTAACGACGATCATCTTATCTGTGTAGATATGCATTCAACGGGTCACGGCTCGGCAAAGCTCACCGTAACCATCCACTGCTGTTTTGAGGATGAAAACGGAAATCCCGACTATTATTTCCAAAAAGAGGAGCTTCCGATATATGTAGACTCGTTCGGCACCGTCTTTGAAAAGAAAACCCTCGATTTCGACGGCTATTTGTTTATTGAAATAGAGATTTTGGTATCGCTCGCGCTGGTGCTGCTGGTTATGGCTTACTCGTTTATCGAGAGCTTTTTAAAGGCAAGGTTTTCATATTCGATGGTCGCGTTCGGCGGTATAGCGCTGTTCTGCGCGTTTGTGCTGACGATAACGATATATGAAATGCAGTGGATGAACACCTTCGAGAATTTCCTGAACAATCTGCTCGATACGGGCTATCAGTTCGCGATCCTGACTTCGCCCTTTATGATGGCGTTCAGCATCGCGTTCGCGATAAGCAACATCTGGCTTATCCGCCGCGAGGGCTTCCGATTGCAGAATATGCTCGGCATCGGGCTGGCGGTTCTGTGGTTTTCGGGCTTGGTGCTGATAGAATTAACCTTTGTTAAGCTGATAGATCTAACCAGCTATTCAACCGCCAGAAACATCTGCTATTCAATGGGTTATGTCGTAAGCTTTATGGAGTGTATGCTGCTGTCCACCGTTGCCGCCGCGTTTTTGTCAAGCAAGCGCAAGGCGCCGTTCGACCGCAATTATCTGATAATCCTCGGCTGCTGCATCCGAAAGGACGGCACGCTGACGCCGATCTTAAAGGGCAGAGCCGACGCCGCTATCCGGTTTGAGCGCGCTCAGTTTGCTGCTACCGGAAATCACGCAAAGTTTGTCCCGTCGGGCGGTCAGGGAGCTGACGAGGTCATCTCCGAAAGCGAGGCTATGGCGCGCTATCTGAAGGAGCAGGGCTATCCCGATGAGCAGATAATCAAAGAGGACAAAAGCGTTAATACATATCAGAACATCCGGTTTTCACGCGATAAAATACTTCAAGACGCCGGTTCGCTCAACGATGTTAGAGCCGGTATCGCCACAACCAATTATCACGTTTTCCGTTCGTATGTGCTCGCCAAAAAGCACGGACTTCCCGCCCGCGGGATCTCCGCAAAAACCAAGTGGTACTTTTTCCCCAACGCTTTTTTGCGCGAGTTCGTCGGGCTGATCGTTGACCGGAAGTTCAAGATCGCCGCGATAATCATTGCTTTGCTTGCGGCATATACTATCGCTGTTCATTTACTATCTATGGGGGTGATTTTTTGATTTGCAAAAAATGCGGTGAAATAAACGCCGACGGCGCAAAGTTTTGCTCGGCGTGCGGAGCTTCGCTTCTAAGCGAGGAGGAGATCACACGCAACAGGGAAGAGGCGCTTGAATATTTTTCGGAGGAGCCTGCCTTTGACAGGTCTCAGCAGAAAAGCCCCGACGAATATTTTTTCAAGCCCACCTCCTACGGCGAGGAAGAGCCCTACAGCGGCGGAGACGCAAGCGCATATCGGAACGAGCGCGTTTATTCCCGCCCGCGTCACAGGAGCAACGCGGCGTTCATCGTGACCTCGCTTGTCACGGCGCTGCTCGCGGCGTTCAACTTTGTTCTGCCTTTCGCCCATTGGATAACATATCAGTACTCCGCTTTTGGCGAAAACCTGGCTCAGGGCAATATGAATCTGGTGGACCTGGTGCGCCGCTTTTTGGAGAAGGATAATATCGTCACCTTCTTTATCGACACCGACACCGATTTTGGAATCACAGAGCTGCTGCCCGACAGCGTAAATGATAAATTTATGTACGGACGCCTCGGAGCTATGGTGATCGGCGGACTGTTCGCGCTTGGCTTGCTGCTGTTTTTCATCTTTATACTGCTTGTGCTTTTCAGAAGCCGCGCGGCTGTGGGAATGGGTATTTCCGCTTCGCTGGTCACAATAATCGCCGACGCGGGCTTCCTGTTCGCGATGAACAAGTTCTGCGGTCTGCTGGAAAAATACGACATTATGGAGCTGGAGGTCCTGACCGTCACTTTAAAGCCGACGCCGTATCTGTCCATAGGGCTTTGCGCGCTGATCGTCGTGATGAGTATCGTTTATGCCGTGCTCCACGGGCGCAGACGCAGATAATAAAATAACCGATGTATTGGCTGCCGTATCCTATGCGGCAGCCTTTTTATGTGCGGTGTGATTGACACGCTGTGGGCGCTGTGATATAATCTTTATATGTGAAAAAAGCGAAAGAGAGGTGATGATCGTGACAAACGGCGATAGTTACGGGCCCGGCGGGCGCAGACTAAGGATATTTTATCGCGTGAGCAGGCAAGGCTTTGCCGTGCGTTGCGTTCTCACGATTTAGTTTTTATCCCGGAGTCGCCCCTGTGTGTCCTTCATACGGGGTATTTTTGCGCCCTTTCTATCAATTATGAACATTAATAGGAGGGATAAAATGTCAAAGGAAACAAACGACCGCACGGTAACGGTCGAAGCCGCGGTAGCGGCGCGCCCCGACTACGAGGGCGAGATACTGAAGATAATCCGCGGAAGCGATTCTCCCAGAGTCGCCCAGAAAAAGCTCGAGGATTATCACGGCAACGACATCGCTCAGGCGATGGATTCGCTGTCGCTTTCCGAGCGCAAAAAGCTGTATAGGGTTTGCTCTCCGGCGCTGCTTGCCGAGGCTTTCGAGCATCTCGAGGAAGAGGAAGCGGCTCTGTATTTCAACGAGCTCGACGTCAAAAAAGCTTCCGCTGTCGCCGAAGAGCTCGAGGCTGACACAGCCGCCAATATCCTGCATCAGATCGGCAAGGAAAAGCGCGCGCTCATCATCGACGAGCTTTCTCCCGAGATACAAAGCGACATCAGACTGCTGGCTTCCTTCGACGAGGACGAGATAGGCAGCAAAATGACCACCGACTGCATAGTCATCCGCGAAAACCTGACCGTTCCTCAGGCGATGGACGAGCTTGTCCGTCAGGCTGAGGAAAACGATAATATAGCAACGATCTTCGTTGTGGACGAGGACGACGAGTTCTACGGCGCTATGGAGCTGCGCGACCTTATCACCGCAAAAAAGACCATGCGGCTCGACGATCTTATCGTCACCTCGTTCCCGTATGTTTACGCTCACGAAACGATCGACGACTGTATCGAAAAGCTGAAGGACTATTCCGAGGCGAGCATTCCCGTGCTTGACAACGGCAACCGCTTTCTGGGAATAATCACCGCGCAAAGCGTTATCGAGGTCGTCGACGACGAGATGGGCGAGGACTACGCTAAACTGGCAGGTCTGACCGCCGAGGAGGATCTGAAGGAACCGCTGCTTCAAAGTATGAAAAAACGCCTTCCGTGGCTTCTCGCGCTGTTTGCGCTGGGAATAATCGTGTCCACGGTCGTCGGCGCGTTCGAGCAGGTAGTGGCGCAGCTCACGCTCATAATGGCGTTCCAGTCGCTCATCCTCGATATGGCGGGCAACGTCGGCACACAGTCACTGGCGGTCACCATCCGCGTCCTTACCGACGAAAACCTAACGTTCAGGCAAAAAACGCACCTTGTGTTCAAGGAGTCGAAGGTCGGCTTCTTCAACGGACTTCTGCTCGGCTCTATTTCGATAGTGTTCGTCGGGCTGTATATCGCGCTGTTCAAGCAACGCGACTTTGCCTTCGCGTTTTCGGTGTCGGGCTGCATCGGCGTTTCGCTTATGCTCGCTATGCTGATTTCCGGCACTGTCGGCACGTTGATCCCATTGTTCTTTAAAAGAATAAAAATAGACCCCGCCGTGGCGTCCGGTCCGCTGATCACTACGATCAACGACCTTGTCGCCGTCGTGACCTACTACGGACTCAGCTGGCTGTTGCTGCTCAACGTTTTCCACCTGGGCGGATGACGCATAAGCTTACAGCAAGTTTTTGTTTTGATTGTAGTGACGGGGCTTGACCCGGTCAAAAGAAATTGAGAATTCAGAATGGAGAATGGAGAGTTATAGTCGGAAGTTAATAATCCGAAGTAGGGGCGTGCATTGCACGCCCGCTAAGCTGAGATATCCTATTTTGCTGATTATATTAAGGATAAAGTCGTTTCCTATCTGCGGGCGACCATTGGTCGCCCCTACCTCTTAACGCATTAAATGTAGGGAGCGACGCTCTCACCGCTCCGTATTCATTGATTTATTTTACATAAAAAAGGAAAGAGTTTATGATCTACAACAACGTTTTGGAAGCGGTGGGGCAGACCCCGCTTATCCGTCTTAACCGTATGCCCGAGGAAGGCAGCGCCGACATCCTCGTTAAGTTCGAGGCGCTCAACGTCGGCGGCTCCATCAAGACCCGCACCGCGCTGAATATGATAGTTCAGGCTGAGCGCCAGGGGCTGATCTCGCCCGAGAGGAGCATAATCGTCGAGCCTACCAGCGGCAACCAGGGGATAGGTCTTGCTTTGGTCGGAGCGGTCAAGGGCTACCGCACGATAATCATTATGCCCGACTCCGTCAGCGAGGAGCGCAGAAAGCTCATCCGTCACTACGGCGCCGAGGTAAAGCTCATCCACGACGCCGGCGACATCGGCGCGTGCATCGACGAATGCCTCAAAACCGCTCTTAAAATGCGCGAAAAGGACAGCCGTGTGTTCGTTCCGCAGCAATTTGAAAATATCAATAACGTCAAGGCGCATAAAAAATACACGGCGCTTGAAATCATGCAGCAGTGCGCCGACCCGATCGACGGCTTTTGCTCCGGCATCGGTACAGGCGGCACCATCACCGGAATAGGAGAAGTGCTCAAGGCTCAGTATCCCGACATCGAGATCTGGGCGGTCGAACCCGAAAACGCCGCTATCCTTGCCGGAGGCACCATAGGCACGCATTTGCAGATGGGCATAGGCGACGGTATCATCCCCGACATCCTCAACAAGAACATCTATGACGAGATATACGTCGTCACCGATGAGGAGGCGCTTCAAACCGCAAAACGCCTCGCAAGGGAAGAGGGACTTATGTGCGGAATTTCGGCAGGCACGAATGTTGCCGCCGCTCTCAAGCTCGCAAAGAAGCTCGGAAAGGGTAAAACCGTTGTAACCGTTCTGCCCGACACCGCCGAAAGATATTATTCCACACCGCTGTTCGAGGAATGATGCTTTCGTTTTTTGAGGACACTCATTTTTCTCTGTAGGAATCAAAAAACGGCATAAGAAAGCCGTTTTAATGCGATTTTAGAACTATTAATTTCATTGGTTTTTGAAGGATAAAAATTTTAAACCTCAGCGTTCATCGCATTTATCGGGTTTTTCACAGGGAAAATATTAAACAAAAAAATATCAAAATATTTACAATTTCTATATACCTCTTGATTTTTGCGGAATAATCTGTTATATTCTATAATGCAATTATAAGAGGAGTTGTTGAAATTGAAGTTTAAAACAAAGGTTATAAGCATTACCATTGCGGCGCTGCTTCTTTTAGGCATGGCAGCAGTAAGCTTTACCGTAGCCAACGCTACATCTTCAACCTCTGCGGAGGCTTCCGAGTCCGTATCCGCTCAGTATTAAGCAGAAACGTTGGCGCCGGCATCGCGCGCAGCCGCAGAAAGGCGGAGCCAATGAAAAATAAAAAAGTCATCCTGACCGTCGTTATAACCGTGCTAGTTTTACTTATCGCGGGTAGCGGCGGTTATATTCTTTTTAAGAATATTAACAACCGGCAATCATCTGAAAAATACGATAACCTTGCCTCATCATACGCAAAGCTTTCGGAATCATCGACGTCTCAGACCGAGGGAGCGTCCTCGTCTGCAAAGCCAAACCCGATCGACTTTTCCTCTCTGAAAAAGGAGAACCCCGACATCTACTCCTGGATCAACGTTTCCGGAACAGAAGTAAACTATCCGGTGCTCCAAAGCAGCACAAACGACAACTTCTACATCGACCACGGTGTTGACAAAGAGTATAGCTTCGCGGGCGCTATCTATTCTCAGTTCTGCAATCACCTCGACTATTCCGACAGGGTAACCGTGCTCTACGGTCACAATATGGCGGACAATTCAATGTTCGCGTCGCTTCACAGCTTTGAGGATGAGGATTTCTTCAAAAAAAACAGCGAAATTACAGTCTATACTCCCGACACACAGCTTGACTTCACCGTAGTTTCCGCGTATGTTTTTGACGATTCTCACATCATGAACTGCTACGACTTCAAAAAAGACGAGGTCTACCAAAACTTCCTCGACGGGGTTCTGCACCCGCACTCGATCTCAAGCAACGTCCGCGACGGCGCAAAGCTCGATATAACCGACAGGATCCTGATACTCAGCACCTGCCTCAACTACGGCGAAGGCCGCTATCTTGTTGTGGGCAAGTTGACAAAAGAAACCCCGCTTTCGGACTACAGATAGTAGATCATTGCGAAAAATATGTCGTCTTACACAATTTATGCTGTACTTTTTTGTTCAATAATTTGTTTCAAACAGGTTTACAATATCGGAAATCTGTGTTAAAATAAGTATGTGTAAAAATAGGATTGCTGCAATCCTGATCCAAGGAGGACAATATCAATGAAAAAATGCATCGCTATTGCCATAGCCGTTCTTTTGCTTGCTGTTTCCGTTCTTCCCGCGTTCGCGGAGAACATCGACAGCCCCCACGCTACAAAAGCCAACTATATTGTTGAAGTAGAGGAAGAAGAAGGAGGCCACGTTGACGTTGACTATAAAACCGGAGTTGACGATGACGGAAACCAGACTATCGTAATCACTGCCGTTCCCAAGGACGGATATACCTTTGCCGGATGGATCATCAACGGTTCATATACCACTAACGGAAGCCTCTCCGACGCTGTTCTCGAGCTTATCATCTCGGGCGACATCTCGGTAAGAGCGACATATATCAAAAACGCGGAGGGTTCAACATCTCCTTCGGAGACTCCCACACAGGCTCCCACCGAAAGCAGAGTTGTGGACGACAGCACAAAATCACCTCAGACAGGTTCCGCTGATTTTGCGCCCTATGTTGTTCTCGTTCTTTCCGCGGCGGCATTGATCGCTGTTATCGCCACGGCTAAGCGCCGCAAGGCAGATAAGTAAAATTGTTTATGACAGGAGGGACAGCTCCGGCGGTCCCTCTTTATTTTTGTGCAAAAGGGGCGTGAACTGATATGAGTGCACAAGAAGATCTGCTTAAAAAAGAGCTGGAGAAAAAGATGGAAGAGGACAAAGAAAAAGAGTCGGAACAAAACGACGATCCATCCTCGCACCATCGCAGGCGCCGTCACCACCATCATCATCACAGCAGCGGAAAGAGCCGCAAAAGAAGAAGCAAACGCAAAACCAAAAAGCGCGTAAAGCGGATCGTTATCATCACCGTTTCGGCGATTTTGTCGCTTGTACTGATTGCTGCGGCAATAGTTTTTTCCATGTATATCCGCGGAAAAGACTCGATGAAGCAAAACAACGGTCAGATCAAGATCCCGCAGAGCCTCGGCGTTGAACAAAGCGGCGACTATATCTATTATAAAAACGGAAAATATAAGTACAACAGGGACGTGGCAAGCATTCTTTTCCTCGGCGTCGATAAATATGTCAGCACCGAGGAGGACAAGGAAAACGGCGAAAACCATCAGTCTGACGTTATTGCCCTGTGCGCAATCGACAGCGCCAACAAGAAAGTCACCATAATCAACGTCCCGCGTGACATCATGACCGACGTCAGTGTCTATTCACCGGGCGGCGGTTATGTCGGCAGAGAACGGATGCAGATCGCTTTGGCTTACGCGTACGGCGACGGCAAGAAAACCAGCTGCATCAATTCATCCGAAGCTGTTGCGCGCCTGTTCTACAACATTCCCATCAACACATATTTTTCAATGAACCTCGACGGCGTTCAGGAGATAAACGACAGTATCGGCGGAGTCAGCGTTGTGTCTCCCGAAACTATCGGAAACTTTGAAAAGGGCAAGGAATACTATCTCAAGGGATGGGATTCAAGACAGTTTATCTACCTCAGAGACAAGTCGAAGCTCAACTCAAACCTTCTTAGAAACGAAAGACAAAAAGTTTATCTCAACGCGTTCATAAAGAAGTTTATTTCGGCTACGAAAAAGGACGTCTCAACGGCTGTAAAGCTGTTCAGGGCATCCTCGCCATATTCCTGCACCAACCTTGACGCCGACAAGATAACCTACCTTGCCACCGAGTTTGTTGTCAACCGCAATATGGAATATAATATTCTCAGCGTTCCGGTCGAAGTCAAACAGGAGGGCAAAGAGGCGCAGAACATCGTAAAGGAAGAAGAATTCTTTGAAAGCTTCCTCAAGATATTCTATAATAAAGTTGAATGATTTAAAAAACGCCATTCCCCAAAATCACGGGGAATGGCGATACTTTTTTATTATGTTTTTGTTTCTCTGCGATATATCTCTGCGATCTTTTCGGTGTTGTCCGACACGATCATCGAAACATAAAGCCCGTTTTTCTCGACCGAGCAGCCCTCGATCATCTTTGCCTGTTCGGCGTTGTAGTTTTTGTTCTGACTCAGCTTTGACTCAAAGCGGGTGTCGAGCGCTTCTTTTATTTTCCCGGCGCTTTCATCGTCCTTTGCCTTAACCAGCACGATCTCCTCCTGGTTGACACCGGAGCCGTTTATCCCGCCGGCAAACTCGTCCACCATATCCTCTGTTATCCCGTAGTGACGGTCAAGGTTCTTTATGCTTGTATATTCGTTGAAGTCTGAAAAAGAAACCTCCTGCTTGATGTCGCTCCACACATCCGAAAGAGCTTTTTGCGAGCTGCCTTTTCCGGAAGAGCAGGCGCACAGCAGTATGCCGAAAGCGATCAGCGCTGTCAGCGCGAGCTTTTTCATAGTACATTCTCCTTTAAAAACTTTGTCCACAGCTCGCAGGCAGCGTCTGTGAAATGGATCCCCTGAGCCTCCTGATCGCCGCAGTATTCGGGCTTCAGATAGCCGTCCTTATCAGCCATAAGATCGTAGACGTCGAGATACGGATAGCCGTTATTTTTACAGAAGGTCTCAAGCTTTTTGTTGAAGCTTCGCACGAGCTTGTTGTCTATGTCTTTGTTTTCCTTGCCTTTTAGTATCGGCGTAACCGACTGTATGTAAACGCTTGCGTCGGAGCTGGTTTTTTTTATGTCATTTATCAGCGTCTCGGCGCTTTTCAGCGACTCGTCTGTCCCGTAAAGTCCGATGTCGTTGATCCCGAGCAAAACGAACACCTTCGAAGCCCCGGTCACCTGCGCGCAGTCACGCGAAAGGTAGTTTTTTCCGCGGTAATAGGGGTGGACGCTGTCCTCGCGGTCGAGCTCCCACAAAGCGCTCGTATAGCCCAGGCTTCCCGCGCAGAAGAATTTAGCGTCGCCCAGCGCTTCGGGATGTTCCTCGCAGTAGTAGCTGAGCTTCAGCGTGACGCTGTCGCCGAGAAACACCGCGTCGTCAAACCAGGAAGCGTCCGCTTTCTTTCCGCTCTTTTTGGCGGAGTCGGCGGTAGCCGCTTCGTCTGCCATCGCGGCCGGGCTCTTTTTTTCGCCGCAGGCGGAACAGCACAGAAGCACCGCTATAACGACTGTCAGCGACAGCAGGATATGCAGCTTTTTCAACGCGATCCACCTCTTTCGATACCGTTTTTCCTTTCCGTATATTATATCGATTTCGACAGAATCTGTCAAGTTGACAGGCGAGGAGAAATATGGCAGGATTTTTTGCAAAAAGTCTTTTTCCGATATAATATATATTAAAGCAATATATTTGTAGAAAAATACTTAGAAATATGATAAAATGACAGTGGATTTTTGTAATGAAATCCGGGAGATTATAATGTAAAAAGACCGAATATCTATTAACGGCAACATTTGCAGTTAGGACGGGAATGTATGGATTGGACTATTATCTTTCAGCTCATCGGTGTGCTCGGCGGCCTGGGACTTTTCCTCATCGGTATGAAACAAATGGGCGAGGGCCTGGAGCTCGCCGCCGGCAGCAAGCTCAGAATTATGCTGCAAAAGATCACCAGCAACAAGTTTATCGCGATGCTGGTCGGCGTTATGGTCACCGCCGTTATCCAAAGCTCATCGGCAACGGACGCGATGGTCGTCGGTTTTGTCAACGCGGGGCTTATGGATATTTACCAGAGCATAGGCATTTTGTTCGGCTCAAAGATCGGTACCACGGTGACGTCGCTGATCCTGTCATTTGACATCAAGGCGTATGTTCCGATCTTCGCCTTTGTCGGCGCGCTGATAATCACCTTCGCCAAAAAGAACAACCACAAGTACTACGGTCAGATCCTCGCCGGCTTCGGCATTCTGTTTATGGGTATGGCGATGATGAGCAACAACTTCGGGTTCCTGAAGGATTCCGATGTTTTCAAAAACGTCGTGTCCACCATGTCGTCACCGGTCCTCGGCTTGCTGATCGGTATGGTTTTCACGGGCATAATCCAAAGCTCGTCGGCTTCCGTCGGTATTCTGATGGCGCTCGCGGGCAGCGGCGTTGTCAGCATCGAAAACTGTATCTACATCATTTTCGGTATGAACGTGGGCGCCTGTGTGCCTGTGTTCCTCTCCGCCGCAGGCGCCAACCGCGAATCAAAACAGGTGGCGCTCTCCAACTTCCTGACCAGTTTGTTGGCTGCCGTGGTCACGTCTGTTTTGGTCATTGTTATGTCCACGACGCCGTTCTCGGTTCCGACGATATGCGAGTCGATCCCGTTCCTCAGGGGCAATCCCGCGGCGCAGATATCTATGGTGCACATTGCTTTCAACGTATTCAGAACTATAGTTTTCCTGCCGCTTTCCACGCCGATAATAAAGCTGACAAAGCTGATTTTGCGCGATGTGGACGACGAAAAGGAAAAGATGGAGACCGTCTATCTCGATACCCGAATCCTCACCACGCCTCCTATGGCTGTTTTGCAGGTCGAAAACGAGTGCAAACGTTTGGGAGAGCTGGCGCGTAAGAACTACAACTACGCTATGCAGGCGTTTTTTGAGGGCGACTCCAAATTGTTTGAGAAGGTCGAGAAAAACGAAAAGGTCATCGACTTCCTCACCCATGAGATAACGCGCTACATAGTCAAGATCAACGGTCTTGACATCGTCGACGACGACCGCAAAACCATGGGCGTTATGTACTCGGCTATCCAGGATATGGAGCGCATCGGCGACCACGCCGAAAACATCGTCGAGCACGCTAAGGAAATGCTTGCTAACAAAGTTAAATTCACCGACGACGCAATGAAAGAGCTTCACCATCTCGACGAATTGGTCTCGAAGCTCCTCGACGACGGTCTGACGCTGTTCAACGCTCAAAGTGTTGACTTTGACGTCGCCAAAACGGTGATCGAGACCGAAAGCTCGCTCGACAGCCATGTAAAGATCTATAAGTTCAACCACATCAACCGTATGAACAGCGGCGTATGCAGCGCCGAAAACGGCACTATCTATCTCGATATGCTCACTATTCTCGAAAGAGTCGGCGACCACGCCAACAACGTTGCGTTCTCCATCCCGAGAAACAAATTAGGCTCAATTGTAAAAAAAGGCTGATTCCATATGAAACACAAAATCCTGCCGCTTTTGCTGGCAGTGCTTGCGGGCACGGCGTTGCTTACAGCCTGCTCGCAGGATAAAAACTCGGCGACTCCCAAAGAAGCGATAAACAGGGTCTATCCCGAGGGCGAGGGCAAGTACTACGAGCCTTCCGCCGAGACCTCCGCGACCGCGAAGGAAACCACTCCCCCGGCGACAAAGGAGACCCTCAGCAAAGCCGCCGAATCAAAGAAAAAAGCGCTTGAGGAGCGCAAAGCCACCCAAGCCACAACCGAACAGACAACGGCTCCCGCAACGATAGCGGTGACCGTTCCGCCCGATAATATCACCGATGATAACATCAACCCGAATCTGGATTCGATAAGAAGTCAGGTCGACAAACGCATCAGGGAGCAGACGCTGAAGTCCGTTTCACTCAGCGAGACCTCGCTGACGCTTGAAATAGGGGAGAGCCGTGAGCTTCAGCTCAGCTTTGACCCCGAGGACGCACTTAAAAAATCCTGCACCATGACAAAATCAAACGATAATATCGCCGCCGAGATGTCCGGCACGACGATAAAGGTCACGGGCAAAACGGCGGGCGACTGCACCGTCACCGTCACTTCCTACAACGATCACAAGGTAAGCTGCAAGGTCACCGTAAAGCCAAAAGAAACGGTCATTACCGACGATACGCCTTTGCCGCGCAAAGAGCTGTGCACCTCCGAAAACGTCTCCCGCTGGCTCGACGCCGTAACCAAGCGGCTTGAGTCGCTCGGAATGACAAAAAATACCGCTCTTGCCGGAGATGGGACCGAGATCAAAACCGCGGACCTGCCCGATAACATCTCCTACAACACCGCCGAAAGATATATTCTGGACAAGGCGGAAAGCGAGCTGAAAGAGCAGACGAAGGATAATTGGAAAAGCTTTGAATTCAACTGCGTTTCAAAATCCTTGGGCAGCGGCGAATACGCCGTTATCATAATTATCAACGAAAAAGAAGAGCCGTCTGGAGAATGACGGCTTTTACTTTTTGCGTTGCAGCAGCTTTGAAATACCGCTGACGGGAATACACAGAAGTCCCCACAAAAAGCTGTAAAGCGGGCATATCTGCCCTTTGATGTTGAAGCGCAGGTTGCTGTAATCCCACACATTCCGCTTCATTTTTATGTTCACGATCCAGCCGCAGCACAGCTCGGAAAGAGTGATTATAGCGCTGCCGCACACACATTTTGTCATAAGTTTCAGATTTCGGAATCTGCGGAAAAAGCGGCACAGTGTCAAAAAGCACGCTCCTCCGAGCAGCGACATCGTCCAGTGCGTTCTGCCTCTCCACAAAAGCTCTATCAGCGGATAAGCCGCGCAGCCAATGCAAAACAGTTTGAGATTATTCCTCATAAAAAATCACCGACAGTATTATTGCCGGTGATCTTTTCATTATGTGGTTTGCTGCTTATTAAGGCAACACCGCATAATTCAGGTGTGCGGATTGCGCTGTAAGATTTTTCGTCAGAGTGTACAAATAATCGGTAGGTATACTGAC
>CACXGW010000022.1 GCA_902767325.1 uncultured Ruminococcus sp.
CCTAGCAGGGGAAATGGCACGAAGTGCCAAAAGGGTTGCCGCCCGGCTACGGGCTGTCAGCGAAGCTGACTGAGGATTCCCAAAACCGGTACATTTTTAAAACCGATTCCGGATAGGATGCATACCCTGCCCAAAATCGCCGTTAAAGACAGCTCGGCGCAGAAAATCCTCCGTCAACGCCTAAAGGCGTTGCCACCTCCTTTATGAAAGGAGGCTTTCCGTAAAAACAAACCTGTCTGCCCGACCTTCACTTTGCACTTTTCACTTTGCACTTTTCACTATGCACTATGCACTGACAAAAAGGAGTTTTATAAATGAAAGACAGCAAAAAGCCAATTCAAAAGTTTTTTCAAATCTATCTTGACACCGAAGATATAGTGAACCTGCTTTCGGATGAGGACAGAGGAAAACTGTTCAGTATGCTTTTCAGGTTTGCAAAAAACGGAGAAACACCAATTATCGAGGATGATCCCGCGCTGGCGATAGCTTTTAAAATGTTTTCGGCACAAATCGAAAGAGACTTTGCTGCTTACGACAGAAAGGTATCCGTCGCGCGTGAGAACGGAAAAAGAGGCGGCGCTCCCAAAAACAACCGCAACGCGGCAAAACAACCAAAAACAACCAAAACAACCGAAAACAAGCAAGAAGAAGAAAAAGAAGAAGAAAAAGAAAAAGACAAAGAAGAGGAAGAAGAAAAGAAAACGTCAGCAAAGGCTGACGGTGGTGCCGACGCTGACGACGTTATTATATTATTTGACAGGATATGTCCGGATATTCCGAACACCTGCTCACCCGAGAGGCTGCGCGGTCTGATTCCAAAGGCACGGAGCGCTTTGGGGAACGTCGGTTTTGAGGAATACTTTTCGCGGATATCGAGATCCGACTTCCTGACCGGGCGAAACGGCAAATGGAACGGCTGCACGCTAGAGTGGCTGTTGAATCCCAAAACGATCGAGAAGGTGCTGTGCGGCGTTTACGACGACCGAAAACCTCCCCGCACCTCGTCGTATGATATTGAGAAGCTTGAGGAGATAGATAGGCTGGAATTTATTTGAGAGTTGAGAGTTTAGAGTTGAGAGTGAAATCTATCTTGCCGGCGACCGTTATCCTCTCTAAACTCTTAACTCTTAACACTCAACTCTAAAAAAAAAAGAGCCGACTCTGCCGAGCCGACCCTTTTAGAAATATCCGATTGATTATTTTTTCTTCTCGATGAGAGTCTTTGTTACAGCGATTGCAACGATGACAGCTGCGAGCAGAAGGATAGCCGCGATCCAGAGTACCCAATACTGACCGAAGCGGTGGAAGATCTCAAAGCCGTCGCCCGCCTTATACTGATGAACGAAGCCTTCGGCACCGGAAGCGTTTTCGGGCTTGAAAGCCTTGAAGAATTCTTCGCCGGTGTAGAGCTTTGCGGGGCTGCGGAAGATCGAGAAAACGACCTCGGCAAGGATGATCGAAGCGGGAGCGGCAGCGATCTTGGGTCTGTTGGCCCAGAGAAGGAAGATGCCGCAAAGGACACACAGAACAGCAACGACAATGAAGCCGATCATAACGCCGCCGGTGTGATAATCGTTCTGCATCATGGTGTACATAGTGTACTGGGTAGATTCATAGGAGCCGTTTGCGACGCCCTGGTTGTTGAAAACGTTGAGGTACTGATCCTGAGGAATCATCTCAAATACGGGCAACACCAGCATGAGGATGAAAACCGCGGGGAAAAGAAGTGTTCCGAGAACCTTTGCGTACATCGGGGTACTATATCTTTTTGTTAGCATTTTAATATCCATAACACACCTCATAAATATACATTAGAATTGCCGCAAAAGCGTAATCCCTCTATTGATGATGATACCATAAATTGCAAGCGGTGTCAAGATATTTTTAGGTAACATTTATCAATATTTCGCAAATTTTAGAAGAAAATTGTGATTTTGCGCTATCAGGAAACGCCCTTGTGTGTTCCGCGTCAGGACTCCGCCGATTTCAGAATCACCGAAGAATACGCGGGCATAGTGATCGTTCCGTCCTTGACCGAAAGGTGCTTTTGCTTGACCGAGCCGAGGAAGTCCGCGCGCACTTCGGCGTTGGGAAGAATTTCGTCGGTGATGCTGAGCTTCTTTTCGTTTTCGGGGCTGAAGTTGTGGATGACGAGCAGCTTTGTGCCGTCCTTTTCAATATAATATGCGCCGACCTCGTTGTCGCCGAAATCCTGCTGACCGGTGATCTTTCCGCGCGAGATCTCGGGATTTTGCAGCTTGACCGTGATAAGACGGCGGTAGTGGTTGAGCAGCGAGTCGTCGTTTTTGAGCTGCTGCTTGACGCCGCCCTCGGTGGGAGCCTCAACGGTGGACGCACCGTCGACCGTGATGTCGGGGAGCTCGTCGCTGTCAAAAACCATCGGAAGGCGATAGTATTTGTCGCTGTTCGTGCCGGGAGCAGTCATTCCGATCTCCTCGCCGTAGTATGTGAACGAGTTGCCCGGAGTGAGCATATACACGTTCGCGGCGAGCTTTTCAGCCGCCACGCCCTTGCCCTCGAGCGCGTTGGCGATGCGGATCTGATCGTGGTTGGACAGGAACACCGCGTTGATGTAGTCGGGATTGACCTCGCTCATCTTCTTGTCATAGGAAGCGAGCTTTTTGACGAGCGTCGAAGCGCTCATCGTCGACATATTCTGAACGATGTCGCCGCTTGATGTCGCAAAGCGGAAGGCGAACAGGCTGTCGATGCCGCTCTTGTAGAAGTCCTTGATCTCGGAATCGTCCGACCAGTCCTCGCCGACGAGATAGATGTCGCTCTTGATCTCGCGGCAGGCGTTTACGAACCATTTCAGGAACTCAACGCCGTCGGTGTCTTTGTTGGAGAAATACTTGACCGCGTCGAGACGGAAGCCGTCCACTCCCCTGTCGACCCAGAATTTCACGATTTTTTTGAATTCCCGGCGGGTCTTTTCGGAGTTGAGGTTCCACTCGGGCATGGTGTCGGAGAAATTAGCCTCGCAAACATAGTCGCCTACCTCGACGACCTGTGTGTCTGCCGAGAAATAGTCGGGCTTGTGGAACTCGAAATACTGAGCCTTGCCGTCGAGCTTGCCCTGCCGTACCTCCTCGCACGCCTCTTCAAACAGAGGGTTCTTGTTGGAGATGTGGTTGAGCACCAGGTCGAGGATGACGTTGATCCCGCGCTTGTGGCAGCCGTCGATCAGCTTGTCGAAGTCGTCGAGCGTGCCGAAGCTTTCGTCGACGTTGTAGTAATCCTCAACGCTGTATTTGTGATAGGACTCGGAGGGATGGATGGGCGTGAGCCAAAGCGCGTCGATGCCCAAGTCCTCGCCGCCGTTGGGATCGCCGTCGTTGAGATAGTCGAGCTCGGAGATGATGCCCTGAAAATCGCCGACGCCGTCGCCGTTTGAGTCGCAGTAGGACTGCGTGAAGATCTCGTAATAGTTGCGGTATTTATCGGTCGAAGCCTTTGCTTCGATTCCGGAGATGGGGTCTTTGCCCTTGTCCTCGCCGCCCGAGCCGCAGCCCGTCAGCGCAAGCAGACCCACCATCACCGCGCACAGAAAAATTGAAATTGATTGTTTCATAAGCATACCGTTGGTTTGAAAAACGAGGCGGCAGCCGATGACTGCCGCCCCTGATGAGCTTATAAGTTTGTGGGGAGATTATCCCTTTACGCCGCCGGCGGTAACGCCTTCGACATAGTACTTCTGCATCTTGAGGAAGAGCAGCGTGATGGGAACGGCAACAACTACCGAGCCCGCCATGAACTGCTGGAAGTAGGTGCTTCTGAATTCTGCCGAAATCATCTTTTGCAGACCGATAGCTACGGTGTAGTTGGTCGTGTCGTCGCCCATGATGATCTTGGCGAGAATGAAGTCTGTCCACGGTCCGATGAAGGAAGTCAATACGGTGTAAACAACGATCGGCTTGGACATCGGAAGAATGATCTTCCAGAAGATCTGGTTCTTTGTAGCGCCGTCGATGGTCGCCGCTTCGTCGAGCGCTCTCGGGATGGTATCGAAGAAGCCCTTCGATATCTGGAATCCGAGACCCGCGCCGCAGCTGTAGCACAGCACAAGGGCGACGAGCGTTCCGTCGAGTTTCATGATCTTTAAGAGGTAGTACATCGCGATCATGGTCATAAATCCGGGGAACATACCGAGGATCATAGCGATGTTCATCAGTCTTTTACGGATACCGAAACGCAGACGGCTGAACGCGTAGGAAACAGCGAGAACCGAAAGAGTCGAGATAACGCAGCTGAAGCAAGCTACCACAAAAGTGTTGAGGAACCATCTGGGGAAGTAAAGAGTAGCCGCGCCTGCACCGCTGGGAGCGTTGCCCGCGAACAGGTCGATATAGTGCTGGAAGGTGAGCTGCTTGGGAAGCAGAGCACCGTTGTCGATAACACCGCCGTCGAGACGGAGCGAATGCAGCACCAGATACGCAAACGGCATGATCCAGATGAGGCACATGATGCCGAGGATGAGATAGATGAGTGTGTTGGAGAGATGTCTTCTGAATTTATAACTTTTAATCATGAGAACGCCTCCTCATCTTTCATCGACTTCGAATTGTTGTAGATAATAAGTGAGAGCGTCGCGCAGATAATAAATACAAGAATACCGATTGCGGACGCCAGACCGTAATCCTGAAGTCCCGATCCCATCGACAGGTTGTACAGCCATGTAACAAGGATATCCGTGTAACCTGCGTTGAAGTAGTCCGGGTTCGCCGGAGCACCGCCTGTCAAGAGGAAGATTACGTTGAAGTTGTTGATGTTGCCGACGAAGGTGGTGATCAGCTGCGGAGTCGTTACGAAGATCATATACGGCAGCGTGATCTTTGTAAACGTCTTGAACGGTGACGCGCCGTCGATACGCGCCGATTCGTACAGATCCTCGGGGATATTCATCAAAATACCCGACATTGAAAGGATGGTGTACGGTATACCTAC
This sequence comes from uncultured Ruminococcus sp., assembly GCA_902767325.1. Taxonomy (GTDB): domain Bacteria; phylum Bacillota; class Clostridia; order Oscillospirales; family Acutalibacteraceae; genus Ruminococcoides. The sequence goes on from CACXGW010000022.1 coordinate 4,966, forward strand.
CCAGCAGTTGACTATGATTACCGTCAGCCTTGCCGTCAACGCGTCGCCGCCAAGGAAGTTGACGTGCGGGTTGACGCCTCCGTTGAAGAAAGCCAATACCATGTTGAACGCGCCGTCCTCAGCAAGCAGCTGGCTCATGAGAAGCAGGGATACGAACTGCGGGACCGCGATGGTGATAACGAACATGGTTCTGAACAAGCCCTTGAGCTTGATTCCCTTTTTGTTGATCATCAAGGCGACGATCATACCGAGTATGTAGTTTGAGAAGGTTGCGGCGATAGCCCAGATGAGCGTCCATCCCGCGATGCCGAAGAAGGTCTGCGCCTTCTTTGCGCTGTCGATTACGTTGAGCAGGTTTCCGAAGTTTTGGAGTCCTACCCAGTCGAACAGATTGATGTGCGTTGTGCCGTTGTAGTTTGTGAACGCGATCAAAATCATGAAGATCAGCGGCAGGATGTTGAATATGCTGATCATCAGAATCGGGAAGGAAAGAAGAGTTACGTGATACTTGCCGTCGAGGAAGTCACGCGCGTCCTGTCTGAGGGACGTGGGTTTCTCTCCGTTTTCCTTCATCAGCTGATGCTTGTAAGCGTCCTTGATGTTGGAAATGTAAATAACGAACACAACCAGGGTAACAACGATCGTGAGCGTAGCGTAAAGCAGGATCTGCATCGACTTTTGACCCTGGACCGTTACGGGGAAGCCGTCGACGATCTCGGTGTGCTGCTCGATAGTACCCAGCGTGGGCAGCCAGTAGAGCTGCTCGGCGCCGAAGAACACCAGGAACAGAACATACAGACACTCAACGAGGAAATAAAGAATACCCTTATAGTATTTTTTCTTATGGAAGCAGCCGAAGCCGAAGATCACATAAGAAAGCTTTGTCGCCCAGTCACCTTTTACAAAGGTGCTTCCGTAAAATTTAAAGCCTTTGCCTATGCCGACAAAGAAGTGAACGATAGCCAGACCGATCGCTTTGAAGAATCTTCCGAGCGCGCCGGGCAGGTTTTTAAAGAACTTCTTAAAGTTAAAGGCAAATCTCTGGAAGAAGTTGAGCTGTTTATATTCAACGTATGTCATATAAGCTCTCCTTTAAAAAGTCTGAAAATCTCTCTTTATTAAAACACCAAACTAATAATGCCTTTTATTACGTCTTCCCTATAATAAAGAATAAAAAACATTATTCGTTTGGTGTAAAGAAAACGTAAATCAGGGACTTAGGGGACGCCCCCCCGCAAAGAGGGCGCCCCGTTATTGTTTTTGTCAGAGTGAGAACAGTTGTTGATTATTCGTCACGAACGTTAGCAACAGTCTTTTCCCAAAGAGTCTTTGTTGCTTTCTCGTCGCCGGGCTTCCAGCTGTCCTTGTACATCTCGGAACCGAGAGTACCCATGGAGGTCCAGAATGTGCCCGCGATGTTAACCTGCGGAACCGCGTTAGCGGACTGCTCGGAAACAGCTGCGAGGATCGGATCGTCTGCTACGGTCTTCTGAGCTTCGGTGTTGGAGGGTCCCCAACCGATTTCTTTAGCTCTCTGCTCCTGGCACTCCTGGCCTGCGAGATAGTAAGCCATGATCTGCGCGGAACGCGGGAACTTGGTGTGGGAGTTAACGCCGATGTACTTGTAACCGAACAGGGAAACGAGCTGCTTGTCTTCGTCGCCGACTTTGATGGTCGGGAGCTTAGCTGCGCCGAACTTGTCGCCGAGAGCTTCCTTATCGGGAGCGGAGTTCCATGTGCCGTCTACGCCTGCGCCAACCTTACCGTTCTTGAAGCCGGTGGAGATGTTGGCGGGATCCTGCGATACATAGGTGCCCTTGTAGTCCTTCATAAGCTGTGCGAAAGCCATGAGGGTCTTGATAACTGTGTCTTCGTCATAATCTACGAACTTCTGGGTAACGCCGTCTTCTTCGAAGCCGTCGATCTCAGCGCCGCCGGTGAATGCGAATACGCAGCTGTAGAAGCCGTTGCCGCAGTCCATAACGAAGGTCTTGCCTGCCTTCTTACAAGCAGCCAGAACGCCCTCGAGGGTCTTTGCGTCGTCAGCGGTTACAACAGAGTTGTCGTATACGAGATAGTAGCCGTTGTCGTTGGTCTCGGGGAACGCGAGGAGGGTGTCGTCAAACGTAGCAGCCTGAACGGTCTTCTCGGCGTTCATCGCCTTAACGGTAGCCGACATAGCGGGAGCTACCTGGGTAAGAACCTGAGCGTCCTTGAGCTTGTTGAGCTGGTCACTCGGGAAGCCGAATACGTCAGCAGCCTTTTCCGGATCGTTAACGATCAGAGTAGCAGCGTCGCTTTCGCCCTGTGCGATAACTTCGATGGAAGCGAATTTCTTGTCGGAATAGTGAGATTTGAAAGCCTCAACCTGCTTCTTAACAAGAGAAACCGCCTTATCGGGAGCCCATACTTTAAGGGTGATGTTGTCCTCGTCACCGAAGAGAGAAGCATCAGGCCAGGAGGGATCGATAAGATCAGCATTTTCGCCGCCGCCGGAATTGTTTCCGCCGCCGCCGGAGTTATCTCCGCCGCCGCCGCAGCCGGCAAATACTGCCGCTGTCATCATGCCTGCCAAAAGAATGGCGAGAAGTTTTTTCATAGGAATTCTCCTTCTTTCAAAAAGATTTTAGCAATGGAGCAAATTGCACAAATCACAGTCTGTTCCACTAATTAAATAATATCAAAATATCCAGCGAATTTCAACTACTTTTGTACTTTTTATCTAACTTGTTAAATTCAGGTTGAAATTTTGTATAACTTTACCTGTGTTTTCTTGTGATTTGTATACTTGCACAAACTTTGCCCTCGGTATTTGTGCAATTTAACCGCGCTTCCTTTGTGAAAGTTGCTTAAACCCGGGCGAATTAATTAAGGGAAATGCCCCATTTTCAAAGTCTGCTCCCCCGGATTTCGGTCGGGCGAAAAAATTTCGCCGCAAATTTTAGTCAATTTTCACCAATTGTATAAAAAAACGAAAAAACAAAAAATCCCGCTTTGTTGTCATTGTAAAAAATAGTTGCTATAATAGATATATATTGAAAAAGGAGCGGTTCTATGAAACTATCGGCGCTTTTAAAAAACGTAAAACACAACACCTTGCAGGGTACTGACCCGGAGATCTCCGATATTGTGTATGACTCGCGCAAGGCTGCCCCGGGCAAGGCATTTGTTTGTCTGAAGGGCTACAGCTCGGACGGGCACAAATTCGCAAAGTCCGCCGTCGAGCTGGGCGCGGCGGCGCTTGTCATCAGCGACGGCCTCGACTTTGAAGTCCCCGGGAACGTCGCGGTGATAAAGACGGAAAACACACGCCGGGCTCTGGCGCTTATGAGCGCGGAGCTTTTCTCAAACCCCGCCGACGAGCTGAAGACCGTGGCGATAACCGGCACAAAAGGAAAAACGACCACCACTGCGATGGTCGCTGAGATATTTGAGCGCGCGGGCATAAAGACCGGCACCATCGGCACGCTCGGGATAGTTTACGGCGGCAACACCTACAAGACCGACAACACCACCCCCGAGAGCTATGAGATACAGAAAGCCATGCGCGATATGATAAACGCGGGCTGCGGCGCTATGGTGATAGAAGCCTCGTCGATCGGGCTGAAGCACCACCGCCTTGCGGGGATGACCTTCGACGTCGGCGTGTTCACGAACTTTTCGGACGACCATATCGGCGGCGTCGAGCACAAGGATTTGGCGGAATACCAATTCTGCAAGAGCCTGCTGTTCCGTCAGGTGAGAAACGCCGCGGCAAACTGCGACGACCCCGCCTGGAAGGACGTCACAAAGGATTTCCCCGGCGAGGTGCACACCTTCGGCTTTTCAAAAGACGCTCAGCTTCGCGCGAAGAACGACAGGCTGCTTTCAGACGGCGGCTTTATCGGCGTCCACTTTGAGACCGAGGGCGCAAAGGAGCTTTCGCTCGACGTCGGCGTGCCGGGCATATTCAACGTTTACAACGCGCTTTCGGCGATAAGCGCGGTCAGCTTTTTCGATGTTCCGGACGAAGCGATAAAGGACGGGCTGCGCGCCGCTCACGTCAAGGGCAGGGTCGAGCCCGTGGAGGTCCCCGGCAACTACAGCCTGCTGATAGATTACGCGCACAACGCGCTTTCGATGGAAAACGTGCTGACCACGCTGAGGCAGTACAATCCCCACCGCCTTATCACGATGTTCGGCGCCGGCGGCAACCGCCCGAAGGTGCGCCGCTATGAGATGGGCGAATCTTCGGGACGGCTTAGCGATCTGTCGGTCATCACCGAGGATAACTCGCGCTTTGAGGATGTTATGGACATAATCGAGGACATCAAGACCGGGCTCAGCAAAACCGACGGCAAGTATGTGGTCGTGCCAAACCGCAAGGAAGCGATCCGCTACTGTATGAAGAACGCCGAGGACGGCGACATCATCGTGCTCGCCGGAAAGGGTCACGAGGATTATCAGGAGATAAAGGGCGTGAAGTACCATATGGACGAGCGCGAGCTGATAGCGGAGATAATTGAAGAGGAAGGGATGATATAATTCGTAATGCGTAATTCGTAATGCGTAATTAGTATCGGGCAGACAGCGTTGCTTTTGCACAACGTTGCCTGCCCGGTTTTTTTGCATTCACCCTTTATCGTTAGCTGACTGAGATGTGGAAATAATTACGCATTACGCATTACGAATTACGCATTAAACTTATAA
>CACXGW010000023.1 GCA_902767325.1 uncultured Ruminococcus sp.
GCAACGTTTACCTTTACGGAAAGCCTTCCCCTCGGGGAAAGCTTCTTAAGAAATTATCCGGTCGTTTCCTTATAAATTGTAGGGGCGCCCCTAAACGGTTAAAACAGTGTTTAGCTCTTTGCCTGTCACTACAATGTTATATCAGCGTTCGCAATATTATAAATCCGGTCGGGAGTTAAACGCTGTGCATAAAAAAACCTGTCTGCCCGACCATAATTCTGCATTCTCAATTCTCAATTTGTCATTTGAAATTTGTAACTTCATTAATTACGCATTACGAATTCCGCATTATTATTGATTTTTTTCGTAATAGATGGTATTATATTTGTGGCAATCATGGATTGCGAAAAATTCGGGAATTCACAGGGAGGTAATTATGAACTACATAATGACTACGACCAACCTTACGAAAACCTACGGCAGTAAAGACGCCGCCAAGGATGTCAACATCCACATCCGCGAGGGCGAGATTTACGGTCTGATAGGTCGTAACGGCGCCGGTAAAACGACCATTATGAGAATGCTCAGCGGTCTGTCCGTCCCGACGAGCGGCAGCTACGAGCTCAACACCGACGGCGGAGTCGGCGTTCTGATCGAGGCTCCGGGCATTTATCCCAAGCTTTCGGCATACGAAAACCTTAAAATCAAGGCGATCGCTTTGGGCTGTTATTCCGATGAGTATATCAAAAACCTTTTGGTGACCGTCGGACTTGAAAACACCGGCAAAAAAGCGGCGGGCTCTTTCTCGCTCGGTATGCGTCAAAGGCTCGGCATCGGACTTGCTCTTGTGGGCAATCCGAAGATCATCATTCTCGACGAGCCCATAAACGGTCTTGACCCCCAGGGTATCGTTGAGGTCAGACACACGCTTGAAAAGCTGAAAAACGAAAGCAAGATCACCATTATGATCTCCAGCCATATCCTTGACGAGCTCGGAAAGCTTGCCGATTCCTACGGCATCATCCACGCCGGAGAGATCGTCGATGAGTTTTCGCTCGACGAGCTTCACACGCGCTGCGGACAGTATGTTTCCATCAGCACCGGCGACAACGAAAAGGCATTGGAGCTTTTGAACAAAGCCGGCTACAACGATGTTGAATCCGATAGCGACGGATATATCCGCGTGAACGACGACCTTGAAAAGAGCGCCGAGATCAACAAGATGCTTGTGACGGCGGGGCTTGAAGTAAAGGAAGTGTTCATTAAGGACATCAGCCTTGAAGACTATTATCTCAGTGTTACGGGAGGTGACCATAATGGGTAATCTTATCAAATCCGATTTTTACAGACTTAAAGGATCAACTGTCTTCAAAGTTTGCGCGATCATCATTTTTGTACTCTCCTTCCTGTGGCCTTACGCCGAATTGGGACTTTTCAATATGGCAAAATTCATAAGCAAGGATCCGGTCACTCCGCTTGATACAAACATTAAGTTTGCGGAACTCCTAGCGCAGCCCGTCGGCGGTATTCTCCTTGTGGTGCTTCTGTTATCGGTGCTTTCCTTTTCGTTTGCCGACGTCGCGAACGGATATATCAAAAACATCGCGGGTCATGTCAAAAAGAAAAGCTACACGATCGTTTCAAAGTTCATCGTGATAATGATCCACAATCTCATTATCATGCTGATCAGCGTGCTCGGCGTGTATTTAGGATACCTTAGCCGCGCGGTATTTTTCGGAGGAACAATCGACTATACGCAGTATCTTTTGTCGGGTATCGGCATTTTCTGCTTCAAGTGGCTGCTCTATCTCAGCCTTTCCACGATCACCCTGTTCTTTACCTCGGCGCTGAGAAGCAAAACAACGGCGGCGATCGTAAGCGTTGTGTTCGGCACAGGCACTCTTTCGATGCTGTATATGGTCATAAAGAACTCGCTTAAATTCGATCTCAGCGATTTTATGCCCGACGCGCTTTCAAGCTCGCTCAACTTTACAACGATCAACACATTGGCGGCAAACGCCTTGATAAGCTCTTTGGTAGCTATCGTGGTGTTCCTGTTTGTCACGATGAAGCTCGTTGATAAAAGGGATGTAAAGTAGAGTTGAAAGTTGAAAACTGAAAATGGAAAAATGAAAAAAGGCTGCCGCAGATCGCGGCGGCCTTTTAGTGTAAAGTGAAAAGTTCATAGTGCAAAGTGCATAGTGTCGGGGAGCTGCGCTCCGAGTTGTAATGCTGCGTGCGCGTGCTTGCCTTTCCCGTTCGCAGGGCGAATGGGGCGGATCGGTGAGAGCACCGCTCCCTACAATTACTATCGACATTTATGCAATAAATGTAGGGAGCGACGCCCTCGTCGCTCCGTCCTCGCATTTTAATGCGAGGATTGACAGGGCTTGTCCCTGTCAAAAGAAAGCGCATAGTGTCGAATTGAGAATTGAGAATGCAGAGTTGAGAGTTGTAGGGGCGTGCATTGCACGCCCGCCAAACCAAGTTTGCCTTTTTAACCGATTCTATATAAGAAAATAAGGTTTCCTATCAGCGGGC
>CACXGW010000024.1 GCA_902767325.1 uncultured Ruminococcus sp.
CTTCAGGGCAAGGGCTTCGACCCCAGAAAACTCCTCGCTCCCGGCGCGGAAGCTATCAAGGCTACCGTCAAGGAAAAGATGGAGCTCTTCGGCTCGGTCGGCAAGGCGTAAGCATCATCAAATCATACAGAGCAACAGGCGTGCCTTTCGGCACGCCTGTGTTTTTTCAGAATGTTTCGCTTGTACTGTCATTATAAACGATACTCACATAAACATGAGCAGGACTTATCTGCTTTATTTTTTTGCTTATCAGGCTTTTACGCCCGTCCGTCAGATCTTCGTCGATGTAGATATTGAGAACCCTCTGACCGCAATGTTCGGAATAGTGATAATCCTCCAGCCCGAAGCTTTCCAGCTCCCTGACAAAATCGCCGGGAGTCCCTTTTGAGCCGAGGCTCTGCTCGTAGCCCAAAAGAAGAAGCCTTCTCTTTTCGTCGGACAAGGAGGTTTTCTCCCTGTCGATAAACAGCTCGCGCTCGCTCAGTCCGAAGCTCTCGGAGGTGGCGATAAAGCCCTCGCGCTCAAGCAGCTCAAGCTCCTGAAGCAGCGGCTCGATGCCCGCTGCATACGCCTTCAGCTCACAGTCGACGGCGCCGCCTTCCGCAAGGGAGTAAACGCCGAGCGGCTCAAGCTTGCTTTTCATTGATCGGTAAGCAGTCATCAGCTCACCTCGATATTGACGTCGCCCGGCGCGAAGTATTTTGAACCCGCCGCGGTCGTGTTAGCCATCGACATATCGAACTCGTATGTTTCGATGCAGCCGGTGTCGAGCAGATACTTTCCGAGCGTTGACAGATACAGCCTGCCGCCGATCGGAATAGAATCAAGATACGCCTCAAACGCGGCGTTTATCATCGAAGTGACCTCCGCGGTCTCATATCCCGCCTTTGCCGTTACTGCGACGTCCAGATCATATTCACGGGCGGTCGCTCCGGCGACAAGCACGTCGACGTTGAGCTCGCGCTCGCGGTTCATTATACTTTGGACCTCCGCGAGCTTTTCGTTGCTGACCGTGCTGTTTGCCGTGCCGCTGACATAAACATTGACGGTGCCGGCTCCCCTCTGCTTTGAGATAACGCCCGCCTTCGCGATCCCGGGTACAGACAAGGCAAGCGCGATATAATACGCCGCGTTCATTCCGTTCGGCCGACCGATATAGCTGTCGCGGATCCTCTCGCGAAGCGTCGTGTCGCTCTCCTCGTCCGAGCCGCCGCGGAAAGGACTTTGGTTCGTGACCGAGTCGATCTCCGAAGGCATACTGACGGGGATAGTGGCTGTCCCGGCGTTTATATTTCCCCTGTAGCCCGCCTGCTCCGCCTCGGCGGCGACCGTCACCGAATATGTATTGGCGGGCAGCTCGCTGTTTTCGGTCGTATAAACCCTGACGGGTACCTCCGTGTCGGTTGAGATGACCGTTCCGCGCGGTATCGTCACGGCAGTGCTTCTTGTTTCGTTTACGCGGAAAGTCAGCGTTCCCGCTGCCTTAACAGCCGCGCGGCGCTCAAGTCCGCGCTGCTCGGCAAAGCGGTCCAGATATTCCCCGGACGCGCTTGACGGAAAGAGCTGCCGCTTCAGCCACTCAAGGCTTGTCTGCATACTGTATATCTCGCCGGCGAGGACCTTCAGACGGATGGCGATGTCGCTGACCTCGTCAAACTCCGAGCCGCTTTCGAGGATATACTTATCCTTCATTCTCTGATATATTTCATCATACGTTTCCGTAGCTTTGCACCTCCTGTGTGCGGCTTTCGCCGTCGATCATAAGCGTCACCGAGGCAACGCCCTGCCCGACGCTGTTCACGCGCAGCCGCACATTTTTATATTTTGCCAGAGCCTCGCCGAAGATCAGCTCGGTTTTCGCGGCGTCGGACAGGTTTACGGCGTCTGTTCCCAGCTTTCTGTCATAAATAAACCTGCCCTTGCGCGCCGTCACACAAATCATCGCGCGCTGGAACTCCGCGTCCGCTCCGCTTATCATCTCCCAGCCGCCTGCGGGAGCGGCGGCAAGGTCTCTGTTTGAGATCTTTGCGTCAATCATTTCCGTACTCCCTGCCGTTTATCAGCACTCTGCCGTCGTTTTTCAGTACGAGCGAGGCCCCGCCCTTTGAGTAGAGCATAAGCTCGCCTTCCTCCAGCCCGACGGTGCTCGCGATAACTCCCAGACCGACCTCGCCGTCCGAAAGGGGAAGCACGACCGCCTTTTCTCCGGACGGCGGCTTTGAGGCGATCCCGTACGGGAAGCACAGCGCCAGGTGCTTGTGCTCGCCCGCGGCAGACACCGCTGTCCCGTTTGCCTCGCTGACGCTCAGCTCGCCCTTTACCGCCTTAGGCGATGTCATTGAATTTTTCGTTATGTAATTCATCAGCCACATCATATCTCTCCTTTTTCAAAGTAATAATACTGCGCTCGCCCTGTCTGTCCGAAATATATTTCACGCCCCGCACCGTCAGTCCTCCGACCGTTCCCAAAACGCTGTCATCGACCTTAGCGGCGCTGCCGAGCCTTTCGGTGTGGCAGCCGCGGCACCACAGCGAAAGGACATAGCTTTCGCGGTTGCTGTTTTGGAGCATTTTGTCCGCCGTCACAAGAGTGGTGTGATCTGCGGCGGCGTTGAGATAGCGAACGCGCGTAACGCCCGAAGCCTCGGGATTTGTGTTTTTCAGCGACGAGGAATATGTGTTCGCCTGACTGAATTTAAGCTTTATTTCGGAGATAAGGCGGTGGCGGCGGATGTTCTCCCTGATATTATAGTAAACGACGTCGCCGCCAAAGTCGGAAAACACCGACGTCTCCCCCGCCGGCACGCCCTTAAAAAACGCCCTGCCGTCGCCCGTCACCCTCAGCTCGGAGCCGTAACGGCTGCGGCAGAAGCTGCGCGCCACCTGCCAGTGAGACATCCCCTTTTCGATTTTGAGCCTGTCATAAAGCGGGATGCCGTCGCCGTCCGCAAGCGTTATGCCGAAGGGCGACAGGTGCTTTCTCTCGATGAGGACCGCGGTGGGGTTTGAGTAGGTGACAGGCTCCGCCTCGTTGTCCAGCAGGGCAGCCGCCGGGCTTCGGGCGCTGAGCTTCAACAGCACGCCCGACGCGGTTTTTATCGTCATGACCGAGTCGAGCTTTCCGCGAAAAAGAAGCCTGTCCCCCATATACGCGCGGATGCCCTCCGCTTTGCTTCGTATGGCGCTGTCAAACAAAACGGTGACGGTCAGGCTGTCGGCAGGCACATCGATGTCGCTGTCGAGCACCGCGGTCAGCACGTTATCAAGCTCTGTTTCACGCCCGTTATTATCCGTCACGGTATATTTCAGCACAGCGCCACCTCTCTTCCGCTAAGATCATCATCGGGGCGGCGGACGCCGGGATTGCACGCGACAAGAGCGTCGATGGATACTCCGAACAGATATGAAACATCCCACAGGGTCTCGCCTTGGGCAGCCGTATAAGACGTCGGCGCGCTGTCCTCGGTTTCTTCCATTACCTCCCGAAAGACAAAGCTGTAGTTGAGCACGTCGGGCTTGGGATACCCGATGATTTTCAGGCTTTCAAAAACGGCGTGCACGGTGCACAGCTTCGGGATAGCAAGCACGCCGCTCCCCGGGCTTTTGAACAAAGCGAGCAGCCGCGAAAACTGCTCGTCGCAGTCGCTGCCGTAAAGCTCGCCCTCGCCGCGGATGAGCATATTTTTTCTGCCTGTGTTTTGTATGTAAGACTTTTGGAACGGCGAGATGTGCTCGCGCACGTTCTTTTCGCAGGAAAAAGAGATCTCCTGCGGATTATGGTGCCACTCAAATCCCTTGAATCGCATAGGTACAAGCTTCACTGCAGCCTCGCCTCGTCTTCCTCGCGCAGCGCGCGGCTGTAGCGAAAGCTCTCAAGCTCAAGCTGCTCGCTGAGCATTTCGTAATCCTCACCCGCCGTATTTTCCTCGGCGAGCCTTAAAAGCTCCTCATTCAACTGCAACGCTCCTTTCCTTTGCCGTTACCGTTACTATGTAATCCACGTCTGTGTGCTGATATGCTCTGCTTTCGCACCTTTCGGCGGTGCACATCGTATATGTCTCCGTTTTGTGACGGTCGCGTATCTCGATGCTGTCAAAGTCCCCGTCGAAAACGCAGCCTCCGCTGCAGCACATATAAAACCTCAGCACATATGATTTGCGCGGTATACGCGCCACGGGCTTATCCGTCAAAAACTCGCGGATCTCGTCGGGACTGTCCTTTACGATCCGGCGCAGCCGAACTATGCCTCCGACGATTTCGCCGTCGACCCTGACGAGTATATCGCTTCCTTTGTCAAAACAAAACGTCACGCTATCCCTCCTCGCAAAGGCAAAACTCCATCTCAAACTCCACCTTGCGGAACACCGAGTTTGTGTTGGGGTCGAATTCAATGGAGGACGCGTGCACCTTTGTGATGAGATGCTCCTCGTCGGCGGCTTCAAGCCCCGCCATGAGCTTTGCGACAAGCTCCGAAAGCCCTTCGCCGTTTTCGTTTGCGGGAGCGTAAAGACGGATCTCCGCCTTTGCGCCGTATGTTTCCCCTCTGACGGAGGATGACAGAAATCCGCCGATGTAGCCCTTTTCGCGGGTGGTTTGGGTGATGCCCACCACCGCCGTCATACCTCTTACGGGCGTTTCGATGTTTCCGCTGCCGTATTCGCGCACAAACCTGACGTCCGACAGCGCGTCCATCCGTTTAAGACGGATTATGAGCGTGTCGATCTGCCGTTGTATCTGCGTCATATTCATCCTCCTTTTCTTCGCCGTAGGGCACCAATATCGCCCACTCGTAAATGGGGGTGTCCTTGACGAAATAGGTTTCGCACCTTTTTACAATATATTTATTGCCCTTCATTTCTATGACCGATTCGTTCTCGATCAGCCTGTGAACCGATTTTCCGACATAAAGATACTTTTCCCTGCGCAAAAATCCGAGCGGATGATACTCGCCGCCGATATATATCTTGTTGCGGTAGCGCAGCGGCTCCAAAAAAGCCTTGGTGCTTATATCTTTGCCCTGCTGCGTGATCTTCACGCTTGAGCCGAATCGTCCGATCTCTCTGTCCACACAGTTAAGTAAACTCATTAAATCACCCTGCCAAATAAAAATCCGCCGGTATCTATCAGGTCGGCGTTGTCTTCAGCCAGCTCGCGCCAATGCTTTTCGCCAATGCCGTCTTTGCCGGCGGACAACGTCAGCCTGACGTCGCCCGCCACAAATTGACTGAGCCCATCCTCCGCGCACGTGCCGTAAAGCTTCAGCGCGTACGCGGCGGCAAGCATCTCCAGACGCCTGATCTGTCCGCTGTCGGGGTCGTCGACTCTGCAGCGCGACTGAACATAATCGCAGGCGTCCGCGATAATCGTCTCAAAACGGCTGAGCTCAGCCTCCTCAACACCGGCGAGCACGGCAAAGCGAGCTGTTACATTCGCAATGTTCAAGCGCTCACCCTCCGATATTACGACAGCGTCTTAGCCGCTTCGGTAAAGATCTTTGAAAAGCCCGCTGTGCAGGTGATCGCAGCGCGCTCGAGCTGGCGGTCGATGAGCTTGTCGTAGTCGGTGACGACGCCGCCCGCCTGAACCATCTCAAGCGCGCAGTTTTTGTCGAGTCCGATAACGGTGCCCGAGGTCATTTCGGGAGCGTGCAGAAGCGTTGCACCCAGAGGAGTGACCATTTTGCCGGTGCCCTGGAAATCCAGCCCGGCGTTTGCGTCCTGCATCTGGGTCATACCGAGGATCTTCTCCATCTCGGCGGTCGGCGCGAGGATAGTGTTGAGCTCGTAGGGGCTCAGGCCCGCCCAAAGCTTTACCAGATCGCCGTAAACGAGCGAGCCGCTTGTCGCGACCGAAACGTTTGAAGCCGCGTTGTTGTTGCCGTCGCCGTTGACAAGGACCCCGATGGCGTCCTTTAGCTGTGCTCTCGCGATATACGCGCCGATCTGATTGAGCGTTACCGTAAACAGGTCAAGGCGCTGGAAGCGGAGCGCTTCGTATGACGCCACCAGCATTCTGCCGCGCTTGTGAAGCTTGACGAGATTTTCTCTGGTGGTGACGGTCGTCTGCGGGATATACGCGCCCTCGTTTACGATCTTGAGGCTCTTGTCGTCCTCGGACGGAGCGGAAACGATGCTGCGGTAGTCCATGCCCTCGATGTCGGTCACCGTTGCCACAAGGTTGGGCAAAATGTCGGCGCGCTCCATGCCCTGACGGACAGCGCGGCTGACGTATTCGGGAAACAGCGCGGCGGAGTTGGAGCTCTGGAAGAACTTTTCAACACAGTCGCTGCCTCTGCCGCTTACTCTGATGTCAAAGCGCTTGAGCTGACGCGAAAAGGCGTCGAGCCCTTCGAGCGCGGTGCCGGCGTAGTTTTCGGACGGGTCGAGCGCTTCGAGCGCGGAAGTGAGCCCGCCCTTGGTCTGATACATACCCTTCTCAATTGTAATGTTCTCAAAATTAGCCATATTATTTACCTCCTTAAAGAATAAATCCCGCTTCGGTCGCGGTGGAGTCAACTACGAGCAGCTCTCTGCCGCTGTTGTTGACCGCGACGGTGCCGTTTGCTCCCGCCGCGAGTTTTTTATAGCCGACAGCGATCTTGGAGCCGGCGGGAAGTCTGACATAGCCCGAAAGCTGGACCGCGGCGTAGCCGTCGCGCAAGCCGACGCACACGCCGCAAAAGACGTCGTCGGCAGAGCACTTTGCGACAGTGCCGTCGGAGCTGATCTTCACGGGCACGCCCGCAGCGGTGATCGAGCTGTCTGCGATAAATGTAAGTACGTTTTCTCCATAGCCGTTAAAATTTACGTTCATATATACCTCCGTTAAATCGTGAACTGTCCGAACCTTTCGGTTCCTGTTTTTTCCTTCACGCCGGCAAGCTGCGGCGCGGGCGCATAGGTTTTCTGCTTTTGTTTTTCAAAGGCGGTTTTGAACTCCTTGAGCTGCGCCACGCTCATCGCCTTTGTCACGCTTTCCATCGTATTGCGCGAGATGTCGGGCTGGACCGCCGCGGAAAGCCTGAGAACCTCGGCAGTCAGGCTGTCGCGGTAATAGATACCGTCCTTTGCCGACTGCTTCAGCGAGCCGATATATCCCAGCAGCTTTTCGCAGTCGCTGCCGCTGAGCGTGAACCCCTGCTTTTCTTCAAGCGCTTTTAAAATGGTTTCCATATCGTTTTCCTTTCTTTTTAGCGATTTTGTAACGCCCGCCTGCTTTTGCGCGGGCACGGCGACAAAGCTGAACTCGTAAGCGTCAAACGGTCGGGTCAGCTCGCCGCAGCATAGCTTTCCGCCGTAGCGCTCTCCCTTTTTGTGCGGGCAGCGCGCAAGCTCCTCGCCGCAAATACTGCACACGGTCTCTTCAACGGCGCAGCCGACGCTGACCTCTTTTAAGATGCCGCTGTCGATCGCTTCGATGACCGCGCGGTTGTCTTCTGTGCGCGGGATATACGCGCGTGCCTTCAGACAAAAGTATTCGTCGCCGGTGGCGGTTATTCTTTCGGGAACGTTCTCCACAGCGCAGGAAAATATCCGCGCCGTCTGATTTTTGGCGCTGGGATCGTGGTCGAAAATGCCCGTCTTGCCGACAAAAAGCTTTTCGAGTTCGAACAGCGACTCCACCGTAAAGCGTTCGCCGTCACGGTCGACGTCGTTGTCGCACAAAATGACCGTGAACGCGTACACCTCGTCGGCGCCCAGCGTTTTGCGCGTGTAGGCGTTGATGAGCGACAGCTCCTCGGAGCTGACGCCGGAAATGCCCTCGCCGAGGGTCGCCGCCTTTGTTACAGCGTTATGCTTCATCTTTCTCCTCCAAACCGTATTCGTGTTCTATCTGAGCGGCGTGAGCGTTGTTGAGACGCGCCTGCGAAAGCTCCACGGCGTCCTGGAGATTGATGTCGTTCCAGACGATCTCAAAGCTGTCATCACAGCCCGAAAGCCGCAGATGTGTTTGTACTATTTTTCTGATCGCAGGCTCCACCGCCGCTCTGTAATACTCCAGCTCACTGGTGAGGATGTCCGCCTGCTGAGCGCTCATCCTCTCGGTGCTCGACCACGAGATGCCGAGCAAAAACGGCGGTATGCCGAGCTTTGCTATGAGCTGCTCGAGCAGCACGCGAACCGGCACCTCGCAGTCGGGGATCTGGCTTTCCGCGCCGATAGCCTTTACGCTGACGTTGCCGACCGACACGAAGTCGCACACCTTGTCGCCGCGCATCGCCTTTTTCCATTCGTCGGCGATCTGCCGCGCGCTTTCCTCGCTGAAAAATCCGTCTTTTGGGTCGTAGGTCACGGCAAAACGCACGTCGCCCACGCGCTCCCAGTTCGTTTTCAGCGATTCGAGGATTCGCAGCAGCACCGAGCTGACGAACGGAAGTCCCTCAAGCAGCGAGGTGCCGCGCACCGTTCCGCTTTTTTGGTTGAGCAGCGCGGGCAGCACAAGCGACTGGTTTTTCACGGGCGTTTGTCCGTTTGAGTCGCTTCGGCACACCACAAGCTCCATAGGCGAGCTTCCCGCGACGATGACCGCGTCGTCGGGAGAGGCGTTGTAAAGCGCGTAAACTCCGCAGAGGTCGGGGCAAAGCAGCATTTCTCCGACCGCCTCGCCGTAGGTCAGAAGGCTGTCGAGATACGCGGTCACAAAAGACATAAGCCCCTGCGACGAGCCGTTGACCCTGACGTTTTTTAAAAGATCGTCGGCGGCGACCTGCGCGGAGCCATCATCCGTGACTATCGAAAAGCTGCCCATCAGGCGAACGATCTTGCCCAGCGCGGCGTCGATGATCGGCACCGACTCCCTCAGCGAGGAATACAAACTGCGCTCCATTCGGCTTTGCGCCTGAAAACGCAGGAGCGTTCTGTTTGCGCCAAAGTCGCGCGGAGCCGTCTGGACAAGCGGCACAGAGGGCTTTTTGATCGCCTGCTTTTTTCTGCCAAACATTGGTTTCCTCCTATCTTTCGGCGGCAACGACACTGAACGCGCCGCCGTCTGTCACCGTTGTCACGAAATAGCGGATGTCGTCCATAGCGTGGTCGTTCTCCTTTATCGGAGCGTCCTCGCGCTTCGCGCTGTCCCAGCGGTATAGCTGGAATTCCCGGCGCGCGTCTTTGCAGCACGCGCATATCTTTATTCTGCCGTTTTTAAGCGCGTCCGACACCCTTCTTATTCCGTTGACAACATTGTTTTTCGCGGGGGTGACGTCAAGCTCTCCGTGACGGCGGATGACCTCGATAAAGCTTGCCGCCGAGGGGTCGACTATCACCTGCGTTATTCTTCTGCCCGACGCGAGCTTTAAAAGCGCGTCGTAATGCTCCTCGTCGGTCTTTTGAAAGCCCTCGCGGCGCGAGTCGAAGTAGTACTCGTCTATCCTGTACCAAACTACGTCTTTTCTGCCCCAGAGCCCCATCGAGGTCGGGTTGACGGTGCCGTAGTCGCAGGAGATGATAAAGTCCGTCAGCCCCTTTTCGGGAGGCTTGACATACATCTCCTCATCCGCCATGAACGGATATACGGCGCCGTGCACCGCCACCCATTTCCCGCGCACGAAACGCTCGTAGAAAACGCCCGAATAAAGGTTTTCGTAGCGGCGCTTCACCTTTTCGCTCAGAGAAGGATTGTCGTCCATCGTAAAGTGAAGATAGAGCGCGTTTTTCTGCGGCGCCTTCAGTATCCACTCGCGATAAAACCAGTGCTCGGGATGCTCGGGGTTGCAGTTGAACCAGAATCGCGAGCCGCTGACCGAGCAGCGCGCCATAGCCTGCTCCACAAACGAGCGCGGCATCAGCGCGACCTCGTCGAACAGTACGCCCGAAAGCGTGATGCCCTGGATCAGCGCCGCGGCGGCTTCATCCCGTCCGCCGAAAAGATAGAAGCGGTTGGTCACCTCTCCGCAGCGAACGAGAAGCACGTTCTGACTCAGCTTTTCCTCGCACTCGAAGCCGAGGCTTTTAAGGTGCGGGATCACGGGCGTGACCATATTCCGCCTTAAAGAGCGAATGGTTTTTCCGCACAGCCCGAAGTCCGCGCCGCTGAACGCGTAAAACGTCCACAGCACAAACGAAAGCGACATCGAGAATGTCTTGCCGCTTCGCACCGCGCCGTCGCAGATTATCGCGTCGCGCGTATGATCGGGTGAGTTGCGGTGCCACCAGCCGAGAACTCTGCGCTGCTTTTTTGAAAAAGGCTTAATCAACGTCGTCACCTCCCTCAAGATACGCGTCTTTTCCTATTGCGTCGAATAAGCCCGAAACTCCCGTATCGCGCGGAGCGGCATTTTCCAGACGGTCGAGAGCCTTAAGGCGGTCAAAGAATTTGATTTCGAGATTGCCGTCCTTCGACTTGATTTCGGAGATCATCATCAGATCCATCAAGCCGAGCTGCTCCGGGGTAGGGTTTTTGTTGTAGAGCAGCGTCAGCGCGTCCGAAATGTCGCCGAAGGCAAGACGCGAATAGCCCGCCGCGGCAAGAGATGAAAGGGTTTTGATCCTGCGCGCGCTGAGGCGTTCGATCTCGCCGAGGATCCTTTCGTCGCACAAAAGCGCTTCTCCTTTTTGTGCGCAGTCGTGCCTGAAGCCCGCGCGGCGCGCCGCCTGAGCCGCGTCGCAGGTGCATAAATACGCGCTGCAAAAGCGCTTTTCACGCGGCTTTAGTTTTTTTCTGATTTGCGTCACCTCCAATTGAGAGAAAAAAGTCCTCTCACTATACCCTCCAAAAACGCGAAAAATTGCATACTTTTATGCAATTTCCGAAAAACTTTTTTAAAATTTTTTTATTTTTCTTGTTTCAAGGCTTCATTGAAACGGAAAGTGAAGTGTGTTATACTGATTCCGGAGGTGAAAATATGCTTTTCAAAAAACATAAAAAAATCAGCGCCGAAACGCTGATCGATTTAAAAAGATATATTGACCGTTTTATTTCCGACGAGGTAACCGACGATCTGCCTATCCCGTCAGCCGTGGAATGTCCCGCAGCAGGAGCGTACGCGGCAAGGGAGGAGCCGGCATATCCCGCCGTAAAAGCAGCGCCCCGCAAAGGCAGAGGAAAGGCCGCGGCTCCGCGAGCGGAGGCTTCGGCACGATCGCTCAGCGACGCGCTGGAGCATATCGACGAAAGCTTTTCCGAGATGCTGTTCCGCAAGATCGACGAGCGGGATATAACCGACGCGCAGTGCTATAAAAAGGCGCAGATCGACCGCAAGCTGTTTTCGAAGATACGCAGTCAGCAGAATTACCGCCCCGCGAAGGCGACGGCGCTCTCGTTCGCGATTGCGCTTGAACTGAGCCTTGACGAGACGAACGACTTGCTGATGAAGGCGGGCTACGCGCTGTCGCACAGCAGCAAGGCAGACATAATCGTGGAGTATTTCATAACCCACGGCATATACGATAAATTTCAGATAAACGAAGCGCTGTACGAATTCGACCAGCCGCTGCTGTGATAAGACTTGACTTGAATACATCGCAATGATATGATATATTTGTGTTTAGAAACAAAATCATACAAAAGAAGATGTTTTTATGAATTGTCCCGAATGCGGCGCGCACAACCCCGACAGCGCGGAATTCTGTCAGTACTGCAAAGCGAAAATGATCAATATCAGCAGCTTTGAAAAGGAAGAACAGGAGGAGCGCGACAAATACAAGGGTCACGCCATGGGCTGGTATAAGTTCCTGATTTATTTTGCTCTGTTCGCCGGCGCGATAATGAACCTGATAAACGGGATCATTTTTGTCACCGGATCCCAATACGGCGGAAGAAAAGAGGCGGTATACGCTTTCTTCGGAGGTCTGAAAACCATTGACGTGATAATGGGGATCATCTGTTTTGTTCTTTGCGTTTACGCGATCATCACGCGCGTTATGCTGGCAGGCTTGAAAAAAGCCGGTCCTCCGATGCTTTACGGCTTTTATATCATCAATATTGTCTCTATGATCTTATACTATGTTTTCGCGTTTATCATTCTTTCGCCGTCCGGAGCAGGCTTCGGCGATCTGGTCGATTTCAGAACAATCGTTTCCTTTATCGTCCCCGTCGTGATGCTGTTCGTCAATATTTCATACTTCAACTACCGCAAAAACCTTTTTGTAAATTAAGGATATAAACAAGGCTCCCCTAACACTAAAGCGTTAGGGGAGCTCCTCGTTAACGGAAAGTCGTCAACTTTACGCATTAGGGGCGACCGAAAGCCTCCTTTCATAAAGGAGGTGGCAACGCCTTTAGGCGTTGACGGAGGATTCTCTGCACCGCGCTGTTTTTTATGGCGCTTTCGGGCAGGATGCACATCCTATCCAAAAACGTTTTGATATACAAATCGGCTATATAAATCCTCAGTCAGCTTCGCTGACAGCTCCTTTACGAAAGGAGCCTTTCTTCTGACAGGGGCAAGCCCTGTCATTCCTCGCATTAAAATGCGAGGACGGAGCGACGAGGGCGTCGCTCCGCAGGAAGTCAAACGTCACCTTGACTGTGTAGGGGCAGACCCGTGTGTCTGCCCTCGGAAGAGCTCGCGTTAAAAAGGGCGCACACACGGGTGCGCCCCTACGTATCCTATCCAAAATCGGCTTGACATACAAATCGGTTCATACGACCCCTCAGTCGCCTATGGGCGACAGCTCCCCCTGCGCAGGGGAGCCTTATTCTCTCATCAACGCCCGTATCAATAATAAACGTGACGGAGCGACGAGGGCGTCGCTCCCTACATTTATTGCATAAATTCCGATACTAATTGCAGGGAGCGGTTCCGTAGCCGGGCGGCAAACCTTTTGGCAATTCGTGCC
>CACXGW010000025.1 GCA_902767325.1 uncultured Ruminococcus sp.
GAATGATCCGTGAGGTAAAAGCCATGTCAGAATACAGCGAACAGGATTTAAAATACGCTTCGGAGTTCAGAGATGATATCCACCGGGAAGCTTTGGCGAAGGTCAGAGAGGTTCGCCCCGGCATATATGCCGTCACAGACCCCTATTCCGTCGAGGATTATTTTCAGAAAAGCTGGGAATATCCCGGAAGATGGTACACCGTAGTATCTATCCCCGAGCGCTCTGAAAGCCGCGAGGCGCTGATCGATACCATCGTAAAACACACGTTGGCTCATCACGGCGAAAAGCCGGCGCTTCAGGAAAAGCCATGTCCGGCTGAAAACGACCTGATCGAACGCAAAACAGAAAGCGGAATAATAAGGGACGAAGCTTTTCGCTCGCTTATCGCCGAATATCCCGACCTCGTGATCGATTACTGTATTGTAAAAAACGAGGACGCAGGCGTTGGCTTGGGCGCTCACCGGAAGGCGCTTGCGCGGGCTTGCCGCGAATTATTTGCCGATGAAAACGACGGGGCGATATGGCGTTATGACGTCGGAAAGGCTGACGCCGAGAAGATAGATGTTGATGATTTATTCTCACAGGATCATCCGGAAAAGGGAGTCAATTACCAAAAGGCATTTTTATATCCTCCGCACGAGAATGACTACAGCGGAAAGGATTTTGTCAGGGTCAATTCAGCCCTTTTCCCGAGCGGGACCGACGGGCTCGAGGTATATAAATGGACAACCGACTGGTCGGAATACTTCGACGACGGTCACGAGTGGTGGGGAACGCTGTGCCTGACTGTTTTCGACAAAAGCCTTGACCGCTTTGTTGTTATCCTGGCTTCGGCAACAGACTGAAAAACTAAAAAAGCCTTCGCTTGAAAATCCAAGCGGAGGCTTTTTAACGTAAAAAAACGATCAATCATTTGTTTGCAAGGGCTTGATCTGTTGACAGACCATCGCGGTCAGAAACTCTGAGAAATAGCTGCGCCAAAACGCTCCGCCGTGAGCGCCCTTTTCGTTGAAGTGAAACACGAGCTTATCTTCCGGATAACCCATTTTTTTCAGGCGGTCATTCATTTCGGAAACAAACGGACCCACATCGTCGTCATCCGAGCCTGTGTAAAGGTACATAAACGGACAATTATCATCAAAGCTCTTTTCGCCGAGATATTGCTCCCAGACATCCGGATCAAATGCGCAGAACGACGGCGAAAACGCTCCGCCCGTGCCGAATATTTCCGGATATTCCGCCGTGATGTAAAAGGACTCGATACCGCCCAGTGAGGCGCCGACAACAGCCGTGTGCAGCCTGTCGGTATAGACGTTGTAATTCTTTTGGACATACGGCACCAGCGTGTTTGCGACAAAGTCCGCGAACTGTGTGCCGTCCATACTGTCGAATTCGTCTTCGTACCGGGTGCCGTTTTTGCTTTCAAATTCCTTTTCAATGAATGAATCGCCTATATCGGGCAAAAGCTCGTAATCGCGCGTTCCGACGTTGTCGATCGCCACGACGATCGTTTTATGACCCGTTGCGGAGTTCATAGCCTTGACCTGGTCGGTCACGACGGCACAGTCATTCAAAACCTGACCGTAATCATTGATAAATGTCAGAAACTGACCGTCGATGACATACAGTGCAGAATACTTTTCGGCGGAGTCGGCGTCATAGCCGTCGGGCTTCCAGATATAGATTTTCTTTTCATAGCCGTGACCCGTAAGCGTGATTTTTTCAAAATCAGGGGAATAGTCGATCTCCTCTCCCTGCGTATAGGGCAAAAAATCGTCCTTTGTTCTGTACCATCCGCTGACGCACGGGTTAAAGGCGAATTCCCTTGTCTTTTCATCGCCGCAGGTTATGTATGCCATATTGTATAAAGCGCAGTTCCCTTCGCAGGAGAAGGTGAAGGAGTCGCCGTCCTCGCTGATTTTCTTCATTTCAACGTCTTCGCTTTTTCCGCTTGCGCTGTTAAAGAAGGTTACGGTCGCTTTTCCGCTTTTTAAGCTGTCTTTGAAATACAGCGTGTGCGTGTCGGGATATTTCGCTTTTTCCTGCCCGGCGCCGCAAGCCGTAAACAAAACGGTGATCACGGCAATTGTCAGAAAAACCGAAAGTGCTCTTTTCATTTTGCTCCTGCGTTATCCTTTCATACAGTCGTTAATCCATTTGATAAAGTTTTCAATGCTTTCGCCTGTGCGTTCGGCTTCGGTGTGACCTTCGCCCCAAACCGTTTCAAAGTCAACGCCTTCCACGCCGTCGCAGTGCTCAAGGGCGAGGGCAAGGTTCACCTCGGTCGTCAGCGAGGTGTTGGACTGCTCGATGCCGGAACGGATGCGCCAATATTTGGCGACCGTGGATTTGCCGTAACCGCCGCGGCTCTTCATAAGATAATACAGCGGCGAGTACATATCCACCCGCTGCGCAACGGTATTTCCGAAGGAATCGGTCTTAGCCAGATCGGTGTTGTAATCGGAGGCGTATTCGCTGTTCATTTCGGTCAGGATCCCCGCGAGAATGCTGTCGAAATGAGAGCTTTTTCCGTCGCCGCAGCCGAAAAGATTGTTCTCGCTCTGCGGCTGGTCAAACGCTACGATAAGGTCGGATGCGTTTTTGCACGCCTTGGCAAAATCCGCGACGCTTGTTATCGCGGCGGTGTTCGTGTTTTTGTCGTAGGTGACCCACTTGCTGTCCTTGTTCAGCTCGTCGATGTAGCCCTGGGCGCTTCCGTAAGAATTGTGCAGAGACGGGTCGGAAAAATCATTGTCGGCAAGATAGTTGTTGAGCGATTTTTCGATAACGCTTTTGATATATTCGTAATAGCTTCCCGCCTGATAAATACCGTTTTCGGATTCCGTAAGGGTCAGGGCGTTATCGTTCTCGTCGGTGAAGCCCGCGCTGTTGACATAGTCGGCATACGCTGCCGCCAGTTTGTCGGAAATAGTTTGCTCCTCCCCGGAACGCTTGGGACGCGTGCATCCCATCATCCACTCGTATTCCGCGTTCGCGGTGTCGAGGCTTGTTATCGGGCACCAATCCATCGAGCCTTTGACCGCGTCGGACACACCCTGAACCGCGCCGATGGCTTTGAGATAAGGATCATAAAGCTCGCTGTCGCCGGACGCTCCCAGGACCGCCGCCTGCGCGCCGCCTCCGCTCGTTCCCGACACAAAAACGCTCTCCGCGTCGCCGGCGATCACGTCGTCGCAGTAGCGGATATACCGGACAGCCGCCTTCAGGTCGGTGACTCCCGCGGGAACGCCTTCCTCAATGCCGCGGCAGCCGGGATAAACAAAAACCATGCCCTGAGATATATACTCCGATATTATTTCGTTGATGATCGGGTTTTCGTTCATAACGCTTTCGGTCATTGGCTCCGCGGCGTGGTATCCGGGCGTTTCAACAGCCATCACAATGGGAGCGTCGCCCGCGGTATAGCCGTTTATCTCCGCGGTTTCGTTAAGCGTGCAGGTATAGGTGCCGTCGTTGTTTTTGGCGGCGTCCATATACGCGGCGGGGACAAATAACGCAAGCTGCTCGTAGTTTTTATCGGCGGGTGTTTCGCAGTATGCGATCTCCGTTTGATAATAAAAGTCGTTATCCTCGTTGTATTTCCACTTGGTCATATCCGTTTTGGACAGGTTTGCGGAAACCGGAACGGTCTCTTTTTCGCTTGTCTGTGATGCCGGCTGCTGCGCGCAGGCGGTCAGAAAGCAGATCAAAGCCGCGGATAACACGATTCCCAAAAGCTTTTTCATAGTTCATTCCTCCGGTGCAGATTTTCCTCTTTAATGCCATTATAGCATACGCGATGCTTGAAAACAAGCGACGTGTCGGAGATAAATTCAACCGGCGGTTGAGTTTATCGCCGACGGGGATATTATGCGGACAAAGCTTTACTTATCTGTTATCATAAAACGAAAGAATCGGGATTTTCGGAGACGTAACAATGAACAAAAGCAGGGATTAATTTTTTCGCGTAATATCAAATCAGGTCAGATTCTGCTGCGGATACGGGACGGTCACCCGGTGATCCTCGAAGGTATGAACAAACTGCTGTGATCTTTGCCGACGGATGAAAAATTTTTTATTATTTTTAAAGGTTTTTTAAGGTTTCCGTTCTACAATGCTATTGTAAAGGATCATATCGTGTTCGATCCAAAAGAAATAGTCAAAAAATGAGAGGAGCTTTATTATGACTAAGAAAATCCTATCAACGATACTTGCACTGGCGCTTGTATTGACCTTCACCGTATCCGTTTCGGCGGCGGCGGTCGACACGGATTCGTCGGTCGCAGTCAGCGCCGAACAAAGCGCGGTGCTGACCTTCTCGGACAGTTCGATTGCCGAGACTTCCGCCGGCAGCGGCTACACCATCGATGGAACAACGCTGACCATTACGGCGGCGGGAACTTACCGGATCAGCGGAAGCTGTTCTGATGGCTCGATCGTCGTCGGCAAAAGTCTGAGCAACGTCACGCTCATTCTGGATGACCTTACGCTCACATCATTGGCGACGGCGCCGATCGTCGTCAAAAAGTCGGCGGCGGTAAATATCCATCTTGAGGGCACTTCGACCCTCACCGACAACGAGGACCCGTCAAACGAGACCTCGACCGATACGACCGTTTCGGAGGCATTCGAAGGTGCGGCGATCAAGGTGAAGAGCGGTTCTTCCGTGACATTCTGCGGCAGCG
The DNA here is from genome assembly GCA_902767325.1 of uncultured Ruminococcus sp. GTDB lineage: Bacteria > Bacillota > Clostridia > Oscillospirales > Acutalibacteraceae > Ruminococcoides. The sequence goes on from CACXGW010000025.1 coordinate 4,686, forward strand.
GCAATCTGAATATCGTTGCGAACGCGAAGAACGGCATCAAGGGCGGCTCCACGGCTTCGCTTATCTTTAACCAGAGCGGCACTATAAATGTCAGCGGCAGCGGAAAATACTACGGCGCGACGACCTCCGGCGCGGCGGCAAACAACGGCATCGCCTGCGACGGCAGCATCGTAATAAATCAGGGAACATATGTCATAAAAGCCGTGAACGACGGCATAAAGAGCGCTCCCGACGCGACGAACGAAACCGAGGGAACGACCATCGACACAGAGTCCGCGGGAAAAGTCACCATCAACGGAGGCACCTTTGACATCGACGTTGACGGCGACGGCATACAAGCGGACACAGCGCTGAACATCAACGGCGGCACGTTTGATATCCAAACATGGAAGGGCTACAGCGTATGGAACGACACGCTGGCGAATTCCTACAGCTGCAAGGGTCTGAAAGCCTCCGGCGACCGCGCCGCTGAGGCAGGACTTGAACCCGAACTCAACATCACGGGCGGCACCTTTACATTAAATACCGGCGACGACGCTGTCCATTCCGACGCGTACGCAACGGTTACCGGCGGCACCTTCACCATCCGGACGGGCGACGACGGTATGCACGGCGACACCTCGCTGATTCTGGGCACCGAGGGCGGCTATGAGCGCGATCCCGACGTGACGATCAACAACTCTTATGAAGGACTCGAGGGCGGCACGGTATACATTTATTCCGGACGCTTTTATGTGGTCGCGAGTGACGACGGCGTCAACGCCGCGGGCGGCAGCAGCAGCGGAACCGATCCCGGCGCGGGCGGAGGCAACACCTTCAATCCCGGAGGAGGCGGTCCCGGCGGCAATCAGCCCGGAGGCGGCTTCAACCCCGGCGGCGGCACGCAACCCGGCGGTGGAACTCAACCCGGCGGCGGTTCCTCCTCAACAGGCGACTATAACATTTATATATACGGCGGAGACCTGTATGTAAACTGCTCCGGCGACGGCCTCGATTCCAACGGCGGGCTTTATCTGTACGGCGGCACGCAGGCAGTGTTCAGTATGCAGTCCGGCGGCGACAACTCCGCTCTCGACGCGGACGGCACCGTTACGGTAGACGGCGCGACTATCTTCACGGCGGGCACCGCCGGAACAGACGGTTCCGCGCAGTCCGGCTGGTTCGGCAGCAATCAAAAGTACGCCACAAGCTCAACAAGCTATTCCGCCGGAAAGATCATCAACACAAGCGCGAACGGCAGCGTAGTTTTCAGCTATTCTTTGCCGAAGAATGTCAACTATATAATGGCGTCTTGGCCGTCCACGGTTTCGAGCAGCGCGCCGACGTTTGCAACCGCGACGAGCGTCACGGTGTGCAAGGGCGGCTCGTGGAGCCACAGCTGGAACGCCGGTTCTACATCTTCCGGCGTAAAAACCTACACCTGCTCAAAATGCGGCGA